>JBPCXH010000178.1:0-10261 GCA_051008735.1 Gammaproteobacteria bacterium | reverse complement strand
CAGAACGGCGCCCCCATCAGACTTGTTGTGCCCTGGAAGTATGGCTTTAAGAGCATTAAGTCCATCGTGCGCATCAGCTTTACTGAAAAGGAACCGCCCACGACCTGGAACCTGTCCGCTCCGCGCGAATACGGCTTCTATGCCAACGTAAATCCAGAGGTCGATCATCCCCGCTGGAGCCAGGCCAAGGAAAGAACCATCGGCACGGGCTTTTTTGGCGAAAAGAAACCGACGCTCATGTTCAACGGCTACGCTGAGCAGGTCGCCGGCCTTTATGAAGGCATGGATTTAAGAAAATTCTACTGAAGGCCGGCTGACGGGACCGGAGACAGCAGGGGATGCCAAGCAATCGACAAATCAGGTTTGTCCTCAAGCCTCTGGTCTTTCTCCTGTGCGCCGCACCTATGGCCTGGATAGGCCTGCGCGTGATCGGCTTCGGGCCTTCCCTGGGGCCCAATCCGGTTGAAGTTTTGCAGGATGAGTTTGGTATCTGGACTCTGCGCCTGCTGCTGGCGACTCTGGCCATGACGCCATTGCGCTACGTGCTGGGCAAAGCCTGGCCCATTGGCTTCAGGCGGATGCTAGGCCTGTTCGCGTTCAGCTATGCCACGCTTCACTTCGCCAATTATCTGGTTCTTGATCAGCAATTTGACTGGCCGCTGATCCTGGAAGACATTCTGGATCGACCCTTTATCACCGTGGGCTTCGTGGGTTTGATGTTGTTATTGCCTTTAGCCATCACCTCTACGCGTGGCTGGCAAAGTCGACTTGGCAAGCGCTGGATTCAGCTGCACAAACTGGTCTACCCGGCAACGATCCTGGTCTGCTGGCATTTCTGGTGGCAAGTCAAGAAGGATGCCACCGAACCGCTTATCTATGTGGCGCTGCTGACCCTGCTGCTGGGCGCCAGGATATGGCACAACCAGCGCAGAGCAAGGGCCAGAACGCGAGGCCCGACAGCCAGCTGAAGCACTAACTACAGATTGTAGCCACGTTCGTCATGCAGGGCGATGTCCAGGCCTTCAGTCTCTTCATCTTTTTCAACCCGCAGACCAACCATCGCCCCCACGATCTTCAAGATCACGAAAGTGGCAAGGCCACACCATACGGCCGTTGCCATTGCACCGATGGCCTGCATGGAAAACTGCGAAGCAATCGTGCGGCCCTCCGGCAAACCAAGACCACTGAATACGCCCAGTTCACTGGACGCAAACACCGCGGTCAACAGAATGCCGAGAAATCCGCCAACACCATGCACAGGAAAAACATCCAGGGAGTCATCGATTTTCAGTTTGCGCTTGATGAACTGTGTTGCCCAGAAACACACGACGCCGGCAATCAGGCCAATGAGCAAAGCACCCCCGGGGCCAACGAATCCTGAAGCCGGGGTAATCGTGCCCAAACCGGCAACCATGCCGGTGACAATACCCAGAACACTGGGCTTGCCAAACTTGATCCATTCCTGGCCCATCCAGGCCAGGGAACCCGCAGCAGCACCGATATGCGTGACCAGCATGGCCATGCCCGCTGCACCGTCCGCGGCAAGCGCGCTGCCCGCGTTGAAGCCAAACCATCCAACCCACAGCATGCACGCACCGGTCACTGTCAGGGGCAAACTATGGGGCGGCATGGGCGTGGTGGGGAAGCCACGTCGATTACCCATGACGAGGGCCGCCACCAGGGCGGCAATTCCGGCATTAATGTGCACAACCGCGCCACCGGCGAAGTCCATGAAACTGCGCTCTGCGAGCCAACCACCGCCCCAGACCCAGTGGGCAACGGGCAGATAAACGACAAAGAACCACAGGGCCGAAAACAACATCATCGCGCTAAAACGCATGCGCTCCGCAAACCCGCCCACGATTAATGCGGGCGTGATGATGGCAAAGGTGAGCTGGAACATGATGAACACAGTCTCGGGCATCGTGCCCTCGACAGAGTCAGCGGTAACACCGGCCAGAAAAACCTTGGACAGGCCGCCAATAAAATTCTGCGCGCCGCCACCGTCTGTCGCGAACAGGGTATAGCCGGCCAGTACCCAAAGCACTGTAATCATGCAGGCAATGGCGAAACACTGCATGAGCACGGAAAGGACATTGCGCCCGCGCACCAGGCCACTGTAAAAAAGCGCCAGACCCGGCAGGGTCATGAACAGGACCAGCGCAGTGGACGTCAACATCCATGCGGTGTCTCCTGAGTCCACGCCATCAGCAGATGCAATGCCTGAGAACAAGCACAACAGCAACACGGTGGTTGCCCGAATCAGCCCTTTCATTGTCTGCCCCCTAACTGCGGCCTGCCGGCCGCACGCGCTACAGTGCGCTGTCGTCCGTCTCGCCCGTGCGAATACGGATGGCTTGCTCCAGCGGAGTAATAAAAATCTTGCCGTCGCCTACCTTACCCGTTCGAGCCGCGTCGGCAATTGCCTCAACAGCCCGTTCAACCAGGTCATCAGCGACAGCGGCCTCGACCTTAGCCTTGGGAAGAAAATCGACGACGTACTCAGCGCCGCGATACAGTTCCGTGTGGCCGCGCTGTCTGCCGAAACCCTTAACTTCACTCACTGTCATCCCATTGACGCCGACCTCAGACAAGGCGTTTCGCACGTCATCAAGGCGAAAGGGTTTGATAATTGCGGTAATCAGTTTCATACGGGCGCCTCCCCATTGGCGTTGTTATTGTTGCCCCGTGTTAACCATTCTAGCGCGAAAACCACGCCAGGCTGCAAACCCACACGACGACTCAATATATGCGAAATCCGCCATGCCGGCTGCGACTGCGGCGATCGAACCACCGCCAGGCAATCAGTGCACCAAGCAAACAGGCGCCAATCGTTGCAATGACGAGCCAGCCCAGGGGCGCACTGAACCGACTGCGGGCCGCCTGCGCCCTCAGCTCATCCGTTGCCTGGCGCAGTTCCGCCAGTTCAGCCCGCACTGTCGCCTCCTGGCTACGAGCCTCCCGGGCCTCGTCACGCAGCTGCTTCATAGCGACAGCCTGATCAGCGCTGTTGCCCTGGCGGGCATTCAGCTCAGCTGCCAGTTGGTCACGCTCGGCCGTAAGCTGGGCCAGCTGTAGCACGGCGGGTTCTTCGTCCAGCAGATATGCGGCAACCACCCAGCCTTCCCGGCCATCGGGGAGCCGCACGCGCACAAAGGATCGGCTTCGCTCGAGGACTTCCACCGCCTCGCCGCTATTCAAAGAGACAAAGGCACGATCACTGGTATCGGGAGCTGCATGTACACCCAGTCGAAGCCGGTCGGTGACGTAGGCAGTCTCGGCGACTGCCTGCAGCATAACCAGACAGGCGAACAGACCCGGCAACAACAGTCGTCGGATCATTGCCTGTAGACCCAGCGCATCAGGGCGCTATGCGCCTCTTCACCGGGACCGCGATGTGCCTGGGGATGATTCTGGATCGCAACCACCACAAATTCCCGACCGGATTCCGCCTGCACATAGCCCGCCATAGCGAATACGCCGTTTAGACGACCCGTTTTCAAATGAGACTTGCCCGTTAATTCATCGTCGCGGAAACGCCGACGCATGGTGCCGTCCAAACCTGAAAGCGCCAGGGAGGACTCATACTCGGCCTTGAAGGGACTGTTGTGACCCGCTAAAAGGACACGGCTCAGATTGCGGGCGGAGATGCGGGTTTCCCGGGACAGGCCAGCGCCGTTGTCCAGGGTGAGCTCCGGAAAATCCAGACCGCGACTGGCCAGCGCCGAGGCGGCTGCATCTCGCGCTTTTTCTATGGTGGCGGGCGCGCCGTATTTTTCTGCCCCCATGGTCAGAAATATTTGCCGGGTCATGACGTTGTTACTCCATTTGTTGACCCGGCGGATTATTTCGCTCACAGGCGGCGAATCGAATGCGTAGAAAGGCTCCGAATCCTCGGGCACCAAAGCTTTGCGATAGCCACCCGACAACTCACCGCCAGTCTCCTCCCAGAGCCCCCGGAAAACGCCGTAAGAGAATTCTCCGGAAGGCATCACCGAACGTGACAAACGATACTCGGGGCAGTTACGCCCAAATTGCCCCGAGAAAGTAACGATACCGCCGCTCTGCGCTTCACCCGGAGAGACGCGAATGCCCGCCTGGTAGCCACTGCAGCGCCCCTGTCCAAGTTTCAGTTGATTGCGAATCTCAAGATTAGCGGGCGCCGGGTCAGCAACAATCTGCACGCCATTAGTCCCGGGTTCCGGGCGAAAGACAAAACTTATGGCGCGGAAATTGATTAAAAAAGCATCAGGCACCACGTTGTAAACGCGATAAGGCTGGCCGTCGAAGCTTCCCGAACTGGCATCGGGCAAATCAAAATAGCTGTTATCGATGATCAAATCGCCGGCTATATCCTGCAAGCCCCGCTGCCGCAACGCTCGCAGCAAGAGCCAGACCCGCTCCGTCACCAGATAAGGATCTCCATAGCCCTTCAGGTAAAGATCTCCTGCCAGACGACCCTTTTGCAGACTGCCACCCAGGTAGACTTCCGTGCTCCATTTGTAAGCGGGACCGAGATCCTCAAGGGCGAGAAAGGTTGTCAGTAACTTGATGGTCGATGCCGGATTACGGGGCACATCGGCATTGACAGCCAGCACAGGCTCATCGGCATCCACAGACTGTACCCAGGCACTGTAACTGTGCGACGGCAGGTTATAGGCCTTCAGAATCCGGGCAACGGGTGCCGGCGGCTCACTCAATACCTCCGCCAAAGCAACCGCGGACACCAGGGGTGCCGACAGAAGCCACATCAGGGCATAGAGCAGATACCGGGGGAATCGCATGAATCCAAGTCTACTGGCTGGCAGGACGCGCAAGGCCCATGGAACGAATACGATCCGACAGGGTGCTGGGCTTGATCCCCAGCATCTCCGCGGCGCCGCCTGCACCTGATACGCGCCAGTCGGCCGCGTCGAGAGCCGCCAGCAAGTTCGATTTTTGTTGCGCTTTCATTTCAGCTTCCGTCAGGTAGCTCCGCTCAGCCCGCGGCATTGCCGGCTCATCGTTTTCGGGCACCAGGTCTGCTTCGGATGTGGCCAGATCCAGGCGCAAAGTATCGCCGGTGGAAAGAATGACAGCGCGCTCGATAACATTTTTCAGCTCCCTCACGTTACCCGGCCAGTCATAACGCCTGAGCTGTTCCACCTGACCCTGCGTGAGGGCCGGGAGGGGGCGGCCGAAGTCCCGGCAGGTTTGCTCAAGAAAATGCACGGCCAGCATAACGACATCGTCACCGCGTCGGCGCAGGGGTGGAACCTGCACGGGGAAAACGCTGAGACGATAATAGAGATCTTCCCGGAACTCGCCCGCCTCAACAGCCTTCTCAAGATCTTTATTCGTTGCGGCTATCACGCGGACGTCAACGGTCCTGGATTGCTCCTCCCCGACTCGCTCAAACTCGCGCTCCTGCAGCACGCGGAGCAATTTGCCTTGCAGACTGAGGGGGATCTCGCCCACCTCGTCAAGGAAAATCGTACCCCCATCGGCGAGTTCAAAGCGGCCTACACGATCCCGGTGCGCCCCGGTGAAAGCACCGCGCACATGCCCGAAAAACTCGCTCTCAAACAGTTCATCCGGTATTGAGGCGCAATTGACCTTGACGAGCGGGCCATCGGCGCGGCCGCTGCGAGCATGGATCGCGTGTGCCACCAGCTCTTTACCGGACCCGGTTTCACCGATAATCAGAACGCTCGCGGGCGTTTCGGCCACTGATTCGATTCGGGCGAGCATGGATTTAAGCGCCGGGCTTTCACCAATAATGTAGCCAAAGTTCATGGCGACACTGACTTCTTCACGAAGATAATCCCGCTCGCGCTCCAGCTCTTCCTTTAGCTCGGCAATCTGATCATAAGCGGCTCGCAATTGGGCTTCCGCCTCGTTGCGTTCCGTCATGTCCTTGCTCGCAACGCGCAAAGTCAGCGCGCCATCCACCGGATTGTGCTCGGCACGTGTCGACATGAGGACGTCCAGTACCTGACCGTCACGCGTCACCATCTCGCGCGGCACATTTTTTTGATCCCCCGAAGCGATGACTTCCTCAATCGTCCAGCGCATGGCCGAGACCTTAGATTGCTCGGTGAGGAAATCCATAATGGGCCGACCAATCACTTCGTCACGACTGTAGCCAAGCTTGTCGAGCCAGTGATCACTGACTGCCGTGATGCGCCCTTCCGCATTGACCGTGTGCAGCATGGCCGGGGTGGATTGATACAGATCCCGGTACTGGCGTTCAAGGCGGGCGCTGTCGGCGATCTCGGTAAAAACCGACACGGTATGCAGAAAAGCCCCGTCCTGATCACTATTCACCACGGTGGTCGCCAGCAGGGACACGCGGGCGCCGTCATGATCGCGAAAAGCCACGGGGACGTTGTCCAGTCGGCCAGTCCGTCGCAGACAGGGCAGATGCTCTTCCTGAATTCGCCGCGCGCTGGCTTCTGTGGCCAATTCCTCAGGCCGACGACCGATCAAGTCGGCACGGGCAAATCCCAGGCGCTCCAGCAAGGCATCCGTCGCCTCGGTCAGGCGCCCTTCACCGTCCATCAGACAAGCCAGCACAGGCAGCTGCCGAAATAATTCCTGGTTACGGTCTACCGTGATCATGGTCACAGATTCTACACGGATTTCCGTCAATCTGGATACGGTTTTTCGCGGATTACGGAATTCCGTGAAACATGAATCTACTAAGTTATTGTATTTATTGATAAAGAAAGTTGGCACGGTTCCTGCTATATAGATCCCGAGTCAATTGACTCAGGAAGACAACTATCCAAGCTGGTGAGGCAGAAATCATGAATAGATTGACGATAAATCGCGAACAGCGATTCCCGTCGCTGCCCACCGCTGTGCTCTCGCTGGCACTGAGTGTCGGCCTCGCATCGGTCGGGCAAGCTGAGGAAGTCCTGCAGGAAATAACCATCACGGCGAAACCCGTGGTTTACACAACTGTAAAGGACCTTCGTAACGACATCCAGTCAGCCGCGCAAGGCGCAGCCTGGCACGCACAGGTGAACGTTGCGTCGAAACTGAGTGCCCGACTGAACGGTCAACGGCGAGCTTACCGGCTCGCAAGCCGAGACCGGGGCTGGCGCAAACGAGGCTAAGTAATTAGTCGCAAGCGGAGTTCGTCGCCGATAGATCCTCCAATCCTGGCGACGGAATCCATGGCGTCACGCAAGGCGACGCCGCCCGCTCCGGGCCTGACCCCCTTGGGTCCGGAGCACCCCCCGCGGGGGCAGCATGGCAGTACCGGACTTCGTGTCGGGACTGAAGATATCCCCCCAGCCATGTTGCCCCCGCATTTTTTGCGCATCCATTGTTAGAATCTCCAGCTGTCCCGCCACAGCTGAACATCACTCGTGCCCACCGCTCAGATTTTTATCCTGCTTTCGGCCATTGGCAGTCTTTTGCCCAGCGCAGCCGCAGACACCCCCAGGCTGGAACTTGCCCAGGTAATTGCCCAGCCGGATGATGAAACTTTGCTGCTGGTGGACGGGAGTGCAAGCCTGAAGATCAGGCTGGAAGCCCGCTTTGAGTGCGGGGATCCTGATGCCGTGGCCGGGTTATTTGTATCCGTGGCAGATTCTGTCGTATCGGCTCCACAAGTCATCTCGCCACAAGCCGTGCAGTTGACCATTCCGCCGCAACAAACGCGCGGAGTCCGCGAGTCGCTGGCCTGCCCAAGGCCCGGCACACAATTACTCCGCGACCAGCTGACGGCATTTGGCACGCTCACCTGTCGCAATAGCGATGGCCGGGCGCGAACAGCCACCATAAGCCAATCTCTGGATGTCTGGGCTGACTGCGGCAATCAGGCAGCACCCGCCGAGCCCCGTGCCGGAGAGGAAAGCCTCCGGGACGAATAGTCCGCCCGGGACGGCAGCTGCGCGCCCCTTCAGGGCTGTTTTAGATTCGCCGCCAAAAATGCACGGCTGCGTGCCCACGCATCTTCAGCGGCCGGGGCATCGTAAGCGGTACCCGAGGGATTCGAAAATGCGTGCTTGGCGCCGGGATAAACTTTTACATCAACCTGTTTGCCCAGATCCCGCAGGGCGCCTTCAAAGGCCTGAATATCCTTCTGAGGAATAATTGGATCGGCGCCACCAAAATTACCCAGCACGGGCATTTGCAAAGTTTTGAGCTGTTCGGGATCCGTGACCAGGCTACCGTAGTAAATAACGGTTGCATCCACCTGGTCGGGCAGCAGCAAGGCAGTGCGCAGGGACCAGCGGCCACCCAGGCACCAGCCAATAACACCGACCCGTGGCGCGCCGCCATCGTTAAGGAAGGCATAAGCCTGCAGCAAATTGTCATCGGTCTGCTCACCCTGTTTGCGCAAGCCACTGCTTAAGCGCATCGCCGTTTTCGGATCGGGCGCCACCTCGCCCCGATACAGATCAACAGCTAAAGCACGGTAACCCTCGCCGGCGAGACGTTCTGTTACCCGACGAATATTGTCGTTCAGCCCCCACCACTCGTGAATCACGATGACGGCCGGCAAGTCATCGGCGCCTCCTGCTGGCATGGCAAGAAAACCAGTGAGCGCTTCGCCGCCCTGCTGGCCGTATTCGATTTCCCGGGATTCCACCGGCAGGACGGGTTCAGTACTCGCCACAGGGGTTGCTACAGGCACGTCATCGGCGTGGGCCCGGGCCATGGCAGCTGCCTCTCCATCGGCATAAGCCGCGCCGGAAAACATCAGAATTGAAATAAGAATCAAGTGAAAAATTATCTGCATCGTTCTACCCCAGTTTTACCGCCGTACCACTGATGCTAACCATCAGCATTCCGTTCTTACCGCCCAGGACCTCGTAATCAAGATCCACACCAACGACGGCATTCGCGCCCAACTCGTGGGCGCACTCAGTCATCTCGTCCATAGCGATCTGACGCGCCCGGCGCAGCTCCTTCTCGTAAGATCCGGACCGCCCGCCTACGATATCCCGCACGCCAGCAAACATGTCACGAAAAATATTGGCTCCCATAACTGCTTCGCCGGTAACAATTCCCAGATAGTCCTGAATTTTTCGCCCCATGATTTCCGGGGTCGTCGTCACTATCACGGCTGGAATCCTGCGCGCCAATGAACGGTCGATGCTGGCAGTCTGATTCAATGAATGCAATACGGTGCAAATCAAAAGGGTCGACGGCGAGCCCCGATATTCCACAGCGCAACCAGGCGCTGCCAGGGCGGCTACCTCAAGATATCGATGCTTGCCCGACAGGGCACACAATCTGCCACAGCGTGCATCTCAGACTTCGGCTGCTAGCGGAAGCGGTCCTGCAATGATTGGAGCTTCTGGCTGCCCGGACACAATTTATCGTAGTCCATGGTCGCCAAGGCCTCAGAAGGCATACGATTGATTTCTTGCATCTCAGGCTTGCTCTCATCGATATAGAGCAACCCGGTGATTATTTCACCGGCTGTCTGGGCCTGTTGAAGCTGCGTCAATGCGGCAGAGCGATCTGTCGGATCGTAGTCTCCCGCCACTTTACGCAATACAATTTTGCTGCCGTCGTGCATTTCCACCGGCATCGCAGAACCTTCCTCGTATTCAGCGAGAATCTCCTGGCTGGGCGGCACGTAGTCAGCATGAATAGCGGGATGGTAGTGCTCACGCGTGAATTTGTAGCTTTTAGTCGAGCCTTCATGATCATTGAAGGTCACGCACGGTGAGATGACGTCGATAACAGCGAAACCGCGATGCGCAAGGCCCGCCTTAATCAGCGGAATAAGCTGCTGCTTGTCGCCGGAAAAACTTCGCGCCGCGAAACTGCCGCCCAGGGCCAGAACAACCTGACAGGGATCAATCGGAGGCTGCTGATTGGCTTCACCCTTCTTGGCCTTGCTGCCCAAATCAGCAGAAGCTGAAAACTGACCCTTGGTAAGCCCGTAGACACCATTATTTTCAATGATGTAAAGCATGTTGAGATTGCGACGCAAGGCGTGGGTGAACTGCCCCATGCCGATAGACAAGGTATCGCCATCTCCCGAGACACCCACATAAGCCAAGGAGCCGTTGGCGGCATTGGCTCCCGTGGCGACAGACGGCATCCGTCCGTGGACTGAATTAAAACCGTGCGACTGGCGCAGGAAGTAGGCGGGCGTCTTGGACGAGCAACCGATGCCACTGAGTTTGGCCATGCGGTGAGGCGGGATATCCAGTTCGAAGGCCGCCTGGACCAGCGCACCGGTTACCGAATCGTGGCCACAGCCGGCGCACAGGGTCGACATGCCACCCTCGTAATCGCGCACAGTGAGCCC
>JBPCXH010000177.1:0-48110 GCA_051008735.1 Gammaproteobacteria bacterium | reverse complement strand
ATTCTTTTTTATGCGTCCATGATCGTGTTTTTCTGTTTTTTCTACACGGCCCTGGTCTTTAATTCCCGCGATACCGCTGACAATCTGAAGCGCTCCGGTGCCTTCATTCCCGGTATCCGTCCGGGTGTCCAGACGGCTGAATACATTGACAAGGTTCTGACGCGCCTGACTTTCTGGGGCGCTCTGTACATCACGGCCGTCTGTCTGCTGCCGGAATTCATGATTCTTTGGCTGCGTGTGCCTTTCTACTTTGGTGGCACGTCGCTTCTCATCATCGTCGTCGTAACCATGGACTTCATGTCCCAGTTACAGGCGCACATGATGTCGCATCAATATGACGGCCTGTTGAAGAAGGCCAATCTAAAAGGATATGGGAGAGCCGGGCAGGTCCGCTAAGGACTCGCGGTTCACCAGGAGAAAGACTATGAAGGTCAGGGCATCAGTTAAGCGCATTTGCAGAAACTGCAAGATCATTCGGCGTAAGCGTGTGATTCGCGTTATTTGCACGGACCCCCGCCACAAGCAGCGTCAAGGCTAGGGCGGAACTTAAACGGAGTAGGTTTGATGGCGCGTATTGCTGGAATAAATATCCCGCTGCAGAAGCATATTGTTATTGCCCTGACGAGTGTCTATGGCATCGGCAATACAACTGCGCGGCTAATCTGCAAGGAATCCGGCGTTGCGCCGGACACCAAGGTCAAAGACCTGAGTGAGCCCGATGTGGAGAAGATGCGTAACGTCGTGGCGCGTTTCACCGTCGAAGGTGATCTGCGTCGTGAGATTTCCATGAATATCAAGCGGTTGATGGACCTCGGTTGTTACCGTGGAATCCGCCATCGCCGCGGTTTACCGATGCGCGGGCAACGCACGCGCACCAACGCCCGGACCCGTAAGGGCCCACGGCGACCCATTCGCCGTTAGGCCTGGTGACTAGATATGGCGCAAGCTAAGACTCGCAAGAAGATCAAGAAGCAGATTCCCGAAGGGATTGCTCATATTCATGCTTCTTTCAACAACACGATAATTACTATCACTGATCGGCAGGGCAATGCGGTGTCCTGGGCAACAGCGGGTGGTTGTGGTTTCCGGGGTTCGCGTAAGAGCACACCCTTTGCCGCGCAGATTGCTGCTGAGAAAGCCGGTCGCGCAGCGCAGGAAGCCGGTATGAAAAATCTCGAGGTCCGCGTGCGCGGGCCGGGACCTGGGCGTGAATCAGCGGTGCGGTCGTTGAATGCCTGTGGGTTCCGCATCACCAATATCGAAGACGTTACACCCATTCCGCACAATGGTTGCCGCCCGCCCAAAAAGCGTCGGGTTTGAGGAAAACAGATGGCCAGGTATCTCGGACCAAAATGTAAGCTCTCGCGTCGCGAGGGTACTGATCTGTTCCTGAAAAGTGGCGTCAAGCCGCTGGACGCCAAGTGCAAGCTTGACGTACCTCCAGGACAGACCCAGGGAGGACGGCGTCCGCGCCTGTCCGACTACGGTTTGCAGCTGCGCGAAAAGCAGAAGCTGCGGCGTATGTACGGAGTGCTGGAACGCCAGTTCCGCAACTATTACAAAGCTGCCGCCGGCCAGAAGGGCTCCACCGGTCAGAACCTCCTGCGTTTGCTGGAAGGCCGACTGGATAACACTGTCTACCGGATGGGTTTTGCATCCACGCGTGCTGAAGCGCGGCAGTTGGTCTCCCATAAGGCCATTACAGTGAACGGCACGGTAGTGAATATCGCGTCGTACCAGGTATCGGCGGGTGACAAGATTGAAGTGCGTGAGAAGGCAAGAAGTCAGCTCCGTATTAAAAATGCCATGAGCATTGCAGCCCAGGTGGGCTTGCCCGATTGGGTCGATGTTGATGAGCAGAGTATGGCTGGCGTACTCAAGGCACTGCCTGAGCGCGACGATATTCTGCCCGATATCAACGAAAACCTTGTCGTTGAGCTCTACTCCAAGTAACCAGAATAGGAACTCCTAAAATGCAGGAATCAGCTGTTGAGTTCTTGAAGCCGCGTAGTGTGAGCGTCAAGCCTGATAGTGCGACGCGCGCCCGCGTTGTGATCGAGCCTTTCGAGCGTGGCTTTGGCCACACCCTGGGTAATGCCCTGCGTCGGGTCTTGCTCTCTAGCATGCCCGGTGCGGCTATTGTCGAAGCCGAAATTGAAGGCGTGCTCCATGAGTACACCAGCATCGAGGGTGTGCAGGAAGACGTCGTTGAGATTCTGCTGAATCTTAAAGACGTTGCTATCCGCATGCATTCCCGCGATCGGGCTCAGCTTTCTTTGTCGAAGAAGGGCCCCGGCCCTGTCACGGCAGGAGACATTGCTCGTGATCACGATGTCGAGGTGGTGAATCCTGAACTTGTGATCGCCAATCTGACCAGCGCCGGCGAGTTGAAGATGGTTCTGACCGTTGAGCGTGGTCGGGGTTATCGGCCCGCGACTCAGCCGCAGGAAGCTGACGAGCAGGACGCCACGATTGGCAGGCTGCGTATGGACGCCTCCTTTAGCCCGATTCGTCGCGTCAGCTACACGGTGGAAGCGGCTCGCGTTGAGCAGCGCACTGACCTGGATAAACTGATCCTGGACGTCGAAACCAACGGCACCATCGATTCCGAAGAAGCCATCCGTCGCGCGGGCAGCATCCTGAAAGACCAGCTCAGTGTCTTTATGGATCTGCAGGGCGAAGCTCAGCAAGGCGCGGCCGCTGGCGAAACGCAGGTCGATCCGCTGTTGCTGCGGCCGGTGGATGAGCTGGAACTCACGGTTCGCTCGGCTAATTGCCTGAAGGCTGAAAACATCAACTACATCGGTGATCTGATTCAGCGTACTGAGGTTGAGTTGCTGCGGACGCCGAATCTGGGCAAAAAATCACTGACGGAAATCAAGGAAGTCCTGGAAAGTCATGGTCTGGCCCTCGGCATGCGTGTCGAGAATTGGCCGCCGCCGGGGCTGATCCAGGGCGGCGATCAGGCCGCCTGAATCCAATAAACCGCGGTTGCCGTGTCCTGAGGGGCAGGGTAGTCGCCAGGAAATAGACAGATGCGTCACCAGAAAGCAGGCCGGTCACTAGGCCGTAAGAGCAGCCACCGCAAGGCCATGTACAAAAACATGGCGGTGTCGCTGATTGAGCATGAAACCATTCGCACGACTTTGCCCAAGGCGAAGGAGCTGCGGCGTGTGGTTGAGCCTCTGATCACCATGGCAAAGCTCGACGGCGTTGCACGTCGCCGGCTGGCATTCAGCCGCCTGCGTGACAAGGCCTCCGTCGGCAAGCTGTTCAACGAGCTGGGGCCGCGTTTCAAGGATCGTCCGGGTGGTTACCTGCGGATCCTGAAGATCGGCTATCGGCCGGGCGACTCCGCTCCTATGGCCATTGTTCAGTTGATGGATCAGCCAGAAGCACCCGCAGAGCAGGACTAGCTGCCCGGACCGCGTTGGATTCTCAGGACGCTCCGGATTCCCGGAGCTTTTCCACTATTCTGCTGACATGCTCAGGCGACTTCGTGCGCCGAGCCATGAGTGCGTAAACGGCCGGGATGAGGAACAGGGTCAGGAAGACTGACACTGTTACCCCAAAGAACACCACAGCTCCGATGGTGCGTCGGGATTCAGCCCCGGCCCCGGCAGCTAACATCAGCGGAATGGCGCCACCTGCAGTGCACAGACTGGTCATGATGACGGGCCTGAGCCGCACGGCGGCGGCTTCCAGGACTGCTTCGTTGAAGGCGGTGCCTCGGTCCCTGAGTTGATTGGCAAATTCCACAATCAAGATGCCATTCTTGGCCGCCAGTCCGATCAGCATGATGGCGCCGATCTGGCTATAGACATTAATGCTGGAGTCAAACAAGTGCAGACCCAGCAGCCCGCCGAACAAGGCCATGGGCACCGTCAGCATGATGATGAACGGATGTCTGAAGCTCTCGAATTGGGCGGCCAGAACCAGGAATGAAAGCAAAAGCGCCAGGGCAAAGGTGAAATAGATGGAGCTGCCCGACTGCCGGAACTCACGCGACTCGCCGTCATAATTGATGCGCGCGCCTTCAGGGACTTCTTCGCGAATTATCTTTTCCATATAGTCCAGGGCTGCCCCCAGGGAATAACCCGGGGCCAGCGATCCTGTCATGCTGATGGAGCGCAGGCGATCAAAACGTTTGAGTTCCAGTGGGCCGGCTGTTTCGGTCAGTTGTACCAGGTTGGCCAGGGGTATCAGCTCACCGCTTTCCGAACGCACATAAATATTCTGCAGGTCCGACGGCGTGGCACGATCCTCAGGCTTTGCCTGCAGCAGCACGTTGTATTCCTCACCGCCGCTCTCAAAGCTTGTCACCACGCGGGAGCCGAGCATGGATTCCAGGGTGCGGCCAACGGTGGAAAGGGATACGCCGAGATCTGCTGCTCTATTGCGGTCCACCTCTACCTGTATTTTCGGTTTGCGTTCGAAGTAGTCCGAGCGCAGTCCCATGATGTTGGGATTCTCCCGGGCGCGATCAATCACCCGATTAGTCCACTCGGCGATTTCCTCATAGTTTGTGCCGCCCAGCACCAGGGTCAGGGGCTGACCGGAGCCGCGAATATTGAGACTGGGCGGGAGCATGACCATGCCAATGACCCCTGGAATGCCGGCGACTTTCTGATTGAGTTCGGCTGCCAGTTCCTGGGCACGGCGATCCCGTTCGCCCCAGGGCATCAGCGGGATATACGAAAAGCTCGTGTTGACGTCGCCACCGCCGCCACCCATGCCAGAGCGGATCAGCACCCGCCTGGCATAACCCTCATCGACAAACGGCATGGCCAGGCGCTCAAGTTCGGTGACCTGCCGGTCCATGTAGTCCGGTGAGGCACCCTCCGGACCCCGCATCCAGACGAACATCATGCCCCGGTCTTCGATCGGTGCGTATTCGGACGGCAGGCTGCTGAACAGGCCGTAACTGCCTGCACCCAGACCCACAATGACGGCCAGTGCTAACCCGGGATAGCGAATCAACCGGGCGAGTACCTGTCGGTAAGCCGCTGTGATTTTCACGAAGGCGCGGTCCACAGACGCCGCGCCGGCCCGTCGGCGGGGGCCCGTTTGGGCAAAGAGTTTCGAAGCCAGCATCGGTACCAGGGTTAGGGCGATGAGGCTGGAGAAGGCGACGGCCGCGGCCAAAGATATGCCGAATTCGCCGAACAGGCGACCCAGCTTGCCGGGCATGAAAGAGATGGGTACGAATACGGCAATCAGGACCACGGTGGTTGCGATGACTGCAAAGCCGATTTCGCGGCTGCCGTCGATCGCGGCTAGCAGCGGCGGCTGTTTACGTTCCATACGCCGGACAATGTTCTCCAGCACCACGATGGAATCATCCACCACCAGTCCGATGGCCAGAACCAGCCCAAGCAGAGTCAGGGTGTTCACCGAATAGCCCATGGCCGCCATGACAATGAAGGCTGAAATGATTGCCACCGGTATGGTGACAGCCGGGATCAGGGTGGCCCGCAGTGAGCCGAGGAAGGCATAAATGACGGCCAGCACCATGAACAGGGCCAGGGCCAGGGCTTTCAGGACTTCTTTCATGGACTCGCGAATGAAGACCGAAAAGTCCACATTGACGTCCAGTTTGATATCGGCCGGGATGGTGTCACCCAGCCGGTCCAGTTCGGCAAGCACGGCCTGATTGACGGCCAGCACATTAGCCTGGGCCTGGGGCACGACGCCCAGGCTCAGGCCGGGTCGTCCATTGGATCGGGCAATACGGCGGGTACTTTCCGGCTCCAGTCGCACATCGGCTACGTCACCCAGTCGGACGACAAAGGTTTCGTTACGCTTGAGGACGAGATTCTGAAAGTCCTCCGGCGTGTGTAGCCCGGTCTCGGTGCGCAGGGTGAATTCACGATCAGTCGATTCGATGCGCCCGGCCGGTACTTCGACGTTTTCGGCTCGCAGTCGGTCTTCCACATCCGCAACCGTCAGTTCTCGGGCGGCCAGGGCCTCCCGATCGAGCCAGATTCGCATGGCCGGTGTGCGTAAACCGCTGAGACGCACGACGGCAACGCCTTCAATCACAGACAAACGGTCCACGAGATTTCGGTCCGCATAGTCCGTGATATCCATCAGGGAGCGTGTTTCGCTGGACACGTCCACGTACATGGTCGCGTCCATGCCCGTATCCTGTTTGGTGATCCGCGGTGCATCGGACTCGTCGGGCAGCATGCCCGTGATGCGGGAAATTCGTTCACGCACGTCGTTGGCTGCGTCATCCGCACTGCGATTAAGGCTGAATTCCACGACGATGGAAGACCGCTCATCTTTACTGCTTGAGGTCAGTTTCTGAACGCCGGAAATACCGGCAATTTCATTCTCAATGACCTGGGTGATCCGGCGTTCGACCACTTCGGCGGATGCTCCTCGATAGTCCGTCTGCACTGAGACAACCGGGGGATCAACGCTCGGATACTCCCGCACAGCCAGGCGGCTCAGAGACAGCAGCCCGAGGATTACCAGTACCAGGCTGATTACCGCGGCGAAAACGGGTCGGCGAACGGAGATCTCGGAGAGCACCATGGCTTAGCTTCCCTGCTTCACCAGGACGGGGGCCCCGTTTCGGACCTTCTGGGTGCCTTCCGTGATAATCAGCGCGCCCGGCAACAGGCCGGTCCGGACTTCGGCCAGGCCCGGGGCCCGGGCGCCCAGACGCACCTCTTTCTCAACGGCGGTGCCGTCTTCCACGATAAACAGATACTGGCGCCCCTGTCGGGGTGCCAGTGCTTGCTCGGGCACCAGCAGCACACCCTCCCGTTCTCGCTGCAGCTCAACTGTCAGAAACATACCGGGCTTAATCAGGCTTTCATCGTTAGGGACGCGGGCGATTATGGTCAGGCTACGAGTGGCCTGGTCGATCCTGGGGTCAACGACGGCGACTTCACCCATGAAGCTTGTCGCCGGATAAACTTCACTGCGTGCCACGATGCGCGTACCGGCATCAACGGTTGACAGGAAAGTTTCGGGCACGGTGAATTCCAGCTTGATGGTCGCTGTGTCATCAAGGGTGGAAATGATTGTTTCCGGGCCCACCAGGTCGCCCAGGCTAATTCGACGCAGACCCACGGTGCCCGCAAATGGCGCCCGGATAAAAGCATTATCCAGTCGCGCCCTGGCTGCTCGCAGTTCTGCTTCTGCGATCAGTACCTCGGACTCCAGCTCTTCGAGTTCCAGCTCAGAGATCACCTTGGTCGCACCCAGCCCACGCCGGCGCTCAAACTGGCTGCGGGCTTTCTGCAAAGAAGCCGAGGCTATGGCTCGTTCAGCCTCCAGCTCAGCATGGTCCAGTTCCACCAGAAGTTGCCCCGCCTTCACCTGTTCGCCCTCGGTAAAACCGATGCGGGTAACAACACTGGAAATACGCGAAGTCACTTCAATGGACTCATTCGCCCGGGCTGTTCCCAGACCTGTAAAGCGTTCCACGAAGGTACTTGGCTCCACACGAGTCACCATGACGGCGACGGGTCGTCCGGGACCCCGGCCACCCATGCCGGGCCCGCCGGGCCCCTTAGGCTCTGTTTCCGGCGCCCCGCAGCCGCAAAGCAGCAATATGCCGGCCGTGATCAACAGGATTCGGCTGTGATTGAACTTAATCAAGAAATTCCTTCCGCGAGGCGGGTAGCCCGTTAATCTAGCAAAAAGCTTGCCGCGCCGAGCTACGCAATTGTCACGACGACCGGGCTGAGGAGTGCTCAGATGAAGGATCGCATTCACCACATCAATTTCATTGTCCGGGATCTGGAGGCGGCTGTGCCTGCCTGGGAGCGGGTTCTGGGCATGCCGGTGACGACACGGGATCATCTGGAAGCCCGGGGGGTCAACATTGCGCGCTTTCATTTGGGCCATGCCTGGCTGGCCCTGGTTCAGCCCGTGCGCGAGGGCACGGTACCCGCCCGCTACCTGGCTGAGCACGGTGAGGGTTTTTTCCTTCTGGCCATCGGGGTGGATGATCTGCCCGCGG
Source organism: Gammaproteobacteria bacterium (assembly GCA_051008735.1). GTDB lineage: Bacteria > Pseudomonadota > Gammaproteobacteria > Steroidobacterales > J054. The sequence goes on along the minus strand of JBPCXH010000177.1, from coordinate 40,132 downwards.
CGGTCGACCGCCTGGGCGATGATGCTTTTGCCGGCCCGGCACGTGCCGGAGCCGATGACTGGCACGTCCGTGATCTGGATCCGGCGCAGCTGTTCGGCGCGCAGGTGCAACTGGCCGCGGACGGCCAGTCCGACTAATGCGGCACGCTGGCGAAGGCGTCGCGTGTCAGGTTCTCGGCGCCGTTGGCAGTGACCCGGACATTGTCTTCGATACGGATGCCGCCCAGGGGCATGAGGGTCTCGACCCGGTCCCAGTTCACCTCGGCGCCCGCGGGTTCGTCGCGCAATTCCTGCAGCAGTGACTCAATAAAATACAGCCCGGGTTCAATCGTCAGGGTAAAGCCAGGTTCCAATGTTCGGAGCAGGCGCAGATGCGGATACCTGGCGGGTGCCGGAAGGTCACCCCCGTCGGGACCGGCCTGCCGCCCGCCCACGTCATGCACCTGCAGTCCCAGCAGATGCCCCAGTCCATGGGGAAAAAAGAAGCGGCTCAGACCGCGTTCCAGAACTGATTCGGCTGAGCCCTTGACCAGGTCATGGGCAACCAGGAGCGCAGCAATCTCCTCATGGGCGGCATGGTGCAATTCGGCGAAGGGCACCTGGGGGCGCACCCGGGCGCACAGTCGCTGCTGGCTCAGGTCGAGATCATCGCGCAGCTCGGCAAAAGCCGGGTTGCCTGCCAGCACGTGGGTGCGGGTGATGTCCGATGCGTAGCCCTGGGCATTGCAGCCGGCATCGATCAGCAGACTCCCCGCTGATGGGCTGGTCTGCCGATAGTGCTGGTAATGCAAAGTGGCGGCATGGCGGCCGGCGCCGATGATGGGCGGGTAGGGCATGTCCGCGGTCGCCTGGCCACTGGCCCGCTGAAAGGCGAGCAGAATTTCGAACTCGCTTTCGCCTGCGGCGTGCGCCCGGGCTGCCGCCCGATGGCCCCTGACAGCCTGCGTCGTTGCCTCACGCTGACAGCTGACTTCATAGTCAGTTTTCCAGGCGCGTTGATAATGCAGGTGCTCAACAAGGGCCTCGGGATTGTGATGTTCCGGCGGCACCAGATCCTGCAGATGGGGCTCGGGTGCCAGCACAGCCAGTCGCGGGGGCAGCGCACCGAGGGCCGGAATTGCCGCCTCGCGCTCGCCCACGATGCGCAGTTCCACTCTGTCTGCCCAGGGCGAGCCCGGCGCGGCGGGCGGTTCTTCCCAGTAAGTCGTGGGACGGACCATGACCGCCACGGGGGCTTGGCCGGGCTGGTAAAGCAGGCAGGCATCGGGGTGGGCATTCAACGGCAGCCACTGCAGTAACTGGGGATTGGCCCGGAAGGGCGCCTGTTGATCGTCCATGAATTGCAGCCGGGCAGAGCCTGCTCCTATCAGGACCCCATCATAGGCGTTAGCTGCCAGGGCCTCGTCATAGCGGGCTTGCACGGTGGCCAGGTGCGCCGGGTAATGGCTGATGAGTGTGGCTTGAGTCATAAAGGCATTTTAGCTTCTTTGTCGGCAGTACCACCGGCCCCGGGCTTACGGCATCATGGGCCGCCCTTGAGCGATGAATGCCCCGGCAAAGACAGCATGACAAAACAAACAGTCCTGACGGGTATTACCACGACGGGTACACCGCACCTGGGGAACTACGCCGGCGCTATCCGCCCGGCTATACAAGCCAGTCGTCGCGATGATGCCCATTCCTTTTACTTCCTCGCTGACTACCATGCCCTGGTGAAAAACCAGGACCCGGCGGCTGTGCACCAGTCGACCCTGGAGATTGCCGCGACCTGGCTGGCCCTGGGTCTGGATCCGGAGCGGGTGGTTTTTTATCGGCAGTCCGATGTCCCGGAAATCCCGGAACTTACCTGGATCCTGAATTCGGTCACTGCCAAAGGCCTGATGAATCGTGCCCATGCCTACAAAGCGGCCGTGCAGGCTAACGAGGAAAGTGGCAACAAGGACCCGGACAAGGGTGTCACCATGGCCTTGTTTTCCTATCCCGTCCTGATGGCAGCCGACATACTGATTTTTAACGCCCACAAAGTGCCTGTGGGTCGTGACCAGAAACAGCACGTGGAAATGGCCCGCGATATTGCCCAGCGTTTTAACCATGTGTACCGGGAATTATTCGTCCTGCCCGATGCAGTGATTGATGACAACACGGCGGTGTTGTCCGGGCTGGACGGTCGCAAGATGAGCAAGAGCTACAACAACACCATCCCGTTGTTTGCGCCGTCCAAGCGGCTGCGCAAGCTCATCATGAAAATCAAAACCAATTCTTTGGAGCCGGGTGAGCCCAAAGACCCTGACGACTCGGCCCTGTTTGATATCTATCGGGCCTTTGCCACGCCGCAAGAGACGGCCAGCCTGCGTGAAGAGTATGCCAAAGGGATTGGCTGGGGCGATGCCAAGCAGGCTTTGTTCGAGTACCTGGATGCGTTGCTGCAGGAGCCGCGGGAGGAGTACGAACGTCTCCTGGCCAAGCCGGATTATCTGGAAGAGGTGCTGGTGGCGGGTGCCGGGAAGGCCCGGGATATTGCCCGACCACTGATCGCTGATGTTCGCGATGCCGTAGGCATCAGGCCCCTGGGCTGATTAGCCTGCAACTGGTTCGCTGTTGGCCTTAGTGCGTCGCTGCATGCGTCCTGGCTTCGATCAGGCGCTGCGGGCCGGGCGACGCTCGTCGCCGTGATGCAATAAGGGGCCCAGGTACTGACCTGTGTAGGACTCGCTATGAGCCGCGATGTCTTCCGGCGTGCCCGTTGCGACGACCGTGCCACCCCCGTCACCGCCCTCCGGGCCCAGGTCGATAATCCAGTCGGCTGTTTTGATGACATCAAGGTTGTGCTCGATGACCACCACGGTATTGCCCTGATCGCGCAGCTGATGCAGAACCTCCAGCAGATGGGCGATGTCGTGAAAGTGCAGGCCCGTGGTGGGTTCGTCCAGGATGTACAGCGTGCGGCCCGTGGCTCGCTTGGAAAGTTCCTTGGCCAGCTTGACGCGCTGGGCTTCACCACCGGACAGGGTGGTCGCATTCTGTCCCAGGCGCAGATAAGACAGCCCGACATCCATCAGGGTCTGCAGCTTGCGGGCAATGATCGGCACCTTGGCGAAGAAATCCAGCGCATCTTCCACCGTCATGTCCAGGGCTTCGTGAATGCTGCGTCCCTTGTAGCGAATCTCCAGGGTTTCGCGGTTGTAGCGTTGTCCCTGGCAAACGTCACAGGGCACATAGACATCGGGGAGAAAATGCATTTCTACCCGGATCACGCCATCGCCCTGGCAGGCCTCACAGCGACCGCCTTTGACGTTGAAGCTGAAACGCCCGGGCTTGTAGCCACGTGAACGCGCTTCCTGGGTGCCCGCATAAAGATCGCGGATGGTGGTGAACAGCCCGGTGTAGGTGGCCGGATTGGACCGCGGCGTGCGGCCGATGGGGCTTTGACTGATATCGATTATGCGATCAATCTGGTCCAGCCCCGTGAGCTGGTCATGGGCCGCCGGGTCGTAATTGCGTTTGTTTAGGAAGCCTGATGCCGCCCGGTACAGGGTGTCGTTAATCAAGGTGGATTTGCCGGAGCCTGAGACCCCGGTGACGCAGGTCATGACACCCAGGGGGATGGCGACTTCCACGTTTTTCAGGTTATTGCCGCTCGCGCCGCTTAACAGCAGTTGTCGCTCGGAGTCCGTGGCTATGCGATCGGTGGGTAGCTCGATTCGTTGCCGCCCGGACAGATAAGCGCCGGTCAGGGAATCGGTATTGGCAAGAATTTCCGAGGGCGTCCCCTGGGCCACGATTTTGCCACCGTGCACGCCTGCACCCGGTCCGAGGTCGACCACATAGTCGCTTGCGAGAATGGCTTCTTCGTCATGCTCTACCACGATCACCGTGTTGCCGAGATTGCGCAGGTGCTCGAGGGTATTTAAAAGCCGCTTGTTATCTCGCTGGTGCAGGCCAATGGAGGGCTCATCCAGGATATACATCACGCCGACCAGGCCGGAGCCTATCTGGCTGGCCAGGCGGATGCGCTGGGCCTCGCCACCGGACAGCGTTTCAGCGCTGCGGTCCAGACTCAGGTATTCCAGACCTACGTCAGCGAGAAAACGCAGCCGGTCGCTAATCTCTTTGACGATTTTGGTGGCGATCTCGCCGCGCCAGCCTTCCAGTTCCAGGTTGGCAAAAAATTCCAGGGCATCTCCCACAGACATGCGAGTGATTTCCGGAATGGATCTTGTCTGCACGAATACGTGGCGAGCCGCTGTATTAAGCCGTGTGCCGGCGCACTCGGGACAGGGCTGTACGCTTAGGTACTTGGATAATTCTTCCCGCACATTAGCGGATTCGGTCTCGCGATAGCGGCGCTCGAGGTTCGGCAGAATGCCTTCAAAGCTGTGTTCGCGTTTGACGGTAGCACCGCGCCCGGTCAAGTACTCAAACTGAATTTCCTCTTCGCCGCTGCCATGAAGCAAAGTGGCCTGGACTTTTTCATCCAGTGCGGCAAAGGGCGCTTCCACATCGAAATCGTAGTGTGCTGCCAGGCACTGAATCATCTGGAAGTACCAGGCGTTGCGGCGGTCCCAGCCGCGAATGGCGCCGCCGGCCAGGCTGAGTTCCCGATTGCGGACCACTCGCTTGAGGTCGAAGAATTGCCGGACGCCCAGGCCATCGCAACTCGGGCAGGCGCCCACAGGATTATTAAATGAGAACAGCCGGGGCTCGAGCTCTACGATGCTGTAGTTGCAAACGGGGCAGGCGAAGCGATCTGAAAACAGGAGTTCTGCGCGTTCCGGCTCATCCATCCAGGCCACACGGGCAATGCCATCAGCCAGCTTCAGGGCGGTTTCAAAGGATTCGGCCAGCCGCAGGCCCAGGTCCTCGCGGACCCGAAAGCGGTCCACGACCACATCAATACTGTGCTTGCGGCGCAGGTCAAGCTTGGGCGGATCATCCAGTTCGCAGACTTCGCCGTCGATACGGGCGCGCACAAAGCCCTGGGCCCGCAAATCGGCCAGCAATTGCTGATGCTCGCCTTTGCGGGTCTGCACCACGGGCGCCAGCAGCATGAGCCGTGTGTCTTCACCCAGAGCCAGCACCTGGTCCACCATCTGGCTGACAGTCTGGGCTTCCAGATCTTCGTCATGCTCGGGGCAGCGCGGCCGCCCGGCCCGGGCATAGAGCAGCCGCAGGTAATCGTAGATCTCAGTCACCGTGCCCACGGTTGAGCGGGGATTGTGCGAGGTCGACTTCTGTTCGATGGAAATGGCCGGGGACAGGCCCTCGATGTGGTCTACGTCCGGCTTCTCCATGATGGACAGAAACTGCCGGGCATAGGCCGACAGGGATTCCACATAGCGCCGCTGGCCTTCGGCATAAATGGTGTCGAAGGCCAGGGATGACTTGCCGGACCCTGACAGGCCGGTGATGACGATCAGCCGGTCCCGCGGCAGATCCAAGTCGACATTGTCCAGATTGTGGGTGCGGGCGCCGCGAATGCTGATTTGCTGCATGCCGGGTCGCTGAGCGAGGAAAACCATCGACTATACGGGCTTTGGGATCCCCGCCCCAAATGGAGGCTGACCCGTTTTCATATGCTTATGCCCCTTTTGGGCGTGTTTTTTCGGGAGTCGGCGCATACAATACGTTCCCCCGCTGATCAGGCAACCAGCTGCGGCGGGTAATTTTTAATATAATCATAGACTTAAGTCAGGGGTGGCGCTAATGGCCCGCGGTGTTAACAAGGTCATACTGATTGGGAACCTGGGCAAGGATCCCGAAATCAAATACATGCCCTCCGGGGATGCTGTCTGCAACGTGAGTCTGGCTACCACGGACTCCTGGAAGGACCGGACCTCCGGCGACCAGGTGGAGAAGACCGAGTGGCACAACCTGGTCATGTTCAAGCGCACTGCTGAAGTGGCCGGGGAATACCTGCGCAAGGGTTCCCAGGTTTACATCGAGGGCAAACTCCAGACCCGCAAATGGCAGGATCGGGACGGCAATGACCGCTACACCACAGAAATCCGCGTGGATAACATGCAGATGCTCGGTGGTCGCAGTGGCGGGGGTATGGCCCCGCCGGCAGACCGGGGTGGATCCAGTCGTTCCGCGGCGCAGGCTCAGCCGGCCGCCGAGTTTGAGGACGACATCCCCTTCTAATTTTCACCCGGCCGCAGGGCCGCAGGAACTGCATCGGCGTGCCCCCGGGTACGCGGATGCGTATTGGCTGATTCATTCGCGACTTTAAGTAGATCGCAACAAAAGGTTAAAGACAATGGGCGCATTTAAGGAGCCGCACGGCGGCACGCTGAAGGAACTGTATCTGGGCGAGGCCGCCGCGGAAGCGGAGAAGCAAAAGGCTATCGACTATCAGTCCTGGGATCTGACCGAGCGTCAGATCTGCGATCTTGAGTTACTTCTGAACGGCGCCTTTTCGCCGCTGGAAGGTTTTCTGACTGAGGCTGAGTACGACGGCGTCCTGGAAAACATGCGCCTGCCCGACGGCACTTTATGGCCCATGCCCATCAACCTGGACGTGTCCGCAGACTTCGCTGCCGGCATAGAGCCAGGCCAGACGATTGCCCTGCGGGATCGCGAAGGCGTGCTGGTTGCAACTCTGGAAATCAGCGACAAATACCAGCCCGACAAGGCTCGCGAAGCTCGCCTGGCCTTCGGTAGTGAAGATCAGCAGCACCCGGCCGTGAATTACCTGATGAATATTGCCGGACCGGTCTACCTGGGCGGCAAGCTGCGCGGCATCGAGCCGCCGATGCACTACGACTTTAAGTTACTGCGCGACACCCCGGCTGAACTGAGGGGGCGTTTCCGCAAGCTGGGCTGGCGCAAAGTGGTGGCTTTCCAGACGCGCAATCCGCTGCACCGGGCTCACCAGGAGTTGACCTTCCGGGCTGCGCGCGACCAGGAAGCCAATCTGCTGATCCAGCCGGTGGTCGGCATGACCAAACCTGGTGACGTGGATCACTACACGCGGGTCCGCTGTTACGAGCATGTGCTGGAGCAGTATCCTGAGCAGACGACGGCTCTGAGCCTGCTGCCTTTGGCCATGCGTATGGCCGGGCCGAGGGAAGCCGTCTGGCACGCCATCATTCGTAAGAATTATGGCTGTACCCATTTCATTGTGGGACGCGATCACGCGGGCCCCGGGAATGATTCCAGCGGCGAGCCTTTCTACGGCCCCTATGACGCCCAGGAACTGTTTCGCGAGTACGAGGATGAACTGGACATCACCATGGTGCCGTTCCAGTTAATGGTCTATGTCGAGGATCGTGCCGAGTACGTGCCAATCGACGAAACCAAGAAAGAAGAAAAGGTGCTGAACATCTCCGGTACGGAGTTCCGTCGTCGCCTGCAGGAAGGCCTGGATATCCCCGAATGGTTTTCCTATCCGAAGGTGGTGGCCGAATTGCGTCGCTCCTATCCGCCGCGCCATCAGCAAGGTTTTACGGTTTTCTTCACGGGTCTGTCGGGTTCCGGCAAATCGACCATTGCCAATGCGCTGCTGGTCAAGTTGCTGGAAAGCGGCGGCCGGAATGTCACCTTGCTTGACGGAGACGTTGTGCGTCAGAACCTGTCCAGTGAACTCGGCTTCTCCAAAGAGCACCGGGACCTGAATATTCAGCGGATTGGCTACGTGGCATCGGAGATCACAAAAAATGGCGGTATTGCCATTTGTGCCCCTATTGCCCCCTACACCAGCACCCGCCGGATTGTGCGTGACATGATCGAGGCCGAAGGCGGCTTTATTGAGGTCCACGTGGCAACGCCTATCGAGGTCTGTGAGCAGCGCGACCGCAAGGGGCTGTATGCCAAGGCACGCGCGGGCATCATCAAGGAATTCACCGGTATTTCAGATCCCTACGAAGAGCCTGAGAACCCGGAATTGCGCATTGATACCGTGGGTCTGCACCCGGATCTGGCGGCGCACCGGATTTTCGTGAAACTGGAAAGCCTCGGGTTCATACGCTAGGGTAATTACTGCCTGCCGGGCCGCTTTCGGGCCGGTCAGGCAAGAGCTTCAGGAGGAGGCGTTCAGCCAACCTGGTCATGCCAGGAAAACTCTACGTACAGACTTTTGGTTGTCAGATGAACGAGTACGATGCCGCGAAAATGGCGGATGTACTGCGCGACAGTCATGGTCTTGAATCGACTGCGGATCCTGCGCAAGCGGATGTGCTGCTGTTGAACACCTGTTCAGTGCGTGAGAAGGCGCAGGAGAAGGTGTTCTCTCTGCTCGGCCGTTGGCGCGAGCTCAAGCAGGCACGACCGGGCGTAGTCATCGGCGTGGGCGGCTGCGTCGCGAGCCAGGAGGGTGCCGCCCTGGCTGAGCGTTCGCCCTGCGTTGATATGGTATTCGGCCCCCAGACCCTGCATCGCCTGCCCGTCATGCTGGATCGCGTGCGCAATCACGGCGGCACGGTTGTTGATGTCAGTTTCCCGGAAATCGAGAAGTTCGATGCCTTACCGGCACCGCGAGCTGACGGGCCCACTGCTTTTGTTTCCATCATGGAAGGTTGCAGCAAGTACTGCAGTTTCTGTGTCGTGCCTTATACACGGGGCGAGGAAATCAGCCGGCCGCTGGACGATGTCATGGCAGAAGTTATTCGTCTGACTCGCCAGGGCGTGGTGGAAATTACCTTGCTGGGTCAAAACGTGAACGCTTATCGCGGGCCCACGCATGACGGCCAGCTGGCCGACCTGGCAACACTCATTCGCTATGTTGCCGCCGTGCCCGAGGTCGAGCGTATCCGGTTTACCACTTCCCATCCGATGGAATTCAGCAACCGCTTGATAGAAGTCTACGGCGAGGTCAGCAAGCTGGCTAATCACTTGCACCTGCCGGTGCAATGCGGCTCTGATCGAGTTCTGGCGGCCATGAAGCGTGGCCATACGGTTCTTGAGTACAAAGACAAAATACGCCGGCTGCGCGAGTTGCGACCTGATCTGAGTATTGCGACGGACATCATTGTCGGCTTTCCCGGCGAGACTGAAACAGATTTTCAGGCCACCATGCAATTGGTTGCAGAGATTGGCTTCGACCAGTCATTCAGCTTTGTTTACAGCGCGCGACCCGGAACTCCGGCAGCCGCTCTGGACGATTTCGTGAGCAAGGAAGAGAAATTTGCTCGCCTTGCGCAACTGCAGGCGCGGCTGAATGAGCAGGCAGCCAGTATCAGTCAGGCTATGGTTGGCACCCGCCAGCGGATCCTGGTTGAGCGGCCTTCCAAAAAAGATCCTGCGCAAATGGCGGGCCGTACCCAGAACAATCGCTGGGTCAACTTTGATGGCGATACAGCACTCATCGGCGGCTTCGTCGACGTGATGATTACTGAGGCCTTGCCCAATTCTCTGCGCGGTCGGCTGACAGACACTGCTGAGGCCGCTTGAATACCCCAGCAATAACCCAGGAGCTCGTCCTCCAGCCCGCCGATAACGAAGCGCTTGCCAATCTCTGCGGTCAGTTCGATGAGCACCTGCGGCAAATTGAACGTCGGCTCGGGGTGCAGATCAGCAATCGGGGCAATCATTTTCGCATCATCGGCACCGAGGAATCCTCGCGGGCGGGTGTTCAGGTTCTCGAGGAACTTTATGGGCTGGCCGGGACGGAGGCTCTGGACCCGAGCCGGGTGCATGTTTGCCTGCAACACGCCTCTGCCACGGAGGCGCCCTTGTCTGGGGATGCACAGCCCCAGGACGAAATAACGCTGCGGACCAGACGCCTGCATATTCGACCCCGTGGCAGCAACCAGCGTAACTACCTGGCAGGTATTCGCAGTCACGACCTGAGTTTCGGCATCGGGCCGGCCGGCACGGGTAAGACCTATCTGGCCGTGGCCAGTGCCGTGGCGGCCCTGGAGGAGGACCTGGTGCGGCGCATCGTGCTGGTGCGGCCTGCCGTCGAGGCGGGTGAAAGACTGGGTTTTCTGCCGGGCGATATGTCCCAGAAAGTGGATCCCTATTTGCGGCCGATGTATGACGCTCTGTACGAGATGCTTGGCTTCGAGCGCGTGGCCAAGCTGATCGAGCGCAATATCATCGAGGTCGCGCCCCTGGCTTTCATGCGGGGCCGGTCATTGAATGAGAGCTTCATTATTCTTGATGAAGCGCAGAATACGTCCATGGAACAGATGAAAATGTTCCTGACACGCATGGGCTTCGGTTCCAAAGCCGTGGTCACGGGTGATGTCACCCAGGTCGACCTGCCGCGTAATCAGACCTCCGGATTGCGCCACGTGATGCGCATTCTTGATGGTGTCAGTGACGTGAGCTTTAGTTATTTCTCGCCCCGCGATGTTGTCCGTCATGCATTGGTGCAGCGAATTGTCGAGGCCTATGATGCTGAAGAAGAGTCCGACGACCCGACGGGCCGGGGTGCTTCGTGAGCAGCCCGGCGCAACCAATGGTTGAGTTGCAGTGTGCCCCGGGTGTTGAGTTGCCGGCGGGCGCGAGCGTCGCGGCATGGATTGAGGCCACGCTTGCGCACGCGCCGTCTCATCAACCCGGCGAAATCAGCTTGCGCCTGGTCGATGCTGACGAGAGTCAGTCCATGAATGAAAAATTTCGCCATCGTGATGCGCCGACTAATGTGCTGGCCTTTCCGGCTGACGAATTGCCGGGAATACCAGACCAGGTGCCGTCCATGCTCGGCGATCTCGTGATTTGCGTGCCGGTCATGCAGGCGGAGGCCGCCGCTCAGGGCAAGACCGAAGTGGCACACTTCGCCCACCTGGTTGTCCACGGGACCCTGCACTTGCTCGGGCTGGATCACCAGAGCGATACACAAGCGCTGTTCATGGAAGGGCTGGAGACAGAGATTTTGCAGGACTTGGGCTTTCCTGATCCTTACGGTACCGGGGAGCATCCCCGCGAGGCTGCGCGATGACTACCGATCGACAAGACGAAGATCGCAGCAGCGGCCTTTACAGCTGGTTCAAGGAGCTCTTGCAGGGCGAGCCTTCAACACGGGCTGAATTGCTTAATTTCCTGCGTGATCGTCGCTGGGAAGGTGTTCTGGAACCTGAAGAGCGCGCGATGCTGCAGGACGTCCTGGAGGTATCGGAAACGCAGGTGCGGGAAGTCATGGTGCCGCGTTCGCAGATGGTCGTTCTGGAGAGCGGTACACCCAAAGAGGAAGTGTTGCGGATTATTCGTGAATGCGGTCACTCACGTTTCCCGGTGGTCGGCGAAGAACGCGATGAAGTGGTTGGTATTCTGCTGGCCAAGGACTTGCTGCGTTATTTCATGGACGAGCCAGATGAGGCCTTCGATATGCGCCCTTATCTGCGGCCGGCCACGTTTATTCCTGAGAGCAAGCGTTTGAATACGCTGCTCAAGGAGTTTCGGGTCAGTCGGAACCATATGGCTATTGTTGTCGATGAATACGGTGGGATCGCCGGCTTGCTGACCATCGAAGATGTGCTCGAAGAAATTGTCGGTGAAATCGATGATGAACACGATCCTCGTGAGAGCAATCCGATTCAGGCGCAAGCCAATGGCTGTTTCCATGTGCAGGCGCTGGCTCGCATCGATGACTTCAACGAGTTCTTCAGCAGCGAATTTATCGACGAGGAATACGACACCGTCGGCGGCTTGATTATTCATGAACTCGGTCGCTTGCCCAGACGCGATGAAACAGTCGCTCTGGCGGGCCTGCAGTTCAAGGTTCTGCAGGCTGATCGTCGGCGCGTGCACATGCTTGAAGTCAGCCGCGTTACCGCCGCGGACTGAGCGCGAATCAGTCCTGGTGCGCCTTGTGCCTTCATTCAGCCGTGCTAACGGGCTGGCCGCTGCCGCCGGCGCGTTGCTGCCCCTGAGCTTCGCGCCGTTCGGGGCTTTCTGGCTGTCCCCCTTTCTGATTGCCGGTCTCTTTGCCTTATGGGAGGGCCAGTCGCCCCGGGCCGCGGCCGAGCGCGGTTTTTGCTTCGGTATTACCGCATTTGGTTTCGGTACTTACTGGACCTACATCAGCGTGCATGGATTCGGTGGCACGCCCGTGTGGCTGTCTTTGATTCTCTCTGCCGCGCTGGTCCTGGCGAATGCTGCTCATGTTGCCCTGGCCGGCTGGCTGGCGGGGCGTTGTCGGGTCTCGGCGGTTCTGCGCTGGTGCCTGGCCTGGCCTGCTGCGTGGTTGGTGGCCGAATGGCTGCGTAGCTGGGTGCTGACGGGCTTTCCCTGGTTAAGTCTTGGCTACGGTCAGATTGACGGCCCGCTAAGCGCCTGGGCGCCCGTGGGTGGCGTGTACGCCGTGTCGTTCGCCACGGCCCTGACCGGCGGTTTGCTGCTGTGTTTGCTGCGCGGCGCTAATCGCGAGCGTCTCATTGCGCTGACCGCCGCCCTGGGGCTGGTCGGCCTCACGGCCTTGCTATCGGGGCGGGCCTGGACCGAGCCGGACGGCCCGGCTTTGTCTGTTGCGCTTGTACAGGGTTCCGTGCCCCAGGATCGCAAGTGGTTGCCCGAGCAAAAGCTCCCGACCATGGCTTTGTACCGCGATCTGAGTTTTAGCGATTCGCCGGCAGACCTGGTGATCTGGCCAGAAGTTGCGATTCCGGCCATGGCTGACGGGGTCCCCCTTTATCTGGATGAATTGCAGGCCCTGGCCGACGAGCGGGGGACACAATTACTGCTTGGCATCCTGACCAATGACTATGAGCAAGATCGTTTTCATAATTCCCTGATCTCTATTGGTGCCGCCCGCGGCGTTTATCACAAGCGCCACCTGGTGCCCTTCGGTGAATTTTTTCCGGTCCCTGACTTTGTGCGCAACTGGATGCGTCTGATGAATTTGCCCTATCGGGATGTGGCTGCCGGCGCTTCAGATCAGCCCCCCCTGGCCGTGGGGGACGTGCTGCTTTCGCCAAGTATTTGTTATGAAGATGCCTTCGGCGCCGAGCAGCTGGACTTTCTGCCGCAGTCGGGCCTGCTGGTTAACGTGAGCAACGATGCCTGGTTTGGTGATTCCATCGCGCCTCACCAGCACCTGGAAATCGCCAGAATGCGGGCCCTGGAGACCGGGCGTGCCATGCTGCGGACCACGAATACCGGGATCACGGCCCTGATAGGCCCGGATGGTGGGGTGCAAGCCGAGCTGCCCCAGTTCAAACCGGGCGTTCTGCGTGGGCGGGTTCAGCCCTATCGCGGTGCTACCCCCTATGTGCTTGCCGGTAATACCCCGGTAATCCTGATTGCCGCGCTGCTGCTGCTGGTGGCCTGGCGTCTGGATGCCGGTGCCCGGAGACTTGAGTCCGGGTAGCTGTTGTATCCTTCCCAGCCCTTGAGATCTGGAAGCCGTGAAGTGAGCGAACGTCCGTACGAGCCCGCCGTTGTTGAGACTGCTGCCCAGGATCACTGGGTTCAGGCGCGCACTTTCCGCGCTGAGGAAGATCCGGCGCGGGAAAAGTTCTATTGCCTGTGCATGTTTCCCTATCCCAGCGGCCGCCTGCACATGGGGCACGTTCGCAATTACACCATCGGCGATGTCATTGCCCGTTATCAGCGCATGCAGGGCAAGAATGTGCTGCAGCCCATGGGTTGGGATGCCTTTGGGCTGCCGGCGGAAGGTGCTGCAATCAAGCACGGGATGGCGCCGGCGAAGTGGACGCGCGAAAACATCGATTACATGCGCGGGCAGCTGCAGCGTCTGGGTTTCGGTTATGACTGGGACCGGGAGCTGGCCACTTGCGACCCCGATTACTACCGCTGGGAGCAGTGGCTGTTCACGCGTCTGCTCGACAAAGGTATCGCTTACAAAAAACAGGCCGTGGTGAACTGGGATCCGGTTGATCAGACCGTGCTTGCCAACGAGCAAGTTGTGGACGGCTGTGGCTGGCGCTCGGGTGCGCCGGTGGAAAGACGTGAGATCCCTCAGTGGTTCCTGCGCATTACTGACTATGCCGAGGAATTACTGCAAGAACTGGATGATCTGGACTGGCCTGAAGCCGTCAAGACCATGCAGCGTAATTGGATCGGCCGTTCCGAAGGCGTGGAAATGGATTTTCCACTGGCCGATGGCGAGGAAGCCCTGCGCATCTACACCACGCGACCTGACACCCTGATGGGCGTGAGTTACATGGCGGTGGCGGCGGAGCACCCTCTGGCCCTCGCAGCGGCCAGGGATAATCCCCAACTGGCCGCCTTCCTGGAAGACTGCAAGCGCAGCGCTGTTTCTGAAGCGGCTATCGAGTCACTGGACAAGCAAGGCATGGCCCTGGGTGTTGATGTCCGGCATCCGATTTCTGGCGAGCCGGTGCCTGTCTGGGTCGCCAATTTCGTGTTGATGGCCTATGGCACGGGCGCTGTGATGTCAGTGCCCGGACATGATCAGCGGGACTGGGAGTTTGCGCGTCGTTACGGGCTGCCTATCAAACAAGTGATCGCGCCTGTCGGTGCTGACGAAACATGTGACCTGGAAGCCGGCGCCTTCATTGGCCAGGGTCGGCTGGTCAATTCGAAGCAGTTTGACGGGCTGAGCTCGGCCGAGGCCTTTGCGGCCATTGCCGAGGAGCTTGAGTCTGCCGGCCGTGGCCAACGGCGTGTTAACTATCGGCTGCGTGACTGGCTGATCTCCCGCCAGCGTTACTGGGGTGCACCCATACCCGTGATAGAAACCGCGCAGGGCACTCAAGTGCCCGTGGCTGCCGAGGAGCTGCCGGTCATCCTGCCCGAGGATGTGGAGCTGGGTGAGTCGGGTTCGCCCATCAAAAGCATGCCGTCTTTCTATGAGACGGTGGATCCCGCCACGGGCGAAGCGGCAAAGCGTGAGACAGACACCTTCGACACCTTCATGGAGTCATCCTGGTATTACGCCCGCTTCTGTAATCCCGATTCCAGGGATGCCATGCTGGATAAACGAGCCGGTTACTGGTTGCCTGTTGATTTGTATATCGGTGGTATTGAGCATGCAATTTTGCATTTGCTCTACGCGCGCTTTTTTCACAAGCTGATGCGCGACGAGGGGCTGGTCGATTGTGCCGAGCCGTTCACTAAATTGCTGACCCAGGGGATGGTGCTTAAGGACGGGGCCAAGATGTCCAAGTCCAAGGGCAACACGGTTGATCCTCAGGCCCTGATTGATGAGTACGGCGCCGATACTGTCCGGTTATTCGTGATGTTTGCAGCGCCCCCGGAGCAGGCTCTGGAATGGTCGGACGAAGGCGTGAAGGGCGCGTTTCGTTTCTTGCGACGATTGTGGCGTGCGGTGCAGGCTCATGCGGCCGATGGGCCTGCGGTATCCGGCGCGACCCTGACGGACGAGCAGGGTGAATTGCGTCGGCAAGTGCACCAGTCCATCGCCAAGGTCAGCGACGATATTGGTCGCCGTTATACCTTCAACACAGCAATTGCCGCGGTGATGGAATTGCTTAACCACATCACGCGTTTCCAGGCTTCCACTGAAGGTGATCGTGCGGTGGTGCAGGAAGCTTTAGAGGCGGCCGTGCTAATGCTGTCGCCGATCGTCCCGCATATCGCGCATCAATTGTGGCAGGACCTTGGGCATACCACGGCCGTGGTGGATGAAAGCTGGCCGGTGGTGGATGAATCTGCCCTGTCGGCGGATACCATGCAGATTATTGTGCAGGTCAATGGCCGCTTGCGGGCTCGACTGGAACTGCCTTCGTCCATGGACGCAGAGGCGGTTAAGGCGGCTGCTCTGGCAGAAGAAAACGTACAGCGTTTTGTGGCGGACCAAAGTATTAGAAAAGTGATCCTGGTGCCGGGGAAGTTGGTCAATGTGGTGGTCTAGCCACTTACTGGTTCTGGCTTGTCTGATGCTGTTGCAGGCTTGTGGCTTTCAGCCCCGGGGCACAGCAAATCTGCCGGAGTCGGTGCAGGCAATTCATGTTGTGACCAACGACCGGTACTCGCCCTTCTATCGTCAGCTGACCACTGTCGTCCGGCGCAATGGTGTGAAACTGACCGCAGATCCGGACGCCGCAGATGCCGTTATTCGCGTCAGCCGTGATGATACCGGTAGGCGTGTGTTGTCAGTGTCGCCGCGTAACGTGCCGGCGGAATATGACGTCTATTACACAGTCAGCTATGCCATCGTGGTTGATGGCGAGGTAGTGTTCAAGCCTCAGACGCTGACACTGAATCGTAATTTTACCTACGAGCCAACCCAGGTTTTGGGCAAGACGCGGGAAGAGGACGAGATCCGAAACGCCCTGGCGGCTGATCTGGCGGGCCTGGTGACCCGGCGCCTGAACGCCTTGAACTGAGGCGCATACCCTATAACCGCAACTGCGGACATCATGCGTTTTCTGGCCTGTGCGGGTGGTTGGGAGCTTCCCGGCGCTTTGTCTGTATGGCGGGTCTGATCTGCTGCACACTGGGCGCATGAATTACGCACGTCGGGGCATCTGTCCGTGATGGGGGAGCCCTATAGCCTCTGGCTTTTTTTGCACCTGCTGCTATTTGTCTATTGGCTGGGTGCCGATCTGGGCGTCTTTGTGATTGCCCTGACGATCAGGAATCCCAAGTTGCCGGTGGCGCAGCGGATTCAGCTGATGCACCTGTCGCTGGCCATTGACCTGGTTCCCCGGGCTGCTTTCGCCAGCATTGCGCCGGTCGGACTGATTCTTGCGAGCGGGCTTGGCCTGGTCAGTATCCCTGCCATCGTGCTGATCCTTGCCTGGCTGATCGCCTTCGCCTGGATCATCGGCGAAGTCATTGCCTACCGGCACCTGGGCGAGCCTCTTGCTATTCGAATCTATATGTTCACGGGGGGGCTGATGGCTATTCAGTGCCTGGTATTTCTGGGCTTTGGCCTGTCCTCCCTGTTATCGGGTTGGCCATTTGCGCCGACCTGGCTTGCCCTCAAGATTTTTCTGTTCGGCTGCGTTTTCCTGGTGTCGGTGCTGATGGCCGTTTTTTATGCGCCCCTGGAAGGTATTTTTCAGCGCATGGCCGCGTCAGGCAGTTCACCCGAGCTGGAAAAACTTGTTTGTTCCCACGTTAACCGCGGCGCTGTTGTGACGGTGGTGATGTTCGGGCTGCTGGCGGGCATTGCTTTTCTGGGCCAGGCAAAGCCTCTATAAGCAGGAAAAAAGTTCCTTGCCGGGCTCAGAGTTTGGTGGGGTTCTCGGCGCCCGGATAAACAACTTCGGGGTCGAAGACTTTTTCGGTCTCGGTAAACACCAGCTTGATGGGGCTTTCAGCACCCTGTGCTTCGTCCGGCACGCGGCGATAGAAGCAGGAGCGATAGCCCACGTGGCAGCTGGCGCCGTTGCCGGCCACGTCCACGCGTAACCAGACGCAGTCCTGATCATCATCGATGAGCAATTCCCGTATTTTCTGTACCAGCCCGCTGGTGGCGCCCTTGTGCCACAAGACCCGGCGGCTGCGGCTGAAATAATGGGCTTCGCCGGTTTCTATGCTGCGTGCCAGAGCCTCGGCATTCATATAGCCGTGCATCAGCAACTCGCCGGAGGCGTAATCGGTAGTGACGGCGGGTATGAGCCCGTCGCTGTCGAATTTCGGGGCCAGTTCATGGCCTTCTTCTACTTGCTCGATGCTGGTTCTAGCACCGAAGATTTTTGCGGGTTCCACTCTGCTGCTCCTGGCCGGTACGCTGGGGTTCGGCCCTCTGGGATATCCAAAGGTTGCTATTATAGCGGGCTTGCCTCCAGTCCACGCTGCCATGAGCATTTCCCTCTACAACACGCTAGCGCGCCGCAAACAGAGCTTTGAGCCTGCCGAGCCAGGGCAGGTCACGATGTATGTGTGCGGGCCTACTGTTTACAGCTATCCCCATATTGGCAACGCGAGGCCGGCGGTTGTTTTTGATGTGCTTGCGCGGGTATTGCGCCGGCATTTCGCCGTGACCTATGCCCGCAACATCACCGATATTGATGACAAGATAAATGCCTCGGCGGCGACCGAAGACGTGCCGATTGAGGTGATCTCGGCGCGCTTTACTCAGGCTTATCACCAGGACATGGCATCCCTGGGTGTCTTGCCCCCGGATGTGGAGCCGCGAGCCACGGACCATATTGACGGCATCAGGGACATGATCCAGTCCCTGATCGACAGCGGACATGCCTATGCCGCGGACGGGCATGTGCTGTTCCGGGTCAGCGCCTTCGCGGACTACGGCAGCCTGTCTCGTCGGGACCAGCGGGAGTTGCTGGCAGGTGCGCGCGTCGAGGTTGCGCCTTACAAAGAGGCACCCGCCGACTTCATTCTCTGGAAGCCGTCCACGGCCGACTTGCCGGGCTGGGATTCGCCGTGGGGTCGCGGTCGTCCCGGCTGGCATATTGAGTGTTCGGTGATGGCGGCCCTGCATCTGGGGCGCACCATTGATATCCATGGCGGCGGCAATGATCTGATTTTTCCTCACCATGAAAACGAGATCGCGCAGAGTCGCTGTGCTCATGGCGGCGCCGAGTTTGCGCGCTACTGGATGCACAATGGTTTTGTGAATGTGGACCACACGAAGATGTCCAAGTCTCTGGGCAATGTCGTTCTGGTCCGGGACCTCCTTGACCAGGCGCCTGGCGAGGCTGTCCGCCTCGCATTGCTCAGCGCTCACTACCGCCAGCCACTGGACTGGAGCGGGGATGTGCTGGCCGAAGCCCGGCGTAAACTGGATCGACTCTACCGGGCCCTGCGCGATACCACTGGCTGGGAGTCCAGCTGGCAGGAGAGTGCGCCTGAGCCGGCCTTCATCGAGGCGCTGGAAGACGATCTGAATACGCCGCGGGCCCTGGCTGCACTCTTTGACATTGCCCGGGAGTTGAATCGCAGCGAAGACGATGCCGAGCGAGCTGCCATTGCGGCCCGCTTGCGCGCCAGCGGCGAAATCATGGGTCTGCTGGGCCAGGATCCCGAGGCGTGGTATCGAGGTGCGGCCGGCGATACGGATGACTCGGCGGAGATCGATGCTTTGTTGCAGGAACGGCAGGCCGCCAAACAGCAGCGAGATTTCGCAACGGCTGATCGTATTCGTGATGGTCTGGCGGAGCGGGGTATTGTGATCGAAGACGGCCCCGATGGCGCCAGCTGGCGGCGGGCTGCGCCCGGTGAATGACTGACCGATGAGTGAAATTTCCCAGGCACAGCAGGCGCTCGTAGAAGAGTTTCAGTTCTTTGATAGCTGGGTGGACCGCTATCAATACATTATCGACATGGGCCGGCAGTTACCCGAGTTTCCGGATGCCTGGCGTACGGATGAACATCTGTTGCATGGGTGTCAATCGCAGGTCTGGCTCAGGACTGCTGCAACGGACGGTCGGCTCAGCTTTCAGGCCACCAGCGACTCGGCCATTGTCTCCGGACTGATTGCCATTCTGATGCGGGTTTATAACGAGCGGGACGCGGCCGAGGTGGTCGCCACGCCGCCGGGATTCATCAGTGACATCGGCCTGGATGCGCACCTGAGCCCGACACGCAGCAACGGGCTGGCCGCGATGATCCAGGCCATCAAGGCAGCGGCTGCGGAGGCCGGTTCTGGATAGGCGGGCGGAGCACGGGGTGCCGGCGGGTCGCGCGGCCGATTTCGCGAGTCGGCTGATCGGCTTGTACCAGCGGTACATTTCGCCGCTTACCGGTCCCCGCTGCCGCTTTCATCCCAGTTGCTCGGCTTACGCACGCGAAGCGCTGGAGCGCTTCGGCCTGCTGCGGGGGCTGTGGCTGACCGTGTGTCGGCTGGGTCGCTGCCATCCCTTTGCTGCCGGTGGCTATGATCCGGTGCCCGCCGCGCCGCAGCAGCAGGCCGGTCCGAAGGGCTGAAGGCCTTGTGTTATATTGGTCTTAAGGCTTTGCCGCCCATCTATGGATAAGAACCTGTTAGACATTATTTGCTGTCCCGTCACGCGCCTGCCGCTGGAAATCCTGGATGCGGCCCGCCTTGACGCCCTGAATACAGCCATCAGCGGCGGCACCATCCACAACAGCGCCGATGCCCCAGTGGCTGAGGGCCTGGATGAGGCCTTGATCAGTCGGGACGGACGGCTTGTCTACCCGGTCCGCGACGGCATTCCGGTGTTGTTGTCGGAAGAAAGTATCCAGTGGAGCCAGGTGGCCGGCTGAACGCGTGCGGCTGAATCCTCGCCAACTGAAATCCCACCTGAGTTCCGGTCTCGCGCCGATTTATCTCGTTTCGGGCAATGAACCCCTGCTGGTTGATGAGGCGCTGGATGCAATTCGGGCGGCGGCCAAGAGTCAGGGCTGCGACGAACGCGAGTCCCATATGGCCGAGCGAGGCTTCGACTGGGATGGCTTTCGCGGCGGTCTGGACAATCTCTCCCTGTTTGCTGATCAGCAACTGATCGAATTGCGTTTGCCCACGGGCAAGCCGGGCGATGCCGGTGCCCGGCAATTGACCGCCCTCGCGGCGCGCCCCCCGGCCGAAAAAATCCTGGTCGTTATTACGCCGGCGCTGACAGGTAATGCCGCTAAATCGAAATGGGTCAAGAGTCTGGCCGAAGCTGGCGTGTGGTTGCCTCTGCGCGCACCCGATGCAACGGAATTGCCAGCCTGGCTTGAGGGTCGTTTGCGCGCAGCGGGTTTGCAATGGGATCCGGCTGCGCTGGAGCTATTGGCGGCGCGACTGGAAGGCAACCTGCTGGCTGCCAAGCAGGAAATAGACAAGTTAGTGCTGTTAGCCGAAGACGGCAGGGTGACCCTGGAGACCGCGCGTGCTGCGGTGGCCGATGGTGCTCGCTACGATGTTTTTCAGCTGGCCGATGCGGCACTGGGCGGAGATCAGGCCCGGGTCGCCAGAATTCTCGTGCACCTGGAACAAGAGGGCGTGGCCCCGACGCTGGTGCTCTGGAGTCTGGTTCGCGAGTTGACGGCTTTGGCCTTGTTGACCCATGCACTGAGCAGCGGCGAACCCATGGGTCGGGCCATGGCCAGCGCCGGTGTCTGGCGATCGCGTGAAACGGTTTTTAATCGTGCTGCGCGGCGCACGGACGCGGCGCGGGCCCGTGCCCTGCTGGATCAGGCTGCGGTGGCCGACCGCATTGTCAAAGGGGCCCGGCGGGGGATGCCCTGGGCTGCACTGATGGAACTCAGTCTGGCAATGGCCGGCGGCGGCGCTTCCAGGCCGGCGGCTGCGTGAGCGACGCAGGCTCAGCCGAAGCACCGGCCATCGGCCTGTACGGCGGCAGTTTCGACCCGGTGCACCTGGGTCATCTGCGCACGGCGCTGGAAGTCAGTCAGCTTCTTGGCCTTGATGAGGTTCGCTTCACCCCATCCGGTCAGCCGCCCCATCGTCGCTCGCCGCGCGCCCCGGCCAGTTTGCGATTGCTCATGCTCCAGGCCGCGGTCGCCGATGTGGATGGCTTTGCCGTAGATCCCCGCGAGCTGGAACGCGAAGGACCGTCCTACACCATCGACACCCTGGTTTCCTTGCGGGAAGAACAACCGCGGGCCACGCTGGTGGTCATCCTCGGCATGGATGCTTATCTGGGACTGGGGGATTGGCATCGGTCCCGGGAGTTACTGGACTACGCCCATTTTATTGTGGCGCACCGACCCGGCTGGGAGCCGCCGGCAGCTGCAGACATTGGCTGGCTGGCTGATCGCCTTACCCGGTCTGAGGAGGATCTGCGCACGGGTTCGGGCCGGGTCCTGTTGCATGCCGTAACGCCACTGGATATTGCTTCCTCCGATATTCGGGAGCTGATAGCAGCCCGAGGCGACCCCCGTTTTCTGGTGCCGGACTCCGTCTGGCAGATTCTGCAGCGCACGCATTGTTACGCAGATAAAGAACCCCACACGCGACAAGCTTGAGCAAGACAGGAGAAATGAGTGACAGAAAGTAGCGAACTGGTAGAACTGGCAGTGGCCTCCCTGGAAGATCTGAAGGCGCGCGATGTCACGATTCTGGACGTGTCACGCCTGACGTCTATTACAGACTATATGGTCATTGCCAGCGGTACGTCGGGCCGCCACGTGAAGTCCATAGCGGATCGCCTGGTCGAACGCGCCAAGGCCGCGGGCTATTCGCCCGTCGGTGTTGAGGGCGCTGACGGGGCCGAGTGGGTGCTGGTGGATTTGAATGATGTCGTGGTGCATGTGATGCAGCCAAAGATTCGGGAGTTCTACAACCTGGAGAAACTCTGGAATATGGGCGGCGATGCCCCCGGCTCCAGCGCAGGGGCCGGCGCCTGATTCGCCCGGCGCTAATCGATCATGCGTATTTCTTTGCTCGCTGTGGGTACTCGTTTGCCCGCCTGGACGAACGAGGGCTTTAAAACCTATCAGCGGCGAATGCCGCGGCACATAAATCTTGAGCTAGAAGAAATTCCTGCGGGTGGTCGCAGCCGTCGTGCCGATACCGCAGTGGCCCGTGCCCAGGAAGGCGAACGTATTTTGCGTCGCGCCGCTGATGCCGATCTGCTGATCGCGCTGGACGAACGCGGCGTGCAATGGACGACCAAAGAACTGGCGGCTGAACTGGAGCGCTGGCAGGCAGAGTTTCCCCGCGTCGCCCTGGCAGTGGGTGGCGCAGACGGACTGGCTGAAGACTGTCGCACCCGTGCCTCACGGCTGTGGTCGCTGTCACCTCTGACTTTGCCCCATGGGCTGGTCAGGATCGTCGTGGCGGAGCAGTTGTATCGTGCCTGGACCCTGCTGTCCGGCCATCCCTATCACCGCGCCTGATGCAGCCCAGTATTTATCTGGCATCCGCGT
This sequence comes from Gammaproteobacteria bacterium, assembly GCA_051008735.1. Taxonomy (GTDB): domain Bacteria; phylum Pseudomonadota; class Gammaproteobacteria; order Steroidobacterales; genus J054. The sequence goes on along the minus strand of JBPCXH010000177.1, from coordinate 17,498 downwards.
CGCCTCGTCGACGCCAGCTTCTGGCCCAGTTGGGCGTGAATTGCCAGGTGCAGCCGGCGGCTGTGGATGAGACACCGAGAGAGAATGAAGCGCCCGCTGAGTATGTATTGCGGCTCGCCATCGACAAGGCCCGGACCGTCGCTGCTGCGCGGGCGCCGGCGGAGGATCCGGTGCTGGCGGCTGATACGGCCGTGGTGCTCAATGGTGAGATTTTTGGCAAGCCAAGGGACCGTGCCCATGCTTTGCAGATGCTTGGCCAGCTATCCGGGGCCACACATCAGGTGTATACAGCCGTTGCGGTGGTTGCCGGCCAGCGCTGCGAGCATGCACTGAGTTGTTCCGCCGTCAGCTTTCGTACCCTGGATGCTGATGAGGCGGCCGTCTACTGGGAAACCGGTGAACCGGCCGATAAGGCGGGGGCCTATGCCATTCAGGGTCTGGGAGCCGTTTTTGTTGCCTCCCTGGAAGGCAGTTACTCGGGGGTAATGGGCTTGCCTGTATTCGAGACGGCCCGGCTGCTGGCTGCTTTCGGGTATCGTCTGCTCGAAGGCAATAGATGAGCGCAATGGGCGAAGAAATACTGATCAACATAACCCCGCGTGAAGTCCGTGCTGCGGTGTTGGATCAGGGCGTGCTGTATGAGTTACTCATTGAGCGCGCGTCGCGGCGAGGTCTGACCGGCAACATTTACAAGGGCCGTGTGTCGCGAGCTTTGCCGGGCATGCAGGCGGCCTTTATCGAAATGGGCCTGGAGCGGACCGGTTTTTTGCATGCCAGGGATATTCAGCCGCCCACTCGTGCGGCCGCCGGTGAGATCGAGGAGCCGGGTATACGGGACCTGTGTCGTGAGGGCGATGAAGTCCTGGTCCAGGTGCTTAAAGATCCCATGGGCAGCAAAGGTGCCCGGTTGACCACCCAGCTGACCATACCCTCCCGGTTCCTGGTGCTGGTGCCAGGCAGCGACAGCGTGGGTGTTTCTTCACGAATAGAAGATGAAGGTGAACGCGAGCGCCTGCGGGACGTCGTCAGCACGCTCATGCCGACGGACCGGTCCGCCGGCTACATCGTGCGCACGGCTGCCGAAGGCGCAAGCCTGGAAGCCCTGCAGGCAGACATGCAGTTTCTTAACCGCCTGTGGAAGGCTATCGGGCAACAGGCGCAGACCGCAAAGGCGGGCAGCCTGGTCCATGAGGATCTGCCCCTGGAATTACGCATGGTGCGCGATCTGGTTAACGGGGAGATCCAGCGCATACGCGTCGACTCCGCCGAGGCCTGTGAGCGCATTGTCCAGTTTGCCCAAAGCTTTATGCCCGAGTTGGCATCCGCCGTTGAGTTTTACTCGGGCCGTCGGCCTATTCTGGATCTGTACGGGGTTGAGGATGAAATTCAGCGTGCTCTGGAGCGGGAGGTACCCCTGAAGTCAGGTGGTCACATCGTGCTTGACCAGACGGAGGCCATGACCACGGTGGATGTGAATACCGGTGGTTACGTCGGTCATCGAAACCAGGAGGAGACAATTTTCAGAACCAACCTGGAGGCAGCCGTTGCCATTGCCCGTCAACTGCGCTTGCGAAACCTGGGTGGGATTATCATTGTCGACTTTATTGATATGGTTGAGCCTGGGCATCAGGCACAGGTTCTCGAGGCCTTGGAAAGCGCAATGCTCGCCGATCACGCCCGGACTCAGATTGCCCAGGTATCTCCTCTGGGACTGGTAGAAATGACACGCAAGCGGACCCGGGAAAGCCTTGAGCATATTCTTTGTGAGCCCTGCAAAACTTGCCAGGGCACCGGTTTTTTCAAAACCGCCGAGACGGTTTGCCACGAGATTTTCCGGGAAATTCTTCGCCAGCATCGGCAATTTAACTTCAAAGAGTTGATCGTGCTGGCCAATCAGGATGTGGTGGAAACCTTGCTGGACGAAGAGTCTTCCAGTCTGGCTGAACTGGAAACCTTCACGGGGAAGCCCATTCGACTGCAAAGCGAGTCTCTGTATGCGCAGGATCGTTTTGACGTTGTCCTGGTTTAAGCCGGTCTTGTCATGGCACGGGTGATGGGCAAATTAATTCGCGCGCTGGTTTATTCAGCCGCCACCCTGGTTATTTTCCTGGCCTTACTCATCGGGCTGGTGCGCTTGATGTTGCCGCTGTTGCCCCAGTATCAACAGGAAGTGAGGACCGCCGCGGCAGCGGCGACGGGTTTCGATGTCCAGTTCCAGCAGTTGAGTGCCAGCTGGCCCTTGCGCGGTCCCGAGTTAGTGCTTTACGGGGTGCAGATCCTGGACCCGGTGACAGCGGAGAACGTTGCCACCGCCGAGCAGGTGTCCGTGGGTGTTGATTTGATACGCCTGCTAATCGAGCGGCAGCTTGTGCCCAATTCCGTGGGCGTGGTCGGTTCGAGCTTGCGTATTGATCGGGCGCCTGACGGGCAGATCAATCTCCAGGGCCGGCCGCTGGCCAGCTATCAGCTGAGCACGCGCGACACGCCGATGCCCGAACTGGTTGATCTGCGCGTGCAGCTGGAAAACATAGATTTGCGTTACAGCGATACAAATCCTGTGACGACGGACTTGCAGGGGCGCCTGGACTGGTTGGACTTTGACTACTCCAGAGCAGGGGTTCAGGCGGAGGGTTTACTGGTACTTGGCGGCGGGCAGTCGGGCCGGGTATCTCTGTCGATTGGCGCGCAGGGTTTACTGCTTGGAGAGGATGCCGATCCACTGACCGCGGACTGGCGCGTCAGCATTGAGGGTGATGACCTGCAACTTGCCCCGCTGGTGGTGCTGGCCCTGGGCATGGAAACGCCCTTGAGTGCGGCTGAAGGCTCTGTCAGCCTGGCCGCGCGACTGAGCGCGGGCAAACCCCTGGCCTTGCTCGGGGAGCTGGATCTGCGCTCGCTGGAATTCAGCAATCAGGGTGAACTGGTCGAAAAAATTGATCTGCTGGCCGGGCGTTTCGAATGGGAGAACAGCGACGCGGGCTGGTTGCTGGGTGGCACTGACCTGCGCATCGGGCGCGAAGGTCGGTTGTGGCCGCGATCAGAACTCACGCTGACCTGCGAGCCGGATGCAGCGGCCGACGGGCAGGTTTGCGACGGTCGTGTCAGTTTTATCCGCCTGGACGATGTTTACGCTCTGGCGCGCGGTTTTGCTTCTCCCGAGGCGCGGGCTGATTTACTGCCCCGCGACCTGCGCGGAGAACTCAAGGATGTCAGCCTGGCGCTGCGCCTTCCCGGCAGCACTGCGCCACAGTTCCAGTTGAGCCTGAATTTCCAGGATCTGGGCATGGTGGACGGCCTGGGCGGCATTACGGTGGCGGGCCTGGCAGGAGAGGTGATCGCCGACCAGGCCGGCGGGCGTCTGGAGCTGACCAGTCAGGTGACAGATTGGGCGTTGCCTGATTTGCTGCCCGGGCCGATTCAGACAGATGCGTTGACGGGTTTGCTGGTCTGGCGAGTGACAGAAGATGGTTTGCGCGTGCTCAGCGATAGTGTGCGCCTGTCGGCGGAAGATATTTCAGCCACATCGCGCTTCGAGCTGAGCGTGCCCGCTGACGGCAGTAGCGCCCTTCTTGATCTGGATGCGCAATTAAGCTCACCGAACGTGCCGGGGTTCCTGCGCTATTTGCCCCTGCGTCGTTTTCCACCGGGCGTGAGCGCCTGGCTGGAGCGAGCGATCATCAGTGGCCGAATCGAGGACAGTACGCTTCGCTGGCGGGGTCCTCTGCGGGCTTTTCCCTACGACCGGGGCGAGGGACTGTTTCGGGCTGACCTGGCCATTGCCGATGCTGTCCTTGATTACGCTGATCGCTGGCCGCGTATCGAAGGTCTGACAGCCGATCTCGTGTTTGACGGGGTGAGCCTTTATTCCCCACGGAACCGGGGTCGCCTCGCCGGTATCGAGCTGGAAAATGAAGAGGTGCGCTTTAAGGATCTGCGCACGGGCAAGCTGGATATCACCATCGACCAACCCACACAGCTGGGCCTTATCCGGGAATTGCTCCTGTCGACACCCGTTGCCGACACGCTGGGCCCTGTGCTGCAACGTGCTTCTGGCAGCGGCACAGTGAATGCGCGCCTGGACCTGTTTTTACCGGTGCTCAAGCCCGCTGACTACCGTCTGGACGGCCGATTCACAACGAGTGACGCTCAGTTAGGTTTCCAGGGGCTTGCCTTCGGCTTTGAACAGCTCAATGGCGAACTGCGTTTGCAAAATACACAGCTATCCACACAGGCGATTAAAGGCCAATTGCTTGGCGAGCCCTTTGTCGCCAGCTTGCAGCCCGTTGTGGCAGCAGACGCGCCCTATAGCCACGAAGCAACCCTTAGCGGAACTACCCCGATCCGGCGCTGGTTTGAAACTCTGGGCCTGCCGCAGGCGCAAGCCCTGTCAGGCCCGGCCGAATGGCAGGCCAGGCTGATGCTGCCCCGCGCGGGAGAGAATGCCGGGCCGTTTCAGGTGCAGGTAACGTCCACGCTCGTGGGGGCCGCCAGCAGCCTGCCGCCGCCCCTGGCCAAGACCGCCGAAGAACAAGCGCCCCTTGATCTGACCCTGCGCCTGGCCGATGCCGGCGTGCTGGAGGTGGACGGCCGATTGCGTGATGACCTGGCCTTTATCTTTCGACTGGAGTCAATGGAACCTGGCTGGCGCGTCGAGCGGGGCGCTGTGCACGCCGGACTGGGGCCCGCGCTGCTGCCTGTGCTGCCGGGAATCGAGCTTTCCGGTCGCCTGCCCGTGCTGCGCGTTGCTGATTGGCAGCCCCTGATCGATGCCGGTGCCGAACAGCGGCTGGAAAGTGTTTATCGCGAGGCAGCTTTAACCGTCGATGATCTCGTGGTTTTCGGCCAGCGTTTTCCGGATGCGGAATTGCTGGCTACGCGGCAGACGGATAGTTGGCGCATTGCTGTTGATGCACCCTGGGCCCTGGGCACGCTGGAATTACCTAACTCGGCGACGCCGGGCAGACCGTTGCAGTTGCAACTGGACCGCCTCTGGCTGCTTGAGACTGAATCCGGTTCAACCGGGACCTTCGACCCGCGAAAACTGCCGCCCCTCGAGCTTGAAGTCGGAGATTTCCGCATAGGGTCCCTGGAATTTGGCAGTTTGAGGACGGCGGTATTGCCGGACAGCCAAGGCGTATCAGCCCGTTCCATCGAAATGGATGGGGGTAGTTTCAGCATCACCGGTCAGGCCCAGTGGCGAGTGGTTGACGGGCAGGTAGAGCAGCAGCTCAGCAAACTGCAGGGTGAAATGCGCAGTACCGATATCAAAGCAACCCTGAAAAGTCTGGGTTACCAGCCGCTGATGCAAGGCGATTCCATGCGGGTGACCGCTGATATCACCTGGCCCGGTCCGCCCTCGGCAGATTTTCTGTCGCAGGCATCCGGGCAGGTTCGGGTCAATATAAAAGACGGCGCTTTGCTGGAAGTGGAGCCCGGTGGTGGCCGGGTGCTGGGCATGCTCAGTGTTGCCTCCTTGCCGCGACGTCTGGCCCTGGATTTTCGGGACGTGTTTGATGAAGGCTTGAGCTTTGATGTGCTGGAGGGCGACTTCACCCTGGAGAACGGTGATGCCTATACCTGCAACCTGGGCTTGCAGGGTGCCGTGGCCGACCTGGGTATCGTGGGGCGTTCAGGCCTGCGGGATCAGGACTATGATCAGCTGGCCGTGGTTCGGCCCCACGTTTCCAATGTGTTGGCGCTTGGCGGTGCTGTGGTGGGTGGGCCCGCCATCGGGGGCGCCATGCTGCTCATCTCGAGAATTTTTCGCAAACCCTTGAGCCAGATCGGCGAGTCCTATTACGAAATCAAGGGTTCTTGGGATGAGCCGCAAATCAGTAAAATTCAGCGCATCGAAGTGGACACGGCCCGTTTCAGTGACTGCGAAGCCTTCCTGCCCGAGGTGGTGCCGGAGCCGGTGTTTGTGCCTTTGCCGGGCTTTGATGCTGATCCCTTGCCTGAAACTCAGCCGCCGTCTGAGACGGGCGTTGCCACCCCATGAGTAAAGCGACTGCCCTGACGGTCGCGTTGGTGCAAATGAATTCGGGGCAGAGCATTAAGGCTAATCTCGCCCAGGCTGATCACTGCCTGAAACAGGCTGCCGGTCAGGGCGCGCAGCTGGCGATTCTGCCGGAGAACTTTGCCGCGATGGGCGCGGCCGAAGAATTTCGGCGGCAAGTTGCCGAAGTCGATGGTCAAGGGCCCATTCAGGACGCACTGGCCGACCTGGCCAGGTCCAATGGCCTGTGGCTGGTGGGCGGCACCTTCCCCCTGGTCAGTGATGCGGATTCGCGTCCTGTTGCTGCTTGCTGTGTTTACGACAGCGTTGGTGAGCGTCGGGGGCGCTACGACAAAGTGCACCTGTTTGATGTGCATGTGCCGGATTCTGATGAGCAGTATTGTGAGTCAGCCAATACGGCCCCCGGGCGGCAGCCCCTCACTGTGCCGACCCCGTGGGGGAGGCTGGGCGTGGCCGTGTGCTACGATCTTCGATTCCCCGAACTGTTTGGCCTGCTGGCCGCAGACGGGGCCGAGCTGATTGCCGTCCCCGCGGCTTTTACCCGACCCACGGGCAGGGCTCATTGGGAGCTGCTGATTCGTGCCCGGGCTCTGGATTCGCTGGCCTATGTGGCCGCTGCCGCCCAGACCGGCACGCACCCGGGCGGTCGGAGAACCTGGGGGCATTCACTGGTTGCAGGGCCCTGGGGCGATGTTTTGTGTCATGCCGACGAGTCCCCGGGCGTGCATCTGGTGACCTTGGATATGACGCAACCGGCAACGGTGAGAAAAAAATTTCCGGTGTTGCAGCATCGGCGTTTTCAGACGGCCCTGAAGGCCGCGGAGTAATGAATCACAGTGACCGACACGAACACTAATCCCCTGCAGTTGGCCGAACACCGCTTGCTGGAGCCGGCGGGTCTGCAGGAAAGTCATCTGGGCGATGCGCTGGGCAACATGCTGAGCGGCGGTGTCGACAAGGCTGAACTGTATTTTCAGGTAGCGCGCTACGAATCATGGTCCCTGGAAGACGGGATTGTGAAAGAAGGCACACATAGCATCGAGCGCGGCGTTGGCGTCCGTGCAGTCGCCGGTGAGAAAACCGGTTTCGCCTATTCTGATGAAATTGTTGTGCCGGCCCTGATGTCGGCTTCCAAGGCCGCCGGTGCAATCGCGAGACTGGGGCAGCAGGGCCAGGTTAAGGCCTGGTCCCGGGCCGGGGAACAGCGGCTCTATCCGGCCCTGGATCCGATCCTTTCCCTGGCAGACGAAGATAAAGTGGCTTTGCTGCAGCAGGTAGATAAGGCGACGCGTGCTCACGATCCGAGAGTGCAGCAGGTCATGGCGAGTATCACCGGTGTTCAGGAAATCGTTCTGGTCTGCTCCAGCGACGGCGTTTATGCGGCGGATGTCAGGCCACTGGTGCGAATGAACGTAGCGGTTATCGTTGAAGACGGTGGTCGCCGCGAACAAGCCTACACCGGAGCCGGTGGACGCTTTGCCTACGAGGAGTTTCTGGCCGGCGACCGGGCTTTGGAACTGGGTCGGGAGGCGGTGCGTCAGGCCCTGGTCAGTCTGGAAGCCGTCCCGGCACCCGCCGGAGAAATGGTGGTCGTGCTGGGCCCCGGCTGGCCGGGCGTGCTCCTGCACGAAGCCATTGGCCATGGATTAGAGGGTGATTTCAATCGCAAAGGGACCTCGGCATTCTCCGGTCGGATCGGCGAGCAGGTTGCCACTGACTTATGCACTGTCGTAGACGACGGCACCTTGCCTGGCCGGCGTGGCTCGCTGAACATGGACGATGAAGGCACGCCGAGCCAGTGCACAAGCCTGATAGAGAAGGGTCGACTGGTCGGTTATATGCAGGACTCTATGAATGCCCGCTTAATGGGTGTGCCGGCGACGGGCAACGGTCGGCGACAGTCCTTCGCCCACATGCCCATGCCGCGCATGACGAATACTTACATGTTGCCTGGCCCGCACGATCCGGACGAAATTATTGCGTCGGTGGAGCGAGGAATTTACGCCTGCAATTTTGCCGGCGGACAGGTGGACATCACCTCGGGCAAATTTACCTTTTCAGCCAGCGAGGCCTACCTGATCGACAAGGGCAAGCTGGGTGCGCCTATTCGTGACGCGACCCTGGTCGGAGATGGCCCGTCAGTGCTGCAAAAGGTGTCAATGGTGGGTAACGATCTGGAACTCGACGAGGGCGTCGGTGTCTGTGGCAAAGATGGGCAGTCAGTGCCTGTGGGTGTTGGCCAGCCGACCCTGCGTATCGACAGTCTGACCGTCGGCGGCACGGGTAGCGCGTAGTAATGCATATCTGGCTGACCAAACCCATCTACGAAGTGCTGCCCTATTTTTATCTGGGCGCCGGGCTCGCTGTTCTGAGTGCTTCCATGTACCTCAATTACTGGTACTGGCCAGCCATCTGCGTGTTGGCCGGGATCACCCTGGTGACCGGCGGCCTGGTGCTGTGGCTTAAGCGGCGCGATTTTCGGCAGACTCAAAGGCCGTCCGGTCTTCAGGACCTGGACTAGCGCTTTCAGCTTTCGCGGGGATCCGGCAAAGCCAGCACTTTCCGGGTTTGTTCTGCCCGGAAGTTTTCCAGGGCTGACGCAATATCCGGGTGACCCAGGGCAAGGATCGAAGCCGCCAGCACAGCGGAATTTACGGCGCCTGCGCGGCCGATAGCCAGGGTGCCGACAGGCACGCCGCCAGGCATCTGGGCCATGGCCAGCAGCGAGTCCATGCCGCCCGTCGCCTTCGAGTAGAGGGGGACGCCCAGCACGGGCAGTTGGGTCAGGGCCGCCGCAGCGCCTGGCAGGGCAGCCGCCAGTCCCGCGCCGCAAATTAAGACCTGCAAGCCGCGGTCGCCTGCTGTTTCGCAATACTCTGTGAGCCGGTGCGGGGCTCGATGAGCCGATATGACACTGACTTCGTGTTCAATGCCGAGCTGGTCCAGAGTCTGGGAGGTGTGAATCATGGTTTCCCAGTCGCTCTGGGATCCCATCAGTATGCCAACGAGTTTTTTCATGAGTAGAGTTTATCCGAGCTTGAAGTGCTGGCCCAAGCGCCAGTCATGCAGACCGCAGGTTAGACTAGATAGATTGCCCAAGGAAAGGACTAAGCTCAATGAGTGATACGGCCCGCAGTGATCTGAGCGCGCTCAAAGCGACCGCGAGCAGCGCCCTGGAGACGGCGCGCAAGCTCGGCGCTACGCAGGCGGAGGTCAGCACAAGTCGCGGTGCCGGGCTGTCTGTCACCGTGCGCATGCGCGATGTGGAAACCCTGGAATATCACCGCGATCAGGGCATGTCCGTGACGGTCTATTTCGGTCAGCAAAAGGGCAGTGCGAGTACCTCGGACCTGGACCCGGGGGCGGTGGAGGAATCCGTTGGCAAGGCTTGTAGCCTGGCCCGATACGCCGCTGAGGATCCGTTTGCCGGTCTGGCGGCGCCGGAGCGAATGGCCGCCGGCCAGGCAGATCTCGATCTTTACCATCCCTGGGAGATGGAGCCGGCACAGGCCATTGAGCTGGCACTGAGCTGTGAGGCAGCGGGTCTGGATTTCGATCCGAGTATTACCAACTCCGAAGGCGCAACCGTATCTACCCACGAAGGCGTGCGCGTATACGGCAATAGTCATGGTTTTCTCGCGGGTTATCCCAGCAGTCAGCACAGCCTGTCCTGTGCGGTACTGGCTTCTGCCGGGGGTCCTATGGAACGCGACTTCGAATATTCTGTGGCCAGACGCTCAGAGGATCTGCTGGCCCCTGAACTCATCGGTGCCGAAGCGGCCCGCCGCGCGACGCGTCGCCTGGGCGCCCGGAAGCTGGATACGGCGACGGTGCCGGTACTTTATCCGGCGCGGCTGGCCCGGGGCCTGTTTGGGCACCTGATCGGCGCCATCAGCGGGGGTAATCTGTATCGCAAGGCAAGTTTTCTCACCGATGCGATGGACAAAAAAATCTTTGCTGAGGCCATCAGCATCGTCGAGCAGCCCCATATCCCCCGAGCCTTGTCCAGCGCGCCCTTTGATGACGAAGGTGTTGCGACTTTAGACCGGACACTGGTCGAGGATGGGCATCTGCGTGGCTTCGTGCTGGGCAGTTATTACGCCAGGAAGCTGGGCCTGGAGAGTACGGCCAATGCGGGCGGTATTCACAATCTTGTGGTCTCCAACACGGGTGAAGATTTTGATCAGCTGCTGGCAGGTCTGGATCGCGGCTTGCTGGTGACCGAACTGATGGGGCAAGGGGTCAACACACTGACGGGCGATTACTCGCGCGGCGCGACCGGTTTCTGGGTGGAGCGGGGTGAGATTCAGTTCCCCGTCAGTGAGATTACCGTGGCCGGTAATCTTGCTGATATGTATCAACAGATTCGGGCCGTGGGCAACGATGTGGACAGGCGCGGTGGGATTCGCACCGGGTCCGTGCTGGTGGATGGCATGACCGTGGCGGGTAACTGACCGCGTTGACGGCAGGCGCTAGGTTTCCACTGCGGGGACAGCGTCCAGCAAGTCATAGATCGACTGGTCGGCGACAGAGGCATCAATAGCCTGACTGATGCCTGCCGCAATGCGTTTTACGCCATCCGGCCAATGACCCTCTGGAAAGACGTCGGTGCTTTGAGGCTCTCTCACAGCGGCCAGGACATCACGCAAAAGAATCTGACCGGGGTCATGGCCAGGTACTAACTCGTCCTTGTCGGTGTGCAAAAGCAGTCCAGCCGCCTCCAGGCGCTCGACTGTTCCACTCAGCGCCAGGCTGGGCAGACCAAGCTGGCCTGCGACGTCCTGCAGACGAGGGTGCGTTTGCCCGTCGCGGAAGCGTTGCGCTACCAGGCTCATGACACTCAGGCTGATTTCTTCGCGCTGGCGACTGCCCAGGCTCACCGGACGAAAGCCAAGGCGCAGGTGCTCCGGGTGTTGCGCGTAAAAGGCAACTTGCGCACCCACCAGCAGAATCAGCCAGCAAAGATACAGCCAGAGCAGGGCAATGATAACGATAGCGAAGGTGGCGTAGATGTTGAGCGTGCGCGCGGAGGTGGCCACGAAGGTCGCGAACAGGATGCCCGTGGTGGCCCAGAGCACGCCGCCGGTCAGACCGCCAACTGCTGCCGGGCCCAGGCGCACGCGGGTGTTGGGCAAGAAAAAGTAGACAAAGGTAAAGCCGCTCACCACCAGCAGGTAAGGTGCGAGTTGCCGGGCCAGGGTCACGCTTTCGCCAATGGCCTGGATGTCGGTGAGTTCGCGCACGACCGCATTATTTTCTGCCGCTGCTATCAGGCTCATGGCAGTCACCATGACAACGGGTCCGAGCATGATGATGCTCAGATACTGAGTCAGGCGTTGTGCGATATTGCGCGAACGCTCCACGCGCCAGACAAAGTTCAGACTGGCTTCCACCTTCTGGGCCATGGAGATGGTGGTGAAAAACAGCAGGGCTAGCCCACCGTAGGCCAGAACATCGCCCTGGATATTGTCCACGAAGCCCATCACCTGATCGGTCAGTTGCATGCCCCGATCACCCAGGGGTGCCAGCAATTCGTAGAGCAGGGGTTCCATCTGCTTGTGAAAGCCGAAGCCTTTGAGGACCGAAAAGCTGATGGCGATCAAAGGCACGATGGAAAGAATCGTTACATAGACCAGGCCCATGGCCCGCAGGGGTAAATCGCCGGCCAGGGCATCACGCAGCACCGCATAGACAAAGCGAACCAGTTTGATGCCGGCTCTTGGCAGGGCGGGCGCGCTGGCTACGGTCGGTGACCACAGAGCTGCCTCCAGTTTGTCGATAAGTGCTGCGATGGACTGAGCGCTCCCGGGGGCGGGTTGAGGCCCCGGGAGCGATTCTAACCTGTCAGGCGGCCTTAGCCGGCCGGTGCGATCAGCAGTTCCAGAGCCTGGTGGTATTTCTCGCTGGTGTGCTGGATGACATCAGCCGGCAGTTTGGGTCCGGGCGCTTGCTTGTTCCAGGTCAGAGTTTCCAGGTAGTCGCGCACGTATTGTTTATCAAAGCTCGGTGGACTGATGCCCGTGCGGTATTCGGCAGCGGGCCAGAAGCGCGAGGAGTCAGGCGTGAGGACTTCATCGATCAGGTAGAGCTCGCCGGCATCGTCCAGGCCGAATTCGAACTTGGTGTCGGCGATGATAATGTCGCGCTCGGCTGCGTAGGCCGCGCCTTCCTGGTAGATGCGGATTGAAAGATCGCGTACGCGCGCTGCCAGGTCTGCGCCGACCAGCTCGGCGGCCTGCGCATAGCTGATGTTTTCGTCATGATCGCCCACAGCGGCTTTGGTGGCTGGCGTAAAGATTGGCTCAGGTAACTGCTGGGCCTGGCTAAGTCCGGGGGGCAGCTCGATGCCGCATACCTGTCCGGTTGCCTGGTAGTCCTTCCAGCCGGAACCGATCAGGTAACCGCGCACCACCGCCTCGATGGGCAGCGGATTAAGCCGCCGACATACGGTCGCGCGGGCCCCCAGGGCAGCGCGCTCGGCTGCATCGGGCACCACCTCTTCCAGAGGTAATTCGGCCAGATGATTGGGCACGATATTCGCCGTGCGTTCGAACCAGAAGTTGGAGAGTCTGGTCAATACTTCGCCTTTGCCCGGAATGGCATCTGGCAGGACAACGTCAAAGGCCGACAGCCTGTCGCTGGTGACGATCAGCAAATGCCCTTCGTCTACCGCGTAAATATCGCGTACTTTGCCTTGACTGATTCGTGTTAGCCCGGACACTCTCGATTCGTATAGTGCTTCCGCCATTGCTGGATTGCTCCTGGCCCCATGAAAAAAACCGACATCTTAGACCGTGCAGGCCGCCCATGCGAAGGGGGGGAGCAGCGGTGCCCTGATGAAGGCTCTCTGACGGGGAGGCCGGGCCTGTGACGGGCTGGATAGGCAAGCTGGGTGGTGGCCTGGTGGGGTTTATCACCGGGGGTTATGTGGGGGCCGCGATCGGCGCCCTGCTGGGGCATCAGTTGGACCGCGGGCTGGCCGGCGAGACCGGGGCCGGGGATCCCGGGCTTAGCGGCAATGAGCGCCAGCGGATTTTTTTCCAGAGCACCTTTCTGGTTATGGGCCATGTTGCCAAGGCCGATGGCCGGGTTTCCGAGGAAGAGATTCGCTCAGCCCGCGCTGTCATGCACCGGATGCGTCTGCGTCCGGAGGATGTGCGGCGGGCTATTGCACTGTTCAGCCGTGGCAAACAGCCTGATTTCAACGTGGACGAGCAGCTGCGGAGTCTGCGGCGGGCCTGCGGCCATCAGCCCGATCTGGTCCAGGCCTTCCTCGAGATTCAGATGGACCTGGCCTTGAGCACAGGCTCAATGCAGGCGCGAGAGCGCGAATTGCTGTGGCGAATTGCCGGCGCGCTGGGCGTCAGCCGGGTGGAGCTGGCACAGCTTGAGGCCGTTATCCGCGCCCAGCGGACCTTTGGTCAGCGGATGAATCGGGGTGGGGCCGATGAAGAGCTTAAAGCCGCGTACCGGGCTCTGAGTATCGAAGCCACGGCGTCGGATCGGGACGTGAAGCTGGCCTATCGTCGCCTGATGAATCAGCATCACCCGGACAAGCTGGTGGCGCGGGGCCTGCCGGATGAAATGCTGGAGGTGGCCAAGGAGCGCACCAGTGAAATCAGCAAGGCCTATGAGGTTATTAAGACCCGCCGGGGGTTAAAGTGACATGCTAGGATTTCCTGCCTTCCGAAGGATTTAACCGTGGCCGACTACCTGATTGCACCCTCGATTCTTTCCGCAGATTTCGCCCGGCTCGGCGATGAGGTTAATGCGGTGCTGAATGCCGGTGCTGATATCGTGCATTTCGACGTGATGGACAATCACTACGTGCCGAATCTCACCATTGGCCCGTTGGTCTGCGAGGCCTTGCGCAAGCACGGCATACAGGCGCCCATTGATGTGCATCTGATGGTGAAGCCCGTCGATCGGCTGGTGCAGGATTTTGCGGCTGCGGGCGCAAGCTGGATCAGCTTTCACCCGGAGGCCAGCGAACATGTCGACCGGACCATTGGCCTGATTCGTGAGGCCGGTTGCCGGCCGGGGCTGGTGCTTAATCCGGCCACACCCTTGAGTTGCCTGGATCACACCCTGGATCAGCTGGATCTGGTGCTGATCATGTCGGTGAACCCGGGCTTCGGCGGCCAGGCCTTCATTCCGGAAAGCCTCAACAAGCTGCAGGCCGTGCGTGAACGGATTGCTGAGTCCGGAAAGGCTATTCGTCTGCAAGTCGATGGCGGCATCAAGCCTGCCAACATAGCCGCCGTGGCGGCAGCCGGCGCCGATACCTTTGTAGCGGGATCCGCAATCTTCGGCAGCGCTGACTACGCCGCCACCATTGCGAAAATGCGAGAAGAGCTGGCGACCGTGACCCCATCGGCCAGGGCCGCCGCGCTCTAGCCGAGACTGATCAGGCGACCGTCGCCGTCGCGCTTACGGTGCGCTCGGGGCGTGCGTTATAGACCACAATGGTCTTCCCGCTGGCCGATACCAGGCCCTGTTCTTCCAGTACCTTGAGTACTCTGCCGGCCATTTCCCGGGAACAGCCAACCAGTCGGCTCAGTTCCTGGCGACTGACCTTGATCTGCATGCCGTCGGGGTGCGTCATTGCATCCGGTTCGGTGCACAAATCCATGATGGCATGGGCAACCCGGCCGGTGACGTCCACGAAAGCCAGATCACCCAGCTTGCGGTTGGTGCGATCCAGGCGCATAGCCAGCTGTGTGGCCAACTCGAAGGTCAGCCCCGGGCTTTCGTGCGCGATCTGTTTGAATTTCGGGTACGTCATTTCCGCGATTTCCGAACCCACCCGGGTGCGAACCCAGGCGCTACGGGCGGGTTGTTCGTGGAACAAACCCATCTCGCCGAAGAATTGACCCTTGTTCAGGTAGGACAGCACCATTTCGTTGCCGTCTTCATCTTCGATCATGACCTCTACCGATCCATCAATGATGTAGTAGAGGCTGTCTGGTGCATCTCCCGCGTGAATCATCACGGTCTTTGCAGGCACCGAACGTACGCGGCAGTAAGTCAGAAACTTATTAATGGCTGGTATGTCGCTTAAAGGCTTGCCATTTGTGGTCATCAATTTTCTCCCCAATAACCCGAAGCGGCATTAAGCCCGCGTTCAACATAACATTCAACGCGTTGCGCCAATTTTTGTGACGCCAGTCTCAGATAGGGCCCGATTTAGGCCTAAATACGGTGGGCGACGGTGGTCATGACCCAGGCTGCTGCGCGCATAAGGCCCTTCACGGGTCGCGGCATATCGGCCGCGCCGCGTTCCCGGGCGTCAGCGCCATGGGCGATTTCGTGCTCGCGCATTTCCGCGACGATGCGTCGACTGGGGCTGTCTTCCGCGGGCAATTGCTTCAGGTGTTCGTCCAGATGGCGAGTCACCTGCCCCTCTGTTTCAGCCAGAAAGCCCAGGCTTGCGCGATCTCCGGCCAGGCCGGCCGCGGCGCCGAGCAGGAAGGAGCCGGCATACCACGCGGGGGTCAGGAAACTGGTGCGCCCCCCCAGTTGTTCCACTCGGGCGCCACACCAGGCCAGGTGATCCTGTTCTTCATCGCCGGCCTGTCGCAGGGCTTCAGCCAGATCCCGATCACGGGTTACGGCAGCCTGGCCACGATAAAGGGCCTGCGCCGCCACCTCGCCGGCGTGATTGACCCGCATCAGGGCGGCCGATAATTCGCGCTGATTGGCGTTCAGATCCGGTTCTTCCATCCCCCGGGCGGGGCTGGGGTTCGTCGCCTGGGCGACTCCGCCGATAACCCGGAGGGCCCGGTCCGTCTCTGTTAACAGGCTGTCCAGCAGGTTTTGGCGTCGGTCGAGCATATGGGCAGTATAGACAAATTCTGGTTCCTGCAGCGAAAAGGTGCCGATAATCATCGAAATTACCTTTTTTTGCAGACAAGTAACGGATACTGCATCAATCCGGTGCCCCGCGCAGGGGCACCGCGGGCCGGGCCTGAGCCGCGGGTGGCCGCCTGAGCTGGCATGGCCTGCGCCCCGGCCAGGCTGGCATCTGCAGCCATTGATTGAAAAAGGCAGGGCCGGTCCGTAGAATCACGCGCCTTTCTTCGTGGGCCTCTCTGGCCTGAAAAACCGGATTTATCAATGAAAACGTTTTCGGCAAAACCTCATGAGGTCCGCCGCGACTGGTACGTCGTGGACGCCGCCGGCAAGACCCTCGGCAGACTGGCCACTGAGATCGCAGCTCGCCTGCGCGGGAAGCACAAGCCTGTATTCACGCCCCATGTGGACACCGGCGATTACATTGTCGTGGTCAACGCCGCCCAGTTGCGGGTGACCGGCAACAAGCTCCAGGACAAGATGTATCACCGTCACACGGGGTATATCGGTAACCTGAAGAGCACCAATCTGGCCACTCTCATGGCCAATAAGCCCGATGAAGTTCTGATTACCGCGGTGAAGGGCATGTTGCCAAAGAACAAGCTCGGCGCCGCCATGCTGAAGAAGCTGAAGGTTTACGCAGACGGTGATCATCGTCATGAAGCCCAGCAGCCCCAGCCCCTTGAGATTTAAGCGAGACTAACGAATGAGTACCCAGGAATATCGCGGCACTGGCCGCCGGAAGACCTCCACGGCCCGCGTTGTGATCCGTCCGGGAACGGGCAAGATCACCGTCAACAAGCTGGAGCTGGACCGTTTCTTCGGCCGTAAGACAGCTCGCATGATCGTGCGTCAGCCGCTGGATGTGTCAGATATGCATGACAAGTTCGATGTCCTGGTCAACGTGCAGGGTGGTGGTACCACCGGGCAGGCAGGCGCCATTCGTCATGGCCTGACCCGCGCATTAATGGCTTATGACGAGGCCCTGCGGCCGACGCTGCGTAAAGCCGGATACGTGACTCGCGATGCTCGCGAAGTCGAGCGTAAAAAGGTTGGCCTGCGTAAGGCTCGTCGCGCAACCCAGTACTCCAAGCGGTAGCTGCACACGCGCGGCAATGCCGGCCAACAAGGCCCGCAGCCGCCAGATCGATCCCTTGGGGGATCGTCTAATGGTAGGACTACGGACTCTGACTCCGTCAATCCAGGTTCGAATCCTGGTCCCCCAGCCAGACATGAAAAGCCCCGCCTTGTGCGGGGTTTTTCATGTCTGAAAGGGGTCCCACATGGTTGAGGAGCATCGTTCGACTCGGTGCCTCATGTGGGTCGCGCAGCGACCCGGATGAGGGGAGAGAACGCGCAGTGAGCGCAGCTCGCGAGCGGCCCCCTTGAGGGGTGAGCGGCGCCAGCCGCGAATAATCCTGGTCCCCCAGCCAGACATGAAAAGCCCCGCCTTGAGCGGGGTTTTTCATGTCTGAGTGGGCGGCCCACATGGATGAGGCCCTCGTTCGACTCGGTTCCAGCAGGCGGGTCGCAGAGCGACCCGAATGATGGAGAGAGAACGCGCAGTGAGCGCAGCTCGCGAGCGGCCCCCTTGAGGGGTGAGCGGCGTCAGCCGCGAATAATCCTGGTC
>JBPCXH010000176.1:0-13940 GCA_051008735.1 Gammaproteobacteria bacterium | reverse complement strand
TCGCGCTGGTGGTGATGACAATGCGTGGCGGTTCTGAATTGAGCCCGGCTGTCGACGGGATCCGGGCATCTGCCGGCAGGTATTCCAGCACCAGGTCCAGGGGTACCGTCGTGGGTTGGGCGGTCAGGGCCTCTCTGACCAGGGCATAGCTGATATCTGACTCGGGCACATTGGGGATGGTCAGGGATAAAATTTCCGGTTCGTAAATCAGGACTTCGCGGGTTTCCAGATCAACTTTCGTCTTGCCGCGAAAATTCAGGGAGCCATAAGGCGACGCTGTGCTCCCCGTCGGTGTGACCTGGAAAGCGACCCAGCCGGACAGCACGGAAAAATTTTCCCAGGCATCCAGCTGCGGTGCATTCACCACAATTTGTCCCTTCGGGCTGTTTCGGACCCGGGGGTACCAGGCATCGGGCTCCATGGTCTCTGCCTTGATCGGTGGGCTGTCTTCGGCCACCGCGGGCATGCCGCCAATGCCGGCTGCCAGCAGCCAGGTGCTAAGTAGAGCGGCAAGAATTCTGGTGACCACAGTTTTCATCTCTTGTTTTCGGGCTTGCCCGCATTGTCCTGTGAAATGCGGGCTGATACCAATGGCCTGCAACAAGCAGCCGGGCTCTTTAAGCTGGGGCTTCGCCGCGCGATCTCTCGCCGCACTGCCGGGTAGTCCGGCTCAGCCTTCTTCTGTGGCCCGCCGTTGCTCGCGCAGAATTTTGACGATTTGCTCCGCCGAGATGGTGTTGCCCTGACCAACACCGGGGCAGAACTCGGCGATGGCGGTCCAGGCTTTTGCTTTCATGTTCTCCGGCCAGAAGGGCCAGGTGCGACACTGGACAGGACGCGCCTCGTAGACCGAACACCGGGTGTCGTCGAGGAAACGACATTCGGGCTCAGGACTGTCCAGATAGAACTGACCATCATCCGCTTTCAGGCAGTACTGTCGGGTGAACTGCCCGGTGGGTATTTTCAGTTGTGCCGCCAGCCGGCGCCGGTCCGCCAGGGTGAGGTAAACGAAGCCGTAAGAACCGCGCGAAACACAGCACCGGCCGCTGCCCTGACAGTCGAAGCGAATACCGTCCTGCCACCAGGGTTTTCGGCCCGGCGGGCTCATGAGAAGCACTCCATCACTTTAGCTTGCTGCTGAATCTCAACTTACCCGGTCCTTGCAAGCGTCTATTTCTTGAATAGCAAGGTGAAACGATCGGAATTACCCCGCACGCTCTTGCGTCCGACTTCAAAGCGAAGCTCGTCGTCGGGTTTGTAATGCAGTCGCGAGTAATCAACCAGGGTAAAGCCTGCCGCGGTGGCTTCCTGGATCACCTGCACCGGGTCCAGTCGGCGCCAGGTTTCGTCCGTCATGGATGCCATGTGGCGGCGCGTATGATCCACGACACCGTAGTGACCGCCGTCCTTCAGGGCCGCGTAGGCACCTTTGGCCAGTTCGTAACGACCGCTGGACGTGAAGTTGTGCAGATTGCGGAAGGTCAGCACCAGGTCCACGTCCTGCACGCCAAAGTCCACGGGGCCCACGTTGAGGTAACCGCGTCGTTCGGTCTTGCTCATGTCGCCGGAGATATCCACGATCCGGATATCTTCAAAACCTTTTAGCCCGGTGACCCGGCCAAGGATGTCGCCGAAGCCCATGGCTTTGCCCAGGCCGCCCACGGCAATGTACTCACCCTGGTCACGTAATACGGGCACCAGAATTTTGGTGTACCACCCACCGCCGGGCATGATCTCGATCACCCGCATGTCGGTCTTTAGCTTGAAAAAGTCCAGGGTCTGGCGGGGTTGGCGATTGCGGTCGCGCGCTTTTTCATCGGCGGTGCGCACCTCCGAGGCCAGTGCTTCGCCAATGGGTCCTTTACCTCCCAGGCCGGGAATGTGCCCGCCGGCGAGACTGATCTGGGCGGCCAGCAGGGTGGCAGCTAACGCGGCCGAGCCGACGGCGCGACGCGAAGAGAATAATGGCTTCACAGTGGGGTACTCCTTGAGAAACGGGTAGGCAGGCCTCTACTGTAAGCTTTTTCTAGCCGCCGCCAACCCGGGTGTGCAAAGCGTTGTGACTGCACCGGTTTTGGCGACCGCCCGGCTTACGCTGGCGGTGCTAGACTCAGGCCATGACTAGATTCCTGATGATTTTATGCCTGCTGTGCAGTGCACTGAGTGCGGCTTTCGCCCAGGCCCCCCCGGATACGCTGGCGAAGATTGCGGACACCAAACGTCTCGCCATCGGCTATGTGCCTGATGCCCAGCCCATGTCCTTTGAGGATGCAGCCGGCCAGCCGGTGGGCTACTCCATCGAGCTGTGCAAAATCATTGCCGGCGCGGTTCAAGAGCATCTGGGGCTGGATGAGCTGGCCATCGACTATGTCCCCCTGATGATGCCGGGTGAGCGCATAGAGGCCATTGTCAGTGGCAAGGTCGATATTGAATGCAGTGCGGCCACCATCACCCTGGGCCGGCGGCAGCAGGTCGATTTCACCTTGATGACGCTGATTACCGGCGCCTCATCGCTGTCTTTGGCCAAGGCGGGTATCAGGACCAATGCTGATTTGAACGGCAAACGCCTGGTGGTTGTGCAGAACACCACGACGGAAAAAGCGTTGGATGAATTTCTGGCCGTAAACGAGTACCAGGCCAAAATCACCAAGGTGGATACCCACCATGAAGCCATGACCTTACTGGATCAGGGCAAGGTCGATGCTCATGTGGGCGATCAGATTATTTTGACCGGTCATGTGATCGCCGCGGCGGTGCCGGACAACTATCGAATTGCTCCGGATGTTTTTTCCTATGAGCCCTATGGCTTCATGATTCCCAAAGGCGACCCGGATTTCAGACTGGTGGCTGACGAAGCCCTGGCTCGTTTTTATCGCACGGCGCGTATTCAGCGTCTGTATCACAACTGGTTTGGGCGCTATGGATTGAGGCAGTCGCCGGTGCTCCAGGCGATGTATCAGTTTCAGGGATTGCCCGACTGACCCTTTGTGGACCCGGGTCTGAGCAGGGCAGCCGCTGCCGCACCGGGGCCGCCTGAGAGGGAGCTTGGGTATTAAGTTAGGTTCATTCGGGGTTGCTTCGCCGGGAAAGGCAGGCCTGGCAAGGGATTACAGCGATGGGCAATTTATCAGGACGGGCAGTCAACCAAGGGTCTAAGATATAAGAATATGGAATCCGGGGACACGGACATGGATATCAAGCGACTCTGCCTTGCCTGTTTACTGATGCTGGCCTTCAGTGTGCCGGCCGCAGCCAGCGAAATATACAAGCGTGTGGATGAAAACGGCGTTGTTGAGTTCAGCGACCGGCCGATGGAGGATTCCGATCGGGTTGAGGTAAACCCGAACGTGGTGGCGACCAGCCCGGTGCAGCGTCGCGAGCGACCGGCCCCACGGGCTGCCAGCCCCGCCGCGACTCCAGCACCAGCCGCTGCCCCGAGCCGCGCTCGTGCTTCAGAGGACTACAGCTACACCCGGAACGAGAATCGCCGTGACCGCGCTGTGAGAAATGAAGCCCGTGAGCGTCGTGAGCAACGCAGCACTCGTGATCAACGTAGCACGCGTGAACGTTCGGATGACGCAGTGGCCACTGATCCGAATCCGGGTCGTGCCCTGCGCAACGCTGCCCGAGGCCTCTAAGCCAGCTACCCGACGGCGGGTCTTTTTCTGCGGCTAGCCGTCTGCTGTTCTTGATGCGCGTTGCATCGGGCGAGAGCTTTCCAACCGAGCTTCAGGACTGCTCGATAAACTCGATTGTTTTGCGTGCCTGATCTTCCGGATTCTCTTCAATGAGGAAAAACCCTTTGTCCGGATAGATTTCGTGAGCTTGCCCGGCGGTGCCCGGAATCTGTTGGTGAAACTCATTGGGTTTAAAGCCCCGGGTGGCGAGACTTTCAGAATTGAGGCTAAGCCTGGGCTTTTCCCGGCAAGCGCTTGAGGCGGGCTAGCTTGCACGCTCGGTCAGTGCGCGTCGGATCTCTGCCTGCGGCGCGTCATCGTTGTATTGCACTTGCTTGCCCCGCCGCGCGACGCCGAGCCGGCGCCACAGGCTGTCGACTTCCGTGGGCAGCGGCTGATCGCGCATCTGTTCATACTGGGTCGTCAATACCCGGGTAGCGGTTGCCTGATCAGCAATGGCCAGCACCTCGCTGACTCGGCCCACTTCCATCATGTGGTAACCGGCCTGGCAAATAGCTCGCAGGCCATCCTGCAGGCTTTTCTCATTTTCCGTCTCGGCACGAATCTGCACATCGGCCATCAGGCAGAACAAGGCACCGCCCCAGTACGTTCGGCCCCAGGTCGGTGTGAAATCCAGGCCTTTGTCACCGTCGCGCGGCAAGCCCTTTGGCATACCCTCCAGAAAGCCCAGCCACACCTGGTCAGCGGTGAGGGCCCCGGCCTGCGCCCGGGCGATGGATTCCACGTACGTGGACAGGCCTTCTGTCAGCCACTGATGGCGGCGATGAATGCTGGGAAAGGCCAGGTGAATGAGTTCATGAATCAGGATCCAGTCGCGCGTCAGAGCCTGCGGCGTTGCCTTCAGTCCGACCAGCACATTCACGCGGGCCATGGTGCTGGTTGGAATTGCCTGCCCCGTCACCACGCCCGTGCCGCGCGCACCGCGCAGGTTCACGCGGACTTCAGGGATGGGGAAAGCGCCGTAGTAGTCCGTGACAATTGCCGCCGATTTTTGCACCCACCGGGTCAGCTGCCCGGTGCTCAGGTCGAAAGGCCGGCCTTCGATGAACAATTCAATGGTGGCATCACCCATGGCAATTTCGGTCGTGATGCCTTCCGTCTCCGGCGGCGGCATGGCGTACGGGGAGGCAGCCGACACCGTGTCTTGAGCCGCGGATGCCAGGGGCGGCATCACCGTGGCCATTGCCGGCAGGCTAATCAATAACTGGCGGCGAGAAATCGGCATTCAGGGTCCGACTCCTGTGACGAGGAAGAGTTCGGGTCGGTCTCATCTCGGGGCCGAGTTGACCAAGCTACGGTCGTTCATGAGCCCTCTGCTCGCGCAAGCTGTGTGGCCGCCCATTGTTTGCGTTGTCCTTTTGTATCAGAGCAATGGACCGACAATGGCGACGGCGTTATTCCACAGGCGTCGACCCATGGGCCACGCCGTTACAGCTTCGTGCCTTACGATGCGTGATTGAGTGAGATAAATATTCTGGCGCTCGCGTACCTGGGCGGTCAGGGTCGGATCATAAAACAGAATATTGTTTTCGAAGTTCAGGTCAAAACTGCGACGATCCATATTGGCTGAGCCAATCAGCGTAATTTCTCCATCCAGTGTGATGGATTTGGTATGCAGCAGACCGCCTTCATATTCATAGAGCTTTACGCCGGCGGATAACAAGTCATCATAATAGCTGCGACTGGCGGCGCTCACGATCCACGAGTCATTGCGCGCCGGTACGATAAGCGTTGTGCTGACGCCGCGATAGGCCGCGGCGCACAGGGCGTTCTGCATGGATTCATCGGGTACGTAGTAGGGGGTTGTGATGACCAGTTCATCGCGCGCCGCGTGCAGCAGTGCCCCGAACACCTCGGGCATCGCAGAATAGCGTTCCGTCGGTCCGGTACCGATGACCTGTGCAGCAATTCCCGGTTGCGGCGCGGCCAGCGGGCCGCAGAGCAATTCATCCAGATTTTCGCCGGTTTCCGTCTCCCAGTCGCTGGCAAACAGTCGCTGGTTTTGTGTCGCAATGGGACCGGTCAGGCGAATCATGGCGTCAACCCAGGGCCCGAACCTGGCCTTAATCAGGAATTCAGGGTCCGTCATATTCTGGCTGCCGCAATAGGTGATCTGTCCGTCGATGACGACGATCTTGCGATGGTTACGCAGATCAATACGCCCCTTGAATGGTTTCAGCAGGGGGTTGCCGATTGGCAGGGCCGCGGCCAGTTTTACGCCGGCTTCGAGCATGGCTTGCCAGTGTTTGGACTTGATCATCAGGCGTGAGCCCAGGTCGTCGGCCAGCGCCCGACAGGTGACGCCGCGACGGGCGGCGCGTTGCAGTGCATTGACCAGTTTGCAGCCGTTGCTGTCCGGTAACCAGATATAGAACAGCACATGGACATGATCCCGCGCTGAATCAATATCCCTGACGAGAGCATCGACGGCAGCATTTGAGTCAGCCATGAGCTGAGCGGTATTCCCGCCCAAGGGGGCAAAGCCGTTGACCGATCTGCCGACGCGGAACAATGATTGATGACGCTCCGGAATGGGCGCTTGCAAATTGGCTTCGTCACCGCTTACGGCCACAGGAAGTGGCGGCATCGCTGCGATGACGCGTCGTAATCTGGCCACACGCTGCCGACCCAGGTCCACTTCGCCGAAGAATAGATAGCTCAGTACTCCAATCACAGGTAAGGCCGTGATCACCACAATCCAGGCCAGGCGAGCGGCGGGTTGGCGATTCGGGCGCAGTAAAACGCGGGCAATAAAACCCGCCTGCAACGTGATAAGCAGAATCACACCGACCAGGGCTTCGTAGGAGGAGAGATTCAAGGATGCAATCCCGTGCGGGTCAAAAAGCCATCATAAGCCCAGTTGTCCGTGCATCGGGAGGTGGGGAAGTTACAGCGTCGGCGCGCCGGATTAGAATAAGGGCCTGGCTGGCGTCCGGGGGGAATTATGGCAACGCGCATGAGTTTTCTGCAGGGGCTGCCCATGCAGCTGTTTATGAGTTTGCTATGGGTCATGGTGGCCTGGGGTCCCATTAACGCTGACTTCAATGACACCCACCTGTTTAATCCGGACTGGCCGCCTCACGCCCGGATGCACATGATGACGGTGTTCACGACTGCCGTGGCGGCGGCTGTTTTTGGTCTGTACCTGGTTTGGGGTCGCACCTGCTCAAGGCTCGAACGCCTGCGCCTGTCGGCCGTGCTGGGCTGTCTCTATGTTCTGGGGCTGATCGCTGCGTCATTGGCCATGCCCTTATACGGTGGTTCCTTGTACTGGGACGACATTCAGCCACGAGCGGCCAGCCTGAATGATGCCAACCTGGTGGTATTTCTGGCGACAGGCATTATTTTTTTGTTACTCGCAGGTGCCCTGTTTGTGTCGCGAGATTCAGGGCCTGCGCCTTAGGCCGAAGACAGATGTAGCAGCAGTGCGCTGGTCTAGCCGGTAGCTTTGGGTTCGCGTTTGATCCCGGGAACGGCTCGGCCGCTCCAGATAAACGGCCGCATAATCAGCCAGATGATTATCGCCAGGACAAACACCGCACCATAGCGGACCATGAACATGCGTGGAATCGCGTTCAGTTTGTCCAGGTGCAAGAGGTAATACCAGGCGGCGGCAGCCAGGCAGGTCGCCGTAATCGCAAGTTTCTGCCAGAGCCGGAGCTTTACGCCGTGCATCTGTGTCACCAGGAAGACCATCGCGCCGCCAAACAGAAAATTTGACCATTGAGTACCGGTTTGCTGAATCGCGAAATACGCCACTGTGGTGCCATGAATCATGGCGAAGACTTCCAGGAAAGCCGTCCACCAGCGGTTCACGTGGTAGCGTGTCATGAACAGGCTGCCTTGCAGGAACAGCATCATCATGTAGAACAGCCCCATCAGGTGACCGGGCGTAATTTCGATGGGGTGATACCAGAAGGTGTAGGTGATGGCCCAGGAGAAATAATAGCCGTGATATTTGCGGGCTGACTCACCAATACCCTTGGGAAAGGGCACACGTTTGCCGAAAAACAGACCGCGCCGGTCATTTTCCATGATCAGAATGACGAACAGCATCAGCGCAACCGAGGCCAGTGCGCTGCCTTCATGGACATCCTGGGCAAGGCCGTCATAAAACAGCAGGGTCTGGCCGATATGCAGCCCGACAAAAGTCAGATTCAGGGCGATCATTTGCAGATTCACCCGGTGCAGTCCCTGCACATAGCGCAACTTCATGTGTTGCGCCTTATAGATCAGGAACCAGGCGCCCACCTGGTGCAGGGCGTACAGTGACCAGGCGGTGAAGCGCGCCCAGGTCGAAGGCTCCGGCAACTTCCACGGGTAGTCAAAGGCAAAGGCACGCGGCCGTAAATCGAATTCACGGTACGGTCCCAGCAGCCAGATCAGGCCGATAATCAGGCCGCAGACGGCCAGGCCCCACCAGGGTCGGTAGTCAACAATCGGGTCCTGGCCGGGCAGCTGGTCAGCACGAGCGCTCACGGGGTGCCCACCTCACAAGTTTTACCGGAACTTTGCAACACGGTGTTATTTATACCTTCGGCACCTGCATAGAAAACAATGAATTCCACCGGTCCTTCCACCACCCGGCCACGATGCCAGGTGTTCATCACTTCCACCACCGGATCGCCCGGGGCGAACACGGTGGTTTGTCCCGTGGCGGTTTCCACTTGCAGGCGTCCGGCCAGCATCACCCCGAGGGTCGGTACGGGGTGGCAATGAAGCGGGGCGATCTGTTCGGCTGTCATGGTCATGCGCACCGCGGTGACCTGCGCCAGCCCGGCCGGGTAGCTGATGCTGCCGCCGTCCCACGAAGTGGTGGTCTGCAACAGGGTTTCAGCCGTGGGCAGCGACTCATCCGATGCCGGTTCTGTGGCCGACAAAGTACCGCCACAGCCAAGCAGGACGAGACAGACGAGAACGCGAGTATTCATCATAAGTGCTCCGGGTGATCGTGATCGTTATCCGCGCGAGGCCGGGACGGGCCCGGATGTCCCGGACGATGATCCGCGTTGAAGAGCGGTTTGCTGTTTAATCCAGCGCGACACGTATCACGCTGTTGTTGCGATCTCCGGTGAGATAGAGGCTGCCGTCCGAGGCCTGGGTGACATCACTGGGCAGGTAGACCGGCTCTGTTATTGGGTCACGCCCTTCACCCACGGGCAGTTCCTCCGCCAGCACTGTGATTGTTCCATCGGCCGGATCAATGGCGATCACTCTTTGTCGGCCGACTTCCACCACAGCAATACGCCCGTCAGCCAGTGGGTGAATACCTTCCGGCTGCAAGAGGCCTGTCGCGATGGATGTGCGGCCGCCGCCATCGAGACTGACCTTTAACAGGGTGCCGCCTGTCGCTTCGGTGACATAGACAGACTTGGGTCCTGCCCAGGCGAGTCCCACCGGGCCTTTGAGGTCTTCAGCCAGCAGGGCTTTGGAACGACGGTCGCTGCGGCTCAGGCCGATAATCGTGCCCGCGTCGAAGTCCGCCACGATGGGGTCACCGTCTGAACCCAGCACGATGCCGTAGGGTCGCTTGAGTCCGACCCAGCTGGTCGCGGTCTTGCCGTCCTGGCGGTCGACCAGGTACACCCGGCCGCGCCCGGCGGCGTGGGTGAAGCCAAAGTAGTCAGCATTGGCGACCACGTGGGTGGCCGCATTGGGGTAACCAAACTGCGTCAGGTCCGTGGGCGCAGTGACCTCGCCCGTCGTCATGTCCACAAGGCGCCAGGCATGGGCATCGGCGACCAGTAAAACTTCGCGTCCAGCCTGCTCGATGACGGTGAGTCCGCCTGGCCCGGCCAGTTCGCCGGGCACCAGGCTTTGCACTTCGCCGCTGTCGGGATCAACGCGATCAATCGCTGAATGGGCCGGGCGTGTGACAAAGACGGTGCCGTCCTGGCCCACAGCGAGGTTATCCAGCGGTGGCACAAGGGTGGCCACGCGCACCGGTACTTCGAACTGGTCATCTTGCGCGCCCGGATCAATCCGCCACAAGTCGCCGCTGACCCAGTCGATAGCCCAGACCCGGCCGTCGGGATCCAGGTTCACAGCGACTACTTTGCCTAATCCCTCGGCAATCAGGCTGACATCGCCGGTTTCAATATCAATTTTCGCCACCGCACCTTTGTCGAGGAGTGGGCCGAACAGTTGCCCATCAGCGGTAATTTCGAAACTGTTGAGGTTTCCCTGCTTGCTGGTGACCAGACGCGGTTCAGCATCCGCAGAAAATTCATACAGGCGATCAATGGCCATTTGCCCGGCAAACAATCGACCATCAGACGTGTAATCGATAGGGTTTATCAGTCGTTGCTTGGGTACCAGTACCGCGACCTGGCCATCGGGCAGTTGCGTGCGAATCTCTCCCGCTACCAGGGCCGTCCAGGCCATCTGTCCGTCGGGACTGAAGGCAATGTCGTCGGCCTCACCGGCGGGTGGTGGTACGACGACCGAGACTTCGCCGCTGGCTGGATCGACGCGGAAGATGGTCTGGGATGCGACGCTGCCGGCGTACAGATAGCCGTCCGGTCCCAGGGTCAGTCCGTTGGGTGAATGCAGCGGGCTGCCGGGAACCAGCACGCTGTAGCTTGCAGCAGTCGTTTCATTTTCGCTGGTGCAGGCAACAGCGAGCAAAGCAATCAACAGCGAGGTCAGCAGACGTAGCAGCAGCATAAAGATGGCACCGGGATCTGTAACAAGAGCCGCACTCTCGCACAGATTCCCGGTGCCGGGTACATCAGGACGCTTCCCACTCCCCGCCGGCTTCGGTGCACTCAGCCTGGGTGGTCACCGTAAAGCCCTGGCCCTTGCAGGCGTTCTGGCCAGAACAGCTGGAATTGGCCGTCGCGCATGAGCTCTGGCCCTTACAGGCGTTGGCACCGACGCAATGGCCCTTGTCCGCTGTTTCGGCCTCAGCATGGCCGCCGGCGAACGTGGCACCGGGCAGGGTAACGAACAGGGCAGCCGCAGCGGCAGCCAGGGCGGCACCCGTTTTCAGGTTCTGCTTATTCATGAGTTCTCCTGGAGTGTTTGGCAACAAATTCCGCCCCGAGGGGCAGTGACCCGAGTATTGACCGCAGCGGTGCCCGAGGGTTCCACCTTGCGGGTAGCCCGGTGCAGCTGCTGTGCGACGGAGAGCCAGCGAGTATTAGACTGGCCCACATGGTGAATGCATTGAAAGCACTCGTTGCCTCAGCCCTGCTGATACTGGGAGCCTGCTCCGGAGGCGGCGGCGACTACGCGCTGCGTTTTCCGGCTCTACAGGTCGCGATCGATGACAGCGTGGTCCTGAAGGCTGCAGAAGAGCGGCCCTTGCCCGTGAAAATCTTCTACCCGAAGCAGGGCGACAGTTACCCGCTCATCGTGCTGTCCCACGGCACTTTCTCGAACCGAAACCGCTACGATCGCGTGGCCGGTTTCTGGGCCGGGCAGGGTTATGTGGTGATGTTGCCGCAGCACATAGACGCCGATTACGGCGTGACACCTTCCGGTTATGAAGTCATGCAGGATGTTGTTCGCACGCGCGTTGCTGACATGTCGCAAGTGCTCGACGAGTTGCCGTCGATAATCACGGCAGTGCCAGGCCTTGAGGGCAAGATCGCACCGGGCGAATACGTGGCAGCCGGTCACTCCATCGGTACCCAGGTGGCCATGTTGCTCACCGGCGCGCGGTTTCGAACCGAGTTCAATGGCCAGATGATGGAATCGCCGGAAGACCGGTACCGGGCCCTGGTCCTGGTCAGCGATCCCGGCAAGATGCGACTGATGCCCCGCGATACCTGGGTGGCGAGTGCAGTCCCCACCTTTATGGCCACGGGCACCGACGACTTCGGGACCATGGGCGCCCGTGGCGCACCCACCGAAGGTCAGACGGAAATACTGCGCGCACAAACCGGCGCCGGTGTGGTGCGTTATGAATTAATGCTCGACAAGGGCGATCACTATTTTGGCGGCCTGGTACAGAAAGACCGGGACACCGAGCCGGACCATGAAGGCCTGGCTATCTTTAACGAGACCTCCACCGCATTTCTCGATGCCGTCATGAAAGGCGATGCGCGGGCCCGGACCTACCTGAACAGCATCAACATGCAGGTCGCCACGCAGGGGCGCGCCACCCTGGCTCGGCTGGAGGTCGCTAACTAGCTCTGCCCCGTCATTACCCTGTCAGGCGAAGTCTCTTTTCGCCGGAAAAAATAATTAAAAATTTGTGTCAAAAGGTGTTGACACAAATAGAACACAGGCGTAAATTCCCGCGCCCTATGCAAACAACTATGCACAACTTGTTTAACAGCGACGGCTGCATCGAACGAGCGAACAACGTTCTTTCGATTGCGGTGTACGCCGCACGACACAATCATTGCGCGCCAAAAAATTGGCCCTGCGATGCCGGCCTCGTGCGGCCTGTTGAAACGGATTTGATGATGTAGTCTTTCGGGTATTCGTCGGAAGGCTGCATGAAATGAGCCTTCCGACCAGGGAAAGAAAACCCCGGTTGGATTGTTCCGCCGGGGTTTTTTTATGCCCGGGCATTGTGACTTTGATCTTTAACAATGCGGATTACTCAATGCGGGTGGCGCGCCCCGGGCGGCGCCATTGGGATGCCCTTGTGCCTGGTTACAGGTGCGCCACCCGCCACTGCCGGTATAGCTCATTGGGAAGAGCAATTGCCTAGTAAGCATTACGACGGGGTTCGAATCCCCGGACCGGCCCCATTTTTCGCGGGGGTATCCAAGTGAGCAAAGGACCCTGGCTGTAAACCAGGTGGGCATAGCCCTTCGCAGGTTTGAACCGAGGCCGACCTGGTCGGCCGACAAACGCGCAGCGAGCAACGCGAGCGAGCGGCCCCCTTGAGGGGTGAGCCCGCCGCGCGGGCGAATAATCCATGCACCCCGCACCAATCATGCACCGGTAGCTCAGATGGCAGAGCGCCTGCTTGAAACGCAGGAAGTCGGAGAGTCGAGACCTTCCCGGTGCGCCAGTTATTCCGGCCTAGCTCAATGGGAGAGCTATCGCCTGTTAAGCGGACAGATGCGGGTTCGAATCCTGCGGCCGGAGCCAAACGATGGGGGCTGTCTGAGACAGCAGTCGCCTTGCAAGCGCAAGCAGGCCGGTTTGATTCCGGTAGCCTCCACCAACATGCCCCGTTAGCCAAGCGGCTGAAGGCGATGGATTGTCGATCCAGAGAACGCGAGTTCGAATCTCGTACGGGGCGCCAACTAAAGATCGGAAGCGGGAGGCTTAGCAGCCAGTTTCATAAGCTGGTGGTCGTGGGTTCGACGACGTACAGGATGTACTAGTGTCGCGCGACAGGCAGGACGCCTTAGTGTCGCGGAGCGCAGGGATGCGCGAGAGCGACGAGGCCATGGATGGCCGGGAGCGACGCCCCACCCGGTCAACCAATCATCGGGGTGTAGCTCAGCAAGGCCAGAGCAAGCGGTCCGGAACCGCGAGGTCGTTGGTTCAAATCCAACCGTCCCGACCAATCAATGGTGAATGTCGCCTAAGGCCAAGGTCCCGGGCTGTGAACCCGGAGGATGCGAGTTCAAATCTCGTCGTTCACCCCAGAAATGGATCCTTAGCTCAATGGCAGAGCACCCGGTTCTTACCCGGTCAGGTGAAGGTTCGAGTCCTTCAGGGTCTACCACGCAAGGCAAACGGGCTGGTGCTGCGAGTCACTGGCCCGTCTGCCATCAGCTCGGCGCGCAGCCAGCCGCGCAAACCAAATTCCGACGACAGGGAACGGAAGGCTACAAGCAAACCAGACCGACGTCAGGAAGGGGCCCGCAAGGGCAATCGTCAATCCACAGGAGATGCATCATGAAGACCTTGATTCTGGTCATGTACCAGGTTGCCATCAGCCTGTTTGGTGTGACCGTTGGCGTCGCTTACATCGCGGCACTGCGGGTTATGTTCTAAGCATGGCTGGCAACAGGTCGTGGACCGGTCCGTGAAAGGCACGGGCCGGTCCACGTTACCTCTACACGACGCAACAATTTCTACGGATCCTTAGCTCAATGTCAGAGCACCCGGCCCTTAACCGGCGAGATGAAGGTTAGAGTCCTTCAGGGTCTGCCACGCGGGCTAGGCAAACAGGTGTAGCGCTTCCTGGCCAGGGAAAGAAGGGCGAGTTCGAGTCTCGCAGCCCGCACCAATTTCAATGCCTGATAGCTCAATGGCAGAGTTCCGCTCTTACAAAGCGGAGATGACGGTTCGATTCCGTCTCGGGTGACCACGCGGCTCTAGCTTAAT
>JBPCXH010000175.1:0-8083 GCA_051008735.1 Gammaproteobacteria bacterium | reverse complement strand
GTGATTGCCTGTGGTACCGGGATGCCGACCACGCGGGCTGCCCAGGCGGCGGCATGCTTCCTGGTTGAACTGGGCAATGGCGACAAGTTCCTGTTCGACATTGGCTCCGGATCGGCCGAGCGGATCTCGTCCTTGCAGATTCCTTATAATTTTCTGGACAAGGTATTTGTCGGGCACCTGCACACGGACCACTTTGGTGCCCTGCATGACCTGTTCATCGGTGGCGCACTCATGGGCAGGAATGTACCGCTACGGGTCTGGGGGCCGAGCGGTGCAACACCCGAGCTCGGGACCGCCTATGCCCTGGACCACATGCAGAAAATGCTGACCTGGGATCTGGCCGGGCGCGCCGGAAATGTCGATTACCGGGGCTACCGGATGGAAGTCACTGAGTTCGATTTCCGTGTGGAGAATGAAGTCGTCTACCAGGACAATGGCGTGACGATCCGGGCGTTCCCGGCCATCCATGCCATCGACGGGTCCGTCAGCTATGCACTGGAATGGAACGACCTGAAGTTTGTCTTTTCCAGTGATACCTATCCCAACAAGTGGTTTGTGGATTACGCGAAGGACGCTGATCTGGTCGTTCATGAGTGCTTTATCGCAGCGCCCGATCTGGTCAACAAGATGCGTTTCTCACCGGAATCGGCGTTAGCAGTCGGCACGCAGGTACACACGGCGCCGGAGGCTTTCGGTAAGGTGATGAGTGCAGTCGAGCCTCGGATGGCCGTCGCGTACCATTTCTTTAATGACTTCGATACGCGTTTTGCGGTCTACGATCGGATTCGCAAGACCTATGGTGGTCCCCTGAGCCTGGCCGAAGACTATATGGTGTGGAATGTGACGAAGGACGACATCCGCGTGCGCCTGGCCGAGGTCGATCATCACACCTGGGCGCCACCACTCGCATCACCCGCCCAATTGCCTTCACTTGATGATCGGCAAGATTTCGCCAAGAGAGCGGGCATTAAGCCGGAAGACATCGGTTTCAGCGATTTCACCAAGGCCGGATTCTGGAATGTCGATGATGTGTTGCGCCCAATCTACGAAGAGGCCAGCGAGGCTGTCGGGCGGGAGATGCCCTATCCTGAGAACTGATCCGGCGATCAGTCCAAGACATATTTGCTGCTTTGAGAAACCCGCTTCGGCGGGTTTCTTTTTGCCAGCTGCTCTTGATATGCATGGCTAGCCGTCGCGCCGCACCAGTTCAACAGTTCCAAACATTGGGTTGGCCGAGTAGTCGAAGTAGTCGTCGATCACCTTGATCAGTGCATCCACATTCGCCGTGGCCTGTTCGGGGGCTACCTTATCACCCGCAGCATCCAGTACCCGCTCACGGACGCCGGCGCAGATACCGAGCATGTGCTGGCGTACGGTTTGGTGCACATCGATATCAGGGTGCAAAACCTCCAGGGTTTTCATGATGCTGCTCAGGCTCATTTTTACCAGGCGCCAATCGAGTTCCTGTGATGGATCAGCCATGGGTATCTCCTTTTTACCGTGCTGAGAAAAAGAACCCGGCTTTTAGCCGGGTTCCTGGTGCGAAGAACGGATGGTGCCTCTATTGGTTCGGCTTTTCGTCCGTTCCGTACAGTTCATTCACGTGGTCGTAGATGGTCTGAATCTCCTTGCTCACATCGAGATTCTGATCCGTGATCCAACTCGACACGTACTGCGTAATGGAACGATCCACAGCCGGCGGCGGCTTGGCGCCCGGTGGTGGCCACATGTCTGCGTTATAGACAATCTTCCGCATCCGCACATTGTCCTTGGTGACATTCCACACCATATAGTCTTCGGCCAGAGTCAGGGGGCCATCGTAGGTGGAGCGAACGCCCTCCAGTATGGCCGGCGCCGTATCCGGGTCATTAAAGAAGTGGTAGGCCACCGCCATGCGAGGCTTCACCAGGCTCATAACCTTGCCGAAAGCTTCCGGTGCCGTGTGGATCTGTGTGCCCACTTCCAGCGCCGTGGACACAGAGAAACCGAACTTTGTGGCCAGGTCCGGCACCGCGATAAAGCACTCATGAATGGCCAGATCGGCGTCCCCGGCATATTTCACAAACCACTTGTTCGGGTAGGTATCGCCACCGAAGACAAACTTCAGGCCATTCCATTCCATGCTATAGCTGACGGGCCCGTCGATCACATGATTCGCCGGCCAGGATCGAATAACGACATCGTTTTCGTCGTAGACCACCTGGTTTTCAGCCTTGAAATCAAATTCTTTCACGATCACCTTGCCTCCGGAAGCCGGAATGCGTCCGGCCCGGCCTTCGATATCCCAGGTCAAGGCCTTTTGATAATGATCAATCGCATAGGCGGTGCCTGTTTCAGGCCGCGAGCCGCTCGGCCCATAGACATATAAGGGTCCTTGTCTGCCTGCTAACCAGCCACCGATGAACAGGGCACCAAAATCACCGAAATGATCCGTGTGCAGATGGCTTAAGAAGACCTTGTTCAGGAATTCATAGGGAATTCGCATGCTGGCGATGCGTGCCCCGGAGCCCGTACCGACATCGAAAATAAACTTGTCACCATTGCCCAGTTCCACCAGCCAGCAAGACGCTGCCTGGGATTCCCGTGCGGTGGGCATGCCCGTCCCGCAGGAAATGATGCGCATTTCGTCGCTCTGCAGTGCTTCGGTGCCCGGGTAGTAGACGTTAGGATCCATCAGCTTCTGGGTGGGCGAAATATTGCCCTTCTGATGGGTGCCGGCCTGAGCCGTACTGATGAGGCCGAAACTCCCGGCTGCGACAATCAGGCCCATTGCCAGCGCAACAATCCCTGGTTTCTTGTTTCTTCTTTTCACTGCCAGTCTCCCTGTACCCCGATTCAGCATTGAGTTTACTGCATAAGTCTGTGTTGACAGGAGTTTGCGCATAGACTTGCGAGGATTATTTTCAGAATGAGTCTAATGAGCCAAAACAGTTTTCAATTGCTGACTTTCTTAGTGCTTCTGTTGCCCGTAACGCTGCTTCGGGCGGAGCCCCATCCCCTGGGCAGTCTGACGGCTGAGGAACTGGAAACGATCACGCGTGGACTGACCGACGCCGGCAAGGTCGATAGAGAGATGTATTAGGGGGGTCGGTGCCAGGGCATGGGCAGTTCTAATGCGACCGGGTCCAATCTGAATCATCACTCGGGCGACGTCGGCCTCTTGTCGTGGATCGCCGCCAACCACTCGATTGTCAATACGGATATCGTATTGTGGTACACCGTGGGTATGCACCACGTAGTGCCTGCGGAAGACTGGTTCAGCATGCCTGCCGTATACCACGAGTTTGAATTACAACCGTCTTATTTTTTTCAGCTATAACTCGACGGTGACTGAGTAGCGTTGCGAAAATGTTAAGAGAGAAATACCGTTTTCTTTTACTTGGTGACCGCGTTTGCCAAAGCTAAAAAGTGATTGGTTCGAGCACGAGAGTTTCATCGATGGTCACCGTTGTGTTTGGATCAACCACATCAACGTCCTTCAGCACGATGTGATCCCTGCCTGGAAACGGTATCGGATTGCCCCCGGCCGCCACGTACATGCTTATGGCAAAGGCGTAGGTTCCAGGAAAGCTCTCGTTCACATATTTGATAGGCACGGTGTAGCTCTGCACGGAACCGGGGCCGACGGCGCCGGGATCAAAAGCCAGGTTGAGGATTGAGGAAGGGCCGCCGCCGAGGGGTTGCTGGGTACCGGCCGGATAGATCGAAACGGCACCCTGCGTGGGGTCGACGATGCCGGGCGGATATTCCAGTGTGAAACTCAGCAAGGTATCGAACAGATCGACGTTTTCATTGCCGCCGCCGGGGGGCGGTTCCTCATCAGGCTCCTCCCGGGTCAGGGCAGAAAAGAAATCCCAGGTAGCCTTCGAAGCAAAGCTGGGCCAGTCATGACCTTCAGGTCCGGCGTCTTCATCGTGCAGGCACCACTGCATCGGATAAGAGGAGCCGCCGAGAGAATGATCAATGCATACCGGGTCCACGCCTGGGCCGGACACTTCGTACTGGAACCCGTTGTAGGCAACCCAGAACTCGTGGGCTGCTTCACCGGTGCCTGCCGGCACCAGTGTGTCCTTGGAGCCATGGCTTTGTAAAACTGCCACCGAACCAAGGCATATCTTGGTTCGCTGGATACCTGAGTGAGGCGCGATACCTCGCACGATATCGCCATAGTTACAGCCCAGTTCGTGGGACATGCCGGCGCCGCTACTATGGCCGGTAATGAAGACTTTGAGCCGGTCGTACCTCAGTCGCTTGTCGATATAGCGCAGCACGTCTTCAAAGTATTTAAAGTCAACGTCGTAATCCCATTGGTTGACACCGTTTTCGTCGGCTTTCGCCTGGGCCAATACAACGATAGCGTCGTTGCCGACTTCATCCAGCAGATCATAGTAGCCGTCCAGCCACAGGGTGTAGTCACCGCCGGTGCCATGATAGGCAAACAGCAGCGGTTTATTTCGCAAATCCGGATCATAGTCCTCGGGAATTTGCAGGTAAAAAGTTCGAGTCAAACCCGCGGAATCGATATTCACTTCACCGGTAGTGGGTGCGGGTGCTATCTGGACAGTGTTGTCCGACGAACAGCCAGCCGTATAAATAAGCGCGGCCAGTAGGCCCAGTAAGCCAAATCTCTTCACAAATTTCCCCAGATCTATCTTTTGCAGACGCTGAAATCATGTCTGACGCGGCCGGTTTCTATGTCAGCTCTCATTGTTATTGTGAAAGGCTAGCATGCGCCCGTAGACATCGGGAGGTGTCAGCCCGGGTGGCCATTTAATGAACGCGAGGCCCGCCCAGCCGTTCCGTAGTGACGGAGGCTATTCAGGTGTACTGGTGGGGTGTGGCTTTGGCCCGCTTAAGTAAAGGCCTTAGCAATGCCAGGCCCAGAATTACGGCCGCACTAATACCTGCGAACCAAGTCCAGGATAACGGTGTACCGTTCGCCGCGTTAACAACTGCCCAGGGCCAGGCCAGGAAGCCCAGGCCAAAAGACAAAGCGCCCCAGCCATGAAAAATCTGGGCATGTCGTTCAATCAGGAAGGTGATGAAGTACACGCCGACCCCCGTCCCGAGCAAGAACAGAAATACAGCCGGATCACCCGTCACGAAGTACAGGCTCCCGGTCGCAAGAAGCACAACGGTCCCGCTTAGGCCGCGATGTGATGGATGATTCCAGATGTAAGCAAGGGGATAGAGCGCTGTCAGTACCGCGGCAGCCAGGGCTATCCAGCCGAATCCCAGGAAGGCCACAATATAGAGCAGGAAGGCCAGGGTCATGAAGCCGTTAAAAAAAAGATCGGCAACGCTGCGTGTTGCCTCGGTCAGGTACCAGCGATCGGCAGAGTTCTGTGCAACCTCAAACGCCGTCGCGCCGATATAAATAGCCGAAGCCAGGCTAACCAGCGTGGGGTAGGCAAAGGACTGAGGCAGTCGCGCGCCAAAGTTGTCAACGGCCCAGATCAAAGCTAGCGGACACGCCAGAACAAAAATATGTGTGGCCACGATCCATGTCGCCATGGGAGGCGTCAGATCAAACTCTTCCCGTAGTTGCTGCCTGAAATTAGTGTTCATGCGCCTCCGCCCTGTTGGCTCTGATATTGCCATGTTTTTCGGGCTGACTGTCCTCAGCATCAGTTCTTATTGCCCCCTATCTGCCACCGGCCTTGATGCCCGGTAGTCACTGGCCGATTCATTAGGTAGGGTATCCAGACTGTACCTAAAATAATTAAGAGCCATCCGTGTCTACTCAATGGTTTAGCCAGACGACTGAAAACGTCGTCGAAACCCTGCAGTCAAATGCTGAACAGGGCCTTGCGGCGAAAGACGCTGCTGAAAGACTGCACAGGTATGGCCCCAATGAATTAGTTGAAGCCGAAACGATTTCATGGCTCGGGCTGTTCCTGGTGCAATTCAAAAACCCGCTACTCCTCATTCTGATTGGCGGTGCCGGTATTTCGCTGTATGCGGATCATGCTGTGGATGCAATTGCCATCGCAGTGATTGTTTTGCTCAACGCGCTGATTGGCTTTATCCAGGAGTTCAAGGCGCAGAAGTCCATGGCTGCGTTGAAAGATATGGCGGCGCCCGAAGCCGCAGTGCGTCGTGAAAACAAGTGGCTGGACGTGCCTGCCCTCGAGTTAGTGCCAGGCGATATTGTCCGTCTGAATACGGGCGATATTGTGCCGGCTGATGTGCGGATTCTGGAAGCCAGTACGCTACAGATCGACGAAGCGGCCCTGACCGGTGAATCAGAGCCGGTGGACAAGGGGACAGATGCTATTGCCGCCGAGTCCGTGGCGCTGGGCGACCGCGTGAATCTCGGTTTCATGAGCACCCTGGTGACGGCCGGCAACGGCCTGGCTGTCGTGACGGGAACCGGAATGGATACCGAGGTCGGCCGCATTGCCGACCTGCT
Organism: Gammaproteobacteria bacterium; assembly: GCA_051008735.1. Lineage (GTDB taxonomy): Bacteria > Pseudomonadota > Gammaproteobacteria > Steroidobacterales > J054. Next base: position 1,671 of record JBPCXH010000175.1, on the reverse strand, counting down.
CAGCACAGCAAAGGAACCCAAGACGCCATTACAGCGGCGTATCGACAGGCTCTCCCATGTTCTTATTGGCGCAGCCCTGGCGATTGTCGCTGCCATCATAGGTCTGGGTATCTACCAGGGTGTCAGCGTGCTGGAGATGCTGAACACTGGAATTTCCCTGTCCGTGGCAGCCATTCCGGAAGGCTTGCCCACCGTCGTAACTATTGTGCTGACCATGGGTTCACAGCGCATGGCTCGGGGTAATGCTCTTGCGCGGCAACTCGATTCCGTGGAAACCCTGGGTTCTACCTCCGTTATCTGTTCCGACAAGACGGGCACCCTGACTCAGAACCAGATGCAGGTGATGGCACTGTGGGCAGGAGGCAAGCGCTGGGATGTTACGGGTCAGGGTTTCGACCCTGCAGGCGCTTTTATCACTGCCGACGGTGAAGAGTCCGAAGCCAAGACCGATGATGACTTGCGACAGATGTTGATGATTTCTGCTGCCTGTAATGATGCCGAGTTACTGCAAGAAGACGGCCGCTACAGGGTGCGTGGAAATCCTACCGAGGGCTCATTGCTGGTGGCCGCTGCTAAGGGTGGTATTTCCAGGGATAGACTTCAACAACGTGGCTATGAAGTGGTTCGACGCTTTCCGTTTGATTCGACCCGCAAGCTCATGAGTATGATTATCAAGACACCGGAGGGCGAGCATTTACTCATTGCCAAGGGTGCTCCGGATGTTTTGCTGTCGCGGAGTGTCAGAGTTCGTCGCAATGGCGAGGAGGTACCGCTGGATGCAGAGGCCCGCGCCAGTGTTGAGGCCGCGGTTGCCGAGTTCGCCGGCGCAGCTTTGCGTACTCTGGCTATTGCTTATCATGAAGTAGACCCGGGCCAGATCGATAATGATGTTGGCCAACATGAAGCAGATTTCGTATTGCTGGGCGTGCACGGCATCATGGATCCGCCTCGCGCTGAGGTGATCAATGCGGTCGCCGAATGCTGGAGTGCCGGTGTTCGTACAGTCATGATCACCGGCGATCATGCCGCGACAGCTCAGGCTATTGCCGAGACAATCGGCATCAAGCGGAGCGCAGCCGACCTGGTAATGACTGGCGCGGAAGTGGATGCCCTGAGCGAGGCGCAGCTAAAAGCCGTTGCACCCCAGTGCGCGGTATTTGCCAGGGTAACCCCCGAACACAAGTTACGCATCGTGAAGGCCTTTCAGGCCAATGGTGAAGTGGTGGCCATGACGGGCGACGGAGTCAATGACGCGCCGGCCCTTCGCAGCGCCGACATCGGCGTAGCCATGGGAATTGCCGGGACATCCGTGGCCAAAGATTCAGCCGCGCTGATTCTGATGGACGACAACTTCTCGACAATTGTTTCAGCTGTCAAAGAAGGCCGGCGAATTTACGACAATATTCTCAAGTTCATTCGTCAGGCTCTCACGGCTAATGTGGCCGAGGTTTCCGCCATCCTGTTCGCGTTTCTCGCCATGGGTGATGACCCGCTGCTGCCGGTGACTGCGCTCATGATCTTGTGGATCAACCTGGTGAGCGATGGTATTCCGGCATTGGCCCTGGGGGTAGAGCCGGCAGAGTCAGACCTGATGGACCGCCAGCCCCGGAATCGAAACGAGAGCTTCTTTGCCAGGCAACTGGGTGCGCGGATTGTCCTGCGTGGTTTGAC
>JBPCXH010000174.1:0-26405 GCA_051008735.1 Gammaproteobacteria bacterium | reverse complement strand
GGGATGGCAAGCGGGGCTATAGCCTGGCTGGCATGTTCAGTTTTGTGCAGCCTGACAGTCGCTATGTCACATCCAGTGATCTCACCGGATTCATGATCGAAGGTTTCCGCCGCGGCAACTCCATCGGTACCTTTAGCGGTACCCCGGAACTGTTCAAGTTTGACACCAAGAAAACCCGCATCTCCAGCCTTCTGCAGTCGTGGAACCTCGGTGGGCAGGGCGTGAACTTTGGGTGCATCCTGAGCCTGTGCGGTATCGGCACCGATGGCGATATCATCAAGAGAAGCGCGACCTTTTTCACCCGTATTGATGTGTCGCCGAAAACTATCGAAGGCGGCAGCGGTGGCCAGGGCCTGAGTGCCCCGACGGGCATCCTCGCACTGCTGGCCGGTCTGACAGCCTTTGCGTTCCGGCGCCGCGCCTCACGCTAAATCTACTTAGTCTCTCGTGTCACGAAGACCCCGCCACCCGGCGGGGTTTTTGTTTATGGGAGCTGCTGTTGGTCCAGTGCCCATTGAACATGCTCGCGAACCATTCCTGAGGAATGATTGAGTTGTTTTTCCAGGGCAGTGCGCACTTTTTCAGCCGGCCTGGCGTTGCCCAGGGCAACGGCGATGTTGCGTAACCAGCCTGCATAGCCCGGCCGACGCAGCGCGCTGCCGCGGGTTCGCTCTTCCCATTCGGTCTCGCTCCAACTGAACAGTTCCAGCAGGGCCGGCGTATCCAGGCCATGCCGGGGCAGGAAGTCGGTTTCTTGGGTTGGCTGGGCGAATTTATTCCACGGGCAAAACAACTGGCAGTCGTCACAGCCAAAAATACGGTTGCCCATGGCCGCACGGAATTCCTCGGGAATCGCACCGCGATTTTCGATGGTCAGGTAGGAAATGCAGCGGCGCGCGTCCAGTTTGTAGGGTGCCACGATGGCCTGGGTGGGGCAGACGTCCAGGCAGGCCCGGCAACTGCCGCAATGGTTGGTGACCGGTTGATCCAGCGGCAAGGGCAGGTCAGTCAGCAGGGTACCCAGCAGAAACCAGGAGCCGGCCTCACGGTTAATGAGGTTGGTGTGTTTGCCCTGCCAGCCCAGGCCCGCCAGGGCGGCCAGAGGCTTTTCCATGACCGGGCCGCTGTCGACAAATACCCGGTAACCAAAGGGCCCACAGTCCCCGGTGATTCGATCGGCCAGTTGCTGCAAGCGTCGGCGTAACAGCTTGTGATAATCGCGCCCCAGGCTGTAGCGGGCGATGTAGGCCGTATCCGGCTCATCAAGCAAGGTGGCCGGGGGGTCTGCCTCCGGCGGCAGGTAATCCATTCTGGCCATAATGACCCGGACGGTTCCCGGCACCAGCTCGGCAGGTCGGGATCGCCGGCGGCCGTGTTTGCTCATGTAAGCCATCTCGCCCTGGAAGCCGGCCGCCAGCCATTGTTCCAGCCCGGCTTCCGCATCCCCGACACTGGCCGGCGCGATGCCCAGTTGCTGAAAGCCCAGGTCCGCGCCCCAGGCTTTGATCCGGGTAGCCAGGTGCTTCAGTTCTGTGGCGGAAAGTTCGGTCACGGCGGGGTCGCCTCGACGGCGGCCAGGTGGCAAAGGTGGCGACCAGTATAATTTCGTCTGTGTATGCCGTGACGAACAGTTTGCTGACGCCGGCGCAGGTCCGGGAAATGGATCGGCGTGCCATTGAGCAACTGGGTATTGCGGGCTATGAACTGATGTGCCGGGCCGGGGCCGCGACCCTGGAGTTGGCCTGCGAACGTTTCCCCGAGGCGCGCAGCTGGGTTGTTTTGTGCGGCGCCGGTAACAATGCCGGCGACGGTTACGTGATTGCGCGCCTGGCCCGGGTGCGTAACATCCGGATCCGGCTTATTACCGTCAGTGACCCGGACCGTTTGCAGGGCGATGCCGCCAGTGCCTGGGCAGATTTTCAGGCAGCCGGGGGTCGGGCTGAGCCGTCTAGCGAATCGACTGACTTCAGCGATGCTGATTTAATCATTGACGCTTTGCTGGGTACGGGCCTTGATCGGCCCCTGACCGGTGCGTACCTGGATGCAGTTGCACAGGCCAATGCAGCCGCAGCTCCCACTGTCGCCGTCGACATTCCTACCGGGCTAAGTGGCATCAGCGGTCAGGTACTGGGCGCTGCTATCCGGGCATCGGCCACCGTAACCTTCGTTGGTTTGAAGCAGGGCCTCTACCTGGGTGAAGGCCCGGGCCACTGCGGTATCGTGACTTTTTCAGATCTTGGGATACCGCCAGAAGCGATGGCAGACATGCGTCCGAATTTCCGTCTTTTTGATCAGCACAGTTTGCGGGAGTTGTTGCCGCCCCGGCCGGCGAATGCCCATAAAGGGCTGTTCGGACATGTGCTGATTGTCGGGGGAAACCTCGGCATGGGGGGCGCGGTGCGCCTGGCCGGCGCGGCCGCTTTGCGAGCCGGCGCGGGCCTGGTCACGGTCGCGACACGGCCCGACAACGTCGCCGGTGTGCTGGCCGGGCGACCTGAAATCATGTGCGCGGCCGTGAATGGCGCGGCCGATCTGCAGCCGCTGCTGGAACGCGTGAGCGTGGTTGCCTTAGGCCCCGGCCTGGGCAGCGATGACTGGGCGCAGGCCCTGTTTAAGGCCACGGTGGCCTGTGCCCAGCCGCTGGTGATTGATGCCGATGGTCTGAACTTGTTGGCCGATGCACCGCACCGTCGCGACGACTGGATCCTGACACCTCACCCGGGTGAGGCCGGCCGCTTGCTTAAGCAAAGCACCCCGGAGGTTCAGCAGGATCGTCCTGCGGCCCTGGCCGCTTTAAACAACCGCTACGGTGGGGTGTCGGTGCTCAAAGGGCAGGGCACCCTGGTGGGGCGCGACGGCGATGTGGCGTGGCTGATTGACCGCGGCAATCCCGGCATGGCGACGGCCGGGATGGGTGATGTCCTGACGGGTTGCCTGGCCGGCATCCTGGCGCAGGTCCCGACGGAGCCGGCCGAGGCCGCCGCGGCGGCTGCCTGGGTACACGCCGTGGCCGGCGATCGCGCAGCCCGGCAGGGCGAGCGCGGGCTGCTGGCGGATGACGTTGTGAGTGAGCTGCGCGCGTGTCTGAATCCCTGAAGCTGGATCTGGCCGATGCCGCAGCGACCGATGTCCTGGGCCGGGCGCTGGCGACCGCGATCAGCCCCTTGCCCGAAACGGGCCTGACGATCTGGCTCAAGGGCCAGCTGGGAGCGGGCAAAACCACCCTGGTGCGCGCCTTGCTCAGGGGCCTGGGACACACGGGCCGGGTGCCCAGTCCGACTTATACCCTGGTGGAGCCCTATGAACTGGCCGTCGGGCCGGTGCACCACGTGGACCTGTATCGCCTGGTTGACCCGGGCGAGGCCGAGTACCTGGGTATGAGCGAGCTGCCCGCGCCCGGTGGGCTGCTGTTGGTCGAATGGCCGGAACAGGGGCGCGGCTTTCTCCCGGCAGCCGACCTGGAACTGGCGCTGGAGGTGGCCGGACACGGCCGCCAGGTGGTGCTGGTGCCGGCCAGCCGGCCCGGGCACCTGGCCTTCAAAAGGCTGGCAAAAAGTGTGAACTAGACCCCCTTGTAGAAAACTCCTGTATCCATATAATTTACATAATAAAAATGGATATCCCAGAATGCGGGGGGCGGAGACGCCCAAACAGGGGGTCCAAGCGGAGTCGGGGAAATGTTGCGCCTGAGTTTGTTGCTGCTGCTTGCCTTGAGTTACGTGACGGCGTTCGCGGGTCCCGCCCGTGTTCAGGGTGTGCGCATTGCCGACCGTGACGGCGTGACCCGCGTGGCCATAGACCTCAGCGCTCCCATCGAACACAAGTTATTTACTCTTTCCAATCCCGAACGCGTGGTGGTCGATATCCGGCCGGCGCGATTCGCGTCTGTGGCCTTGCCGTTGCCGGCCGGCACAGGGCGGGTGCAGCGTCTGCGGGGTGCCAATCGTCAGGACGGTTCGCTGCGAATCGTGCTGGATATGCACCAGGCCACCGCGGCCAGGAGTTTTGTGCTGCCTGCCGGCGCTCAGACCGGTGATCGGCTGGTCATTGATTTGGGCCAGCCCCGCGCTGCGTCTGCCGCCAAGAAGCCGCCGGTGGTCAAGACCGTACCGGCGGCGCCGGGTCGCGGCCGTGAACTGATTATTGCCGTGGATGCCGGCCATGGGGGCAAGGACCCGGGGGCCCACGGTCGTCGCGGGACTCAGGAGAAGGATGTGACCCTGGCCATCAGCAAGCGCCTGGCCCGGGCCATCGATGCCGAGCCGGGTATGCGCGCCGTGCTGACCCGCGACCGGGACACCTTTGTGCCCTTGCGCGCCCGGATGGAGCGGGCCCGCAGCGCCCGTGCAGATTTATTTTTGTCCATTCATGCCGACGCTTTCCGCGATCGGCGCGTCCGGGGCGCAACGGTCTATGCCCTGTCCAATAAAGGCGCCACTGATGAAGCCTCGCGACGGCTGGCCGAGCGGGAGAATGCCGCGGTGCTGATTGGCGGGGTGCACCTGGAAGATAAGGATCCAACCCTGGCGGGCGTGTTGATGGACCTGTCCCAGAACGCAACCCTGAGCACCAGTATTGATGTGGGCGAGCAGATTCTTGATGAGTTCGGTGAGTTCGCGCACGTGCGCAAACGCCAGGTCCAGCAGGCACCCTTCCTGGTGCTCAAATCGCCGGATGTGCCGTCGTTGTTGATTGAGACTGCCTTTATTTCCAACCCGGATGACGAGTCCCGCCTGCGCCGGTCTGACTATCAGGCGCGCCTGGCAAACGCCATTCTGGATGGCGTAAGGGACTACTTTTATCAGAACCCGCCCCCGGGCAGCCGGGTGGCCCAGTTAGCGCAGAATCGGCGCCCGGTCGATCGCGAACACGTGATTCGGCGCGGCGATACCCTCAGCGGCATCGCTGATCGCTATAACGTCAGTGTGCGGAATATCCGCACAGCCAATCAGTTGCGCGGGGATCGTATCCGGATAGGTCAACGCTTGCGGATTCCGCTGCGTCGAGGAACCTGAGGCCGATTCAAATCTGCCGGGCGTTCTGAAAGAATCCCGGCATGTCTATTCGCCAACTGCCGCCCCAGCTTGTTAATCAGATCGCCGCCGGCGAGGTCGTGGAACGGCCGGCTGCCATGGTCAAGGAGCTGCTGGAAAACAGCCTGGATGCCGGTGCCCGGCGCATAGAAGTCGAACTGGAAGAGGCCGGGGTTCGTCTGTGCCGCATTCGGGATGACGGCGTGGGTATTCCTCGCGATGAACTGGCTCTGGCGCTGTCCCGGCACGCGACCAGCAAGATATCCAGCCTGGATGATCTGACTTGCGTGGCCTCCCTGGGCTTTCGGGGCGAAGCCTTGCCCAGTATTGCCTCGGTCTCGCGTTTGCGGTTGGTGTCCCGCTCGGCGAGTGCTGCCGATGCCTATGCTCTTGATGTCGTCCACGGCGATTGCGGTGACATGCGTCCGGCGCCGCACCCGGAGGGCACCACCGTCGAGGTGCGTGATCTGTTCGCCCGCACGCCGGCGCGGCGCCGCTTCCTGAAAACCGAACGGACCGAGTTCACCCATATTCAAAAGGCCGTTGAACGCATTGCCATGAGTCGTTTCGGCACAGCCTTGCGCCTGGTGCACAACAACCGGCCGGTATTCGATCTGCCCGTTGCAGCAACACGCACCGAACAGGAGGCCCGGCTGGCCAAATTGTGTGGCAGCGCTTTCATGGATAACGCGATTTACGTGGAACGTGCGGCGGAGGGTCTGGCGGTCCATGGCTGGATTGCGCGCCCGAGTTTTTCCCGCAGTCAGGCTGATCTGCAGCACCTGGTCTTAAACGGGCGTGTGATTCGTGATCGCAGTCTCGCCCATGCGGTAAGGATGGCCTACGCCGATGTGCTGTATCACGGTCGTCAACCGGCCTATGTCCTGTACCTGGAGATCGATCCGGCCGAGGTTGATGTGAATGTGCATCCCTCCAAGCAGGAAGTGCGTTTTCGCAACGGTCGCGGTGCGCATGATTTTATTCGGCGCACCGTCGAGGCGGCACTGGCGGACACGCGGCCCGGCAGCGAGTCGGCCGCCGCCGCGCCGGTCAGCCAGGGGCCGGTCGATTTGCAGCGCGGTCTGGGGCTGGGCGCCGGGCCGGCGCGGGAAGGGCGCCCGTCTTATCCGGCGCCGGCGAGTTTCAGTTTGCCGGCGCAGCTTCCGGGTGCTGATGCAGGGGCCGATGATTTGCCTCTTGGCCATGCCGTCGCCCATCTGCACGGCGCCTATATCCTGGCGCAGAATGCCGAAGGTCTGATTATTGTTGATGCCCACGCGGCGCACGAGCGCATTACTTACGAGCGTCTGAAGGCCGCTCATGCCCAGACCAGCATTCGCACCCAGCCATTGCTGGTGCCCCAGCCGGTGGACGTGAGTCAGGCCGAGGCTGACCTGGCCGAAGCCCACGCGCAGGTGCTGGCGCAGCTGGGTCTGGCCGTCGACCGCAGCGGCCCCGAGCGGCTCACTATTCGGTCGGTGCCGGTGCTGCTGGCGGCTGGCAACGCGGAAGCCTTGTTGCGGGACGTGCTCGCTGACCTGACGGCAGCCGGCAGTTCCGAGCGCATTCAGCGGCAAATTGATGACGTCCTGGCCTCTATGGCCTGCCATGGGTCGGTGCGGGCGAATCGGCCTTTAAGCGTGGATGAAATGAACGCTTTGCTGCGCGACATGGAGACCACCGAGCGCAGCGATCAATGTAACCACGGCCGACCGACCTGGACGCTTTTAACCCTCCAGGATCTGGATCGCCTGTTCGCCCGCGGCCGCTGACGCGCGTGTCCCTGCCCACGGCTGTTTGCCTGGCCGGTCCCACGGCGGTCGGCAAGACTGAGTTGGCCCTCGCGCTGGCCCGCGAGTTTCCGGCAGAAATTATCAGTGTTGATTCTGTCCAGGTTTACCGGGGCCTGGATATCGGTACTGCAAAACCTTCCGCTGAAATCCGTGCGACGGTGCCCCATCACCTGATCGATATTCGCGATCCGCAGGAGCGCTACTCCGCGGCGGCCTTTCGCGACGATGCCCTGGCCCTGATCACATCGGTCGCCGCCGCAGGCCGGGTGCCGGTGCTGGTCGGCGGCACCCTGCTGTACTTTCGCGCGCTGATGCAGGGTCTTGCCCCGATGCCGCCGGCGGACCTGTCCGTGCGCGCTGAGCTGGATGCACGGGGTGCCCGCGAAGGCTGGCCCGCGCTGCACGCAGAACTGGCGACCGTCGATCCGGCAGCTGCCGGGCGCATCGCGCCCGCTGATCGTCAGCGAATCCAGCGAGCCCTGGAGGTGTTCGCCCTGTCCGGCCGGCCCTTGACGGAATGGCAGAACGCCGAGGTCGACAGGGCACCGGTGAATTTCTGCTGCCTGGCGCTGCTGCCGGGCGATCGATCGGTGTTGCACGAGAGAATCGCTGCTCGTTTTCAGCTCATGCTGGAGGCCGGGCTGCTCGATGAGGTGAGTCGCTTGCGCGCGCTGCCTGGCATGCATGCTGCCCTGCCGGCCGCCCGGGCTGTTGGTTATCGCCAGTTGTGGCAGCACCTGGAGGGTCTTTGCACCCTGGAGCGGGCCGTGACGGATGCCATTACCGCCACGCGTCGCTATGCCAAGCGGCAACTGACCTGGCTACGCAATGAGCCTGATTTCAAGGCTTTGCACACCGATCAGGCGCAGTTGAGTCAGAGGGCCCTGCGCACCCTCAAGGCGGCTGGCGCCCTTGATGCAATATCCGGGTTTAGCCGCTAAACTTAGCCAACGGTTGTGTGCGAACCGCCGAGGGGGCGGGATGACCGTCCTCTGCAAAAAGAAAAATAACAAACAATAATTCCTAGGGAGTCGTCGAAAATGTCCAAGGGTCAAAGCCTGCAAGATCCCTTTCTGAATCTGCTGCGTAAGGATAAGGTGCCAGTGTCAATTTATCTGGTGAACGGGATCAAGCTTCAGGGCACGATTGATTCTTTTGATCAATTCGTTGTGTTGCTTAAGAACAGCGTCAATCAGATGGTGTACAAGCACGCGATCTCGACCGTGGTGCCGGCGCGGAACATGCAGTTGCCCGGCGCGGAAGAGAACGAGGACGGATAACCGTTTGCAGCACCTGTCATTCGCCCGGGAGCACGGGCTGAGTCTTTGGCAGGTGCCTGACAGAGATCCCAATGTTTGAGCGGCCGCAGGGAGGCGAGCGGGCCGTCATCCTGAGCGTGGGTATCGGTGCGGCGCCGGATGCCGATCAGCAAGGTGAGTTTCGTGCTCTGGCCAATGCGGCCGGCGCCGAAATCGTCGCTACCCTGGTGGCCCGTTTGCGCACAGCCAATCCACGCATTCTCATGGGCAAGGGCAAGCTGGCCGAGGTAAAAGCCCTGCTGGAAGCTGAAGAAGCTTCCCTGCTGCTGATTGATCATGAACTGGCGCCCGCCCAGGAACGCAACCTGGAGAAGGAGCTGTGCGTCCGGGTGGTCGATCGTACGGGGCTGATTCTGGATATCTTTGCCCTGCGGGCCCGCACCTTTGAGGGCAAGTTGCAGGTCGAGCTGGCCCAGCTGAAACACTTGTCGACTCGCCTTGTCCGCGGCTGGACCCACCTGGAACGGCAAAAAGGCGGTATTGGCCTGCGCGGGCCGGGTGAGACCCAGCTGGAAACAGACCGGCGCCTGCTGGGCAAACGCATCAAGCAGTTGGCGGCGCGCCTGGAGCGGCTGGCCAAACGCCGCGAACTGTCCCGGCAGCGGCGCCGCAAACGGGACGTGCCGACCATTTCTTTGGTGGGCTATACCAATGCGGGCAAGTCGACCCTGTTTAATCGTCTGACCCAGTCCGAGGTGCCGGCTGCTGATCAGCTGTTTGTGACCCTGGATCCGACCTTGCGGCGTATCCAGCTGGCCGACGGCTCGCCGATTGTGCTGGCCGATACCGTCGGTTTTGTTCAAGATCTGCCTCATGAACTGGTCGCCGCTTTCCATTCGACTCTGGAAGAAAGCCGCGGTGCGCGCCTGCTGCTGCACGTGGTCGATGCCACGGATCCGGAGCGGGACCAGCGGATAGGGGCTGTGGAGGCCGTTCTTCGGCAGATCGGCGCTGATCACCTGCCCGTGGTTCAGGTGTTTAACAAGATTGATATACTTGACGGCGAACCACGGCTGGACCGCGCCGAGACGGGGATGCCCAGTCGTGTATGGCTATCAGCCACAACCGGGGAGGGCGTCGAATCCCTCTTGGGAGTTATCAGCGAATACCTGCATCAGGAGCTCGTACGCGGCACGGTTCGTCTGGGCGTGACTCAGGCCAGACTTCGCGCGCTCATCTACTCGGCGGGTGAGGTGCTGGCCGAGCGGGAACTGGGCGAAGGCGGTTGGGAGCTTGATATTGAGCTTGATCGTCAAGGCTATGAAGAGTTGAGGCGACGAGAAGATTTGCAGCTGGCAGACCCTGACGGTTCAGCCGGCGCGGCAGCATTAAATTGAGGTTGAGATAGACAGATATGGCTTGGAATGAGTCAGGCAACGGCCAGAATCCCTGGGACCGTGGCAAGGGTAATCAGGGTCCGCCGGACCTGGATAAAATCGTCCGCGACTGGCAACGCAAGCTGAGCGCACTGTTTGGCGGCAAAGGCGGCGGCGACGGTCAAGGCAGCGGTGATGGTGCCAGCGGTTCGATGATTACCTTGCTGTTGGTGCTGATATTGCTGGCTTGGGCAGCAACCGGTGTCTACCGGGTCAATGAGGCTGAGCGCGGGATTGTCCTGCGCTTTGGGGCCTATGTGGCCACGACAATGCCGGGACTGCGCTGGCATATTCCCTGGCCCGTCGAGCAGGTTGAACGCATCAATGTCGCGGAGATTTCTACCTTCAGGCAGGAAACCCGGATGCTGACCGCCGATGAAAACATCGTGGTGGTCGATCTCGTGGTCCAGTACCAGCGGCCGGACCCAGTTAAGTTTCTTTTCGAAGTCCGCGACCCGGAGGCTACCCTCAGTGACGTCAGCGAGAGCGCGATCCGTGAAGTGATCGGCAAGAACCCTATTGATTTCGTCCTGCTGGGAGGTCGCGCAGAGATTGCTCTGAGGACCCAGGATGTTATTCAGGAAGCGCTGGATGAATATGCCACTGGCATGACCGTGACCAAGGTCAACCTGCAGAACGTCAACTTTCCCAGCCAGGTGGAAGCGGCCGTGCAGGACGCGATCAAGGCGCGTGAGGATAAGGAGCGCCTGACCTTCGAAGCCCAGACCTACTCCAATGACATCTTGCCCAAGGCCCGCGGTGAGGCCTCAAGGCGGATGCTGGATTCAGAAGCCTATAAAGCCCGGGTTGTCGCGGATGCTCAGGGTGAAAGTGCCCGCTTTGAAAAATTGCTGAGCGAGTATGAAAAGGCGCCCGAGGTGACGCGCGAGCGCTTGTACATCGAAGCCCTTGAGGATGTTTATGCACGCTCAAACAAGGTAATTCTGGACGCAAAGGGCAGTGGCAATCTTCTCTACCTGCCCATGGATAAGTTGATCGAGCAGGGCCGCAGTAGCTCGACGCCCGCCGGGTCTGCCGGCAATCGCATGGGCGGCGGCGCCGGTTCCGATACAGCGTCTTCGTCCAGGTTGGCGCCACGCGATTCCATGCGCGTCCGGGGAGCACGCTAATGGCTATTAACAGAGGTTTGCTGGTGCTGTTGTTGCTGGGTTTTTTCCTGGCCACCTCAGCCTTGTTTATGGTGGATGAGCGCGAGCACGCTTTGAAGCTGCGCTTCGGTGAGATCGTTGACTCCGACATCGATGCCGGGTTGCACTTTAAGATCCCCATCGTCAATACCGTCAGTTTTTACCCGCGACGCATGTTGACGATCACCAACCCACAGGAACCATTCCTGACCTTTGAGAAAAAGAACCTGATCGTCGATTTCTTCGTTAAATGGCGAATAGAAGACGTGGCTGCCTACTACCGGGCGACCGGCGGTGATGAAATCATTGCCGCCCAGCGTATGCTGGAAATCGTCAAGGACGGTATCCGCGCCGAGTTCGCCAAGCGCACGGTGCCCGAGGTGGTCTCTGCCGAGCGACGCGAATTGATGGACAGTATGTTGCGTGCGGCCCAGGGCGAGGCGGAGCGATTCGGTATCGATGTTGTCGACGTGCGTGTGAAGCGCATTGAATTTTCCGAGGAAGTCAGTGAGTCGGTGTTCAACCGCATGCGCCAGGAACGGGCTCGGACCGCGGCTGAATTACGCGCCGAGGGTGCGGAGAATGCCGAACTGATTCGGGCAGATGCCGACCGGCAGCGAACGGTCATTATTGCTGAAGCTTATCGCGATGCGGAAAAGATTCGCGGTGCGGGTGATGCCGAGGCCGCGCAAATCTACGCCCAGGCATTCGAGCAGAATCCGGAGTTTTTCAGCTTTTATCGCAGCACCCAGGCGTACCGACGGTCCATGGGCCAGGGTAACGACGTGCTGGTGCTGGATGCTGACAGTGACTTTCTGCAGTACTTCAACGAGTCCAGACCAGGGCGCTGATCGAGAGACGGTAGCCGGCCGGCAAAGCTAAGAAAATTGCCGCGCCGATCGGGGCGAGTTGCACGATGAACTGGAATGATCTGCTGGCCGCAGTGGGGATCTACCTGATCCTTGAAGGGCTGTTGCCATTTGCCAATCCCATGGCCTGGCGGCAGGGCTTGGTACTGATTTCAAGGTTGCGTAACGGCCAGTTGCGCTTTCTGGGGCTGATTGCTGTGGCCTCTGGACTGCTGCTGGTGTGGCTCGTGCGCGGCTAGTTATTGCTCTGCAAGTAGGGAACAAGGTGTCAGGAAAAAGAATCATCGTCGTCGGGGCCCAGTGGGGCGACGAGGGCAAGGGCAAGATCGTTGATCTGCTCACCGACCGCAGTGCTGCGGTGGTTCGCTTTCAGGGCGGCCACAATGCCGGTCATACCCTGCTCATTAACGGTAACAAGACCGTCCTGCACCTGATTCCGTCGGGCATCCTGCGTGACGGGGTCGCCTGTGTGATTGCCAACGGTGTGGTGGTGCATTTGCCCTCCCTGCTTGAAGAGATGGAAGAGCTCGAGGGCCGCGGTGTCAATGTGGCCGAGCGCTTGCAGATCAGTGCCGCCTGCCCGCTGATTCTGCCGACTCACATTGCGCTGGATAAAGCCCGGGAGACAGCCCGGGGCAAGGAAGCAATCGGCACGACCCGGCGAGGTATCGGGCCGGCCTATGAAGATAAGGCGGCGCGGCGTTCGTTGCGCATGTCAGATCTGTTTGATGCCAAGACCTTTGGCGAGCGTCTGCACGCCATCATGGATTTGCATAACTTTTTACTGACCGAGTATTACCAGGCCGAAGCGGTGGACGTAGCCGCCACTCAGGACGAATGGCTGGCCATGGGTGAGCGTATCAAGCCCCTGGTGACGGACGTCACGGGCTACCTCGGTGAGTTGATCCAGGCGGACAGCAACCTGCTGTTCGAAGGAGCGCAGGGTACTTTGCTTGATGTGGATCATGGCACCTATCCCTATGTGACCTCGTCCAACACCACGGCGGGGGCGGCAGCCACCGGCAGCGGCATCGGCCCGGCCTCCTTTGATTATGTGCTGGGTGTGGTCAAGGCCTACACCACCCGGGTGGGCTCAGGTCCCTTTCCAACAGAACTCTTTGATGACATGGGCAAGCACCTGGCCGAAGTCGGTGCGGAATTCGGCGCCACGACGGGGCGGGCCCGGCGGTGTGGCTGGTTTGATGCGGTGGCTTTGCGGCGGGCCGTCGTGAACAACAGCATCACGGGTCTGTGTGTCACCAAACTCGACGTGCTGGACGGTCTGAAGACCATCAAGATCTGCACCGGTTACGAGATAGACGGTGAGGTGGAGCTCGCGCCGCCCCTGTTGGTCGACCGCTACGCCGAGTGCCGCCCCGTTTATGAAGAAATGCCCGGCTGGACGGAGTCTACAGTGGGTGTGACGGACTTGAATCGGCTTCCTGCGGCCGCGCGAAACTATCTCCAGCGAGTGGAAGAAATTCTGCAAGTGCCGGTGCATATCATTTCGACCGGTCCCGGTCGCGATGAGAATATTCTGATCCGGCATCCTTTCGACTGAGGTAGATCTCAATGGCTACGGTCGCTGCCCTGACGATGTCGTGCGCCAAGCCACGCGCTAAGGGAGTACCCGGTCGAATCAGTCGCCTGTTTGGCTTGCTGCTCCTGGCAATAATGCTGGGTGGTTGCATCAGTACCCGCTTTGTTTTCAATCAGCTTGACTGGGTCATTACCTGGCGCTTGAACAGCTATTTCTCCCTCGAGGAAGAGCAGGAAAAGCTGCTGCGCAAGACGGTGGGCAGTTCCCTGGAATGGTTGCGGACGGAGCAGCTCCCTGTCTATGCAGACTTGTTAAGGAGTATCGCCGCCGATGCGCAGGCCAGGCAGCTGAGCACCGAGCGCCTGGGGGCTGTATTCCAGCAAGTCATCGAACTGTATGACGCTTTCCTTCGCCAGATTATGCCGGACGTCGTGACTTTCCTTTCATCCCTGAGCGATGAGCAGGTGGAATATCTGATTGAAAAACTGGCGGAAGAAAACGAGGAACTCGACGAGGAGTATTCGGGCAGAACCGTCAAGGAGCGCCTGGCCCGTCGAGAGAAAGCCGCTATCAAGAATTTTCAGCGCTTTACCGGGCGACTGAAGGCCGACCAGCGGCTGATTATTAGCAATTCCATTGCCGGCATGTATGACAATTCCGAGGAATGGCTCGCGGGTCGTCGGGCCTGGCAGCAGGACTTCCGCCGCCTGTTGCTGGAGCGGCCCCCGAGCCCGGTGTTCCAGGCCAGGTTGCTGTCCATCAGTCTGGACCCCAACTACATGGATTCGGCCGACTACCGCAAGCAAGTTGAGGCGAATCAACTCACCGTGCTCACTTTGATGGTCGACGTTATTGCTTCCCTGGATGACAAGCAGATGGCTCGATTCACGCGCCGCATTAACGATTTTGCCGGCGATTTCGATGCCCTGGCCGCCCAGCAGGCCAAGCCCTAGCTGCATTTAGCCTGACCATTGCTCGGTCAGTGGCCCGGGGCTGAAAAATGCCGCAGGGCCGCGCCGGCGTGTTAACTTTAGAGCTTCCGGCGAGTAGGCCGGACGTGGGCTTGGGAGTGATTCCCGGGCTGACAGGCACAGAAGTCGAATAACAACATGCTCGGTCAGGTTCACCTGCCAGCCGCTTCTTGCCAATAAAAAGAACAAATATTCACAGCGGGGGAATAAGTCAATGAAGAAGCAATCCAGTGGATTGATCGCCGGCGCGTTGGTCGCGTTGATCACGAGTCTGTTACTGGGGCCCACCCAGGTGTACGCCGTGGTCAAGGACTTTCAGGTCATGAGCAATGGTGCCCCGGTCAAGTCCACGTCAGTCTCTTTGACGTCACCCAGTGGCAAGACCTACGGTGGCCCGGGTCAGGAGCCCATTAAAACGGATGAAGACGGCAAGGTCATCGGCTTTAATTTTGATGAAAAGGGCGAGTGGCGTGTGGACTGGGAAGGCGGCACGATGTTGCTGATGCAAGGCGGCGGCGGGTGGCAGCCCTATGCTGTGGGCGGCGTCCTGGTCGCAACGACCGCGCTGGCCATAGATGCTGCTGATGGCAATAACGATGATGGCAACAGCAGCAGCGGCGGTGGTTCCAGCCCCATCAGTGGCTCTTATTCCATGTCGACGAGCCTGATCAGTAATCCGGACAGTCATCCGGATAACTTTCCCAACTGTAGCTACGACGTGAATGAGTCGAGCGGCAGTCTGACCATTGCGTGCAGTGGCACCGGGATTGATGTCACGCTCAACGGTTCCCTGACTATGGGCGAGATGTTTACAGCGACGGGCATCGGCACTTACCAGGGCTTCGCCGGCACGGAGTTTCAGCAGTCCGGCACTTTCGATTCAATGGCCGGCACCTGGAGTGGCAACATTGCGGCCGGTACCAATGGTTCCCTGCCGGATACCGATATGAGTGGAACCAGCGAACCCATCGAGGTGGCGTTTACCGGTTCACAGTAAGACTTAAAGAGGTCAGCACGGCGCGTTGAGTGCGTTGTGGCGATCTCGTCAGATGAAATGCGTGAGTTAGCGATAGCACTGGTGATCGGGTTGATTAGCCCGGTGGCGTTAGCAGCAGACGCACAGCTACTGCGGCTGTCGGACGCTATTACGCGTGCGCTGGCCCAGAATAACGATTACCTGAACCTGCTCAGCAGCATCGAAGGGGCGGAACTGGACCTGGAAGATGCGCGGTCGGAGTTTCGCCGGCAGTTCTATACCCGCCTGGACTCGGATGCCCGGGTCGGCTCGGAGTTGGGTAAGACTTTCCGTTCGGGGATGTCACAGCGATTCGAAGGTGGGTCAAGCTGGAATCTGGAGTTTTATAACTCGGATTTCGGTGGCAACAACCTGTCGGAAATGCGTTTCAGCTACAGCTTGCCTATCTTTGATGATCCCCTGGACTCCGGCACGCTGGATTTACGCCGTGCCGAGCTGGACTATCAGCATCGCGAGCGCCTGGCCACGGTGGGTTCCGAAGAGCTGATTGCGCAGGTAGCCAGTCACTACTATCAGTCAGTGCTGGCCCGCGATAGTTTGCAGGCGGCGGACGGCGAAACGACCCTGGCCAAAGCCCTGGCCAATGCCACGCGAATTCGTGTGCGCAATGGTCGCTCGTCTGCTTTGGACCAGAGTGCGGCCGAACTGCGGGTTGCGCAGGCCAACCAGCGCTGGAATACCGCTCGCAGCAGCCTGGTCAGCGCCGACAATCGCCTCAAGATCATGCTCGGCATGAATATCGATGAGCCCTTTGAAATTGATCCCGAATTACCGGCGGTATCCGACCCGTCGGAAAATTTGCCCGAGCCGGAAGTGACCGAAGCCCTGGCCCTGGCCAATCGCGCCGAACTGCTGCGCCTGGGTGAAGAAATCGATCTGGCTCGCCGTAAATTGCAGACGGAACCTGAAAGTCGCCTGCCGGGGCTGGATGTGACCCTGCAATTTGCCCGGGTGGGCGAGGGCGAAGGCTTCGGCGACAGTATGGACTTGAATGAAAACCGTGTTGGCATCGGCTTGTCCATGGATATGGATGTGAATGGCCGGCGCGATATCACTTACCGACGCATCCTGCTTTTTTATAAGCAACGCCAGCGCGACTATAACCGCTTGTCTGAAGACATCCGGGCTGACGTGCGAAATGCGGTGATGAACCATCGCGAGCAGGTCAGTCAGCTGGGGCTGGCGCGGGCCTCGCTGAGCCTGTCAGAACAGCGTTTCAAACACGCCGAGTTGTTATACCGCAGTGGTAAATCCAGTACCGAGGACGTGCTGGAGCGCGAGCAGGCGCTGTCGGAGTCGCGGCAGCTTGAACGGCAGGCTCGCGCGGACTACCTGATTGCCGGCCTGGAAGTGAAGCGGGTCACAGGTACCCTGGCGAAGGAGTACATCCCATGAGAATCATGGCGCGGGCCTGCGGCCTGCTCTTAAGCACTCTGCCTATACTCCTTTGGGCGGCGGACGATCCGTTCACCGTCACCGTTGCCTCCGGCCCCTTTGAACTGCGTGTCATTGAATCGGCCCGGCTGGATGCGGGCCGCTCAGTCACCATTGCTTCTGAATTGCCCAGTAACCAGGCCAAGCTGATCTGGCTCGCGCCGGAAGGCTCGTGGGTAGAGGCCGGCGCGGAGATTGTGCGCTTTGACCCCACACCCTTTGAAACCGAAGCGCAGAAACTTGAGCGTGAGCATGAAGAAGCCGCCGCCGCCCAATTGCAGGCCGAAGCAGAAATGCAGTTGCAGGTGCAGCAGGGGCGTGAGGATCGCCGGCAGCTGCAGCAGCAAATCGATCTGGCTGAACTGAAACTGCGCAGCCTCATTGAGGCCGATCAACCCCTGCGTATTGCCGCCGCCCGGGCTGAATTGGCCTCGGCCGAAGTCGCCTGGCAGGAGTCCAGGCAAGAGTTGAACTCCCAGCAGGAAATGCTCGATATGGGCCTGGGGAGCGAGGGCCAACTGGCGCAGGCGAAAGCCATGGAGAACGAACAGCGCAATGCACGTGATCTGGCGGCAGAGCGATCACGCATTATTCGCGAGATAGAAAGTCCGTCGGAACGCAAGCAGGCTGAAATGGAGCTGGTCGGCAAGCGTAAGGAGTTAGAGCATGCGGTGCAGGCGGACCAGCATGGGCAGGCGCAGAAATATGCCGCGCTGACGCGCATTGGCCACCAGGTCGAGCGCAGTCGCCAGGCCATGGAAAAGGCGCAGGCTTTTCTGGACAAAACGCGGATTGTCGCCCCCGTGTCAGGTTTTGTGGTTTACAAGCAAGTCTCCGTTGGCAACGAACGCCGGCGCGTGCAGGTCGGTGATTCGGTGTGGAATCGCCACGGCTTTATGGTGATTCCCGACATGACCACCATGGTGGCGGATATCAACGTGCGCGAGCGCGATATCGCCAAGCTCGCGGTGGGGCAGGCCGTTACCCTGTGGCCGGATGCTTTTGCTGATCTTAGCCTGTCGGGCAAGGTCGAATTTGTCGGTACGCTGGCCACCGAATCTGCCGGCGCCGGGGTCAATCTGTTTCAGGTGCGCATATTGCTGGACGCGGTGGATTCGCGTTTGCGGCCCGGCATGCACGCCCGTGCATCGGTGCTGACCGACTCCTATAAGAACGTATTGCGCGTGCCGGTTGAGGCGGTGTTCTACGAAAAAGGCGAGCCGGTTTGTTATGTGTGGTCAGGCGGCCGGGCAGTGCGCCAAAGCGTCGCGATCGGACCCAGCGACGGCAAGCAGATTATCGTGGAGAAAGGTCTCAAAGACGGCGATCGGGTCATGCTGACCGACCCGGCGACCGCCCTGGCCCGGAATCGCCCATGATTCGGGCGGCAGGACTGGAGAAGTCCTACCGCCAGGCAGCGCGGGTCGTGCCCGTGCTGGCAGATCTGGACCTGAATATAGAGACCGGCGAATTCGTGTCGATCATGGGCAGCTCCGGCGCCGGTAAATCCACCCTGCTGCAGCTGCTGGGCTGTCTGGACGCGCCGGACGGGGGTGAGTACTGGCTGGCCGGGGCAGAAGTCTCCCGACTGGATGCTGATGCGCTGGCCGCGGTCCGTAATCAACGCATCGGCTTTGTATTTCAAAGCGCGCATTTTGTCGATTACCTGGACCTGGTAGATAACGTGGCCCTGGCCGCAGAGTACGGCCCCAGTGACGATCAGTCTGCCCATCGGCAGCGGGCGCGCAGCTTGCTGGAACGAGTGGGCCTGGGCCATCGACTGGATCATTTACCCGCTGAACTCTCCGGCGGAGAACGTCAGCGGGCCGCCGTGGCGCGGGCCCTGTTCGCGGCTCCGGCACTGCTGCTGGCCGATGAGCCCACCGGCAATCTGGATGAAGAAAACACCCGGCAGCTGGTGGCCTTGTTACGCGACCTGAATCAGGAAGGCCTGACGATTCTCATGGTGACTCATGATGCAGAAGTCGCCGGCATCGCCGGCCGTCACTACGCCCTGCGAGGCGGTCGCCTCGAGGAGCTGGCGGCATGAATCGTTGGCGCGCCCGTCTGCGGTCTGCGTTGCAGGTGTGGCGGCATCATCGAGTGCAGGCGCTGCTGTCGGTGCTGGGTGTGGTGGCCGGTGTCAGCGGTCTGGTGACTGTTGTTGCAATCGGTGAGGGTGCCCGGCGTGAATTTAATGAGGCCATTGGCCTGCTGGGTGGCGGCACCCTGGTGGTGCGCAGCAGTGGCACGCCCATTGAGCCGGAACGCATCGCGGCCGTGCAGAGAATCCTCGGGCCGGAGCTGGATCAGTTGGTGCCCGTCGCCAACGGTCAGACCGCCATTCAATCCTCGCTGGCCCGTGTGGAGGGCATTCGCGTGGTGCAAACCGGTCGCGACTATCAGCGCACCCAGCGACTGGAACTCTTTGATGGCCGTTTTATCAGCTGGTATGACCAGGACCAGCACACCCGGGTGTGTGTGTTGGGTTGGGAATTAGGCCGCGCACTTTTTCCCCGGGGCGGGGCCGTGGGCAATCAGGTGCGGCTGGGCAATGAGATTTTCACCGTGGTGGGCTGGCTGGCGCCGACGGTGCACCCGGAGTTTGATTTTGGTGGCGCGGAACTGCCGGACCTGGATCAGGTCGCCTATGTGCCCCTGGTGAATAACGGGCCGACCGCTTCCGGTGCCAGCCTGGATGAGCTGATTCTGCGCTTTGACGATGAAGCCGACCTGATGCGCGCCAGCGGAGCGGTGCAGCGAATTCTGGAATACGACACCCAGGGCACGGCTTTTGAGTATGTGGTGCCCATTGAAATGCTGCGGCAGAAGTACGAACTGCAGACAGTCGTCGGGCTGTTACTCATGGGCACCACCGCGGTGATGCTGGTCGTGGGCGGCATCGGCATCATGAATACCATGCTGATGACGGTGCTCAGACGTCGGCCCGAGATCGGTCTGCGCCTGGCCCTCGGGGCGCGTCGCCGGGACATCATTGAGCAGTTTGTCACCGAATCAGCGCTGGTGTCAGCCCTGGGTGGTGTGGTTGGACTCCTAGCCGGTACCGTCATCGCCAACCTTGTGGGCTGGCGTTTGGGCTGGCCGGTGGAAGTGGGGCTGGTGGCGGGGGTGGCCGGTATTTTCGCGGCCTTTGCCGTGGGCGTGCTGGCCGGCGCCTATCCCGCCATGCAGGCAGCGGCCGTGCAGCCGATCAGGACGCTCAATCATGGCTAGCGGCGTTGCCCTAAAGGTAACTATTTATGCCGTGCTAGCGTGAATTGGCGCCAGATTATCGACCAGGAAAAACAGATAAACCGATCCATTCAGAGGAAAGCCGAGTTATGAAGGCAGTGTTTATTCGGGTAAGTCACGTGGTGCTGGCTTTTTTCTGTGCCATTCAGGTCGGGCCGGCATTGGCCAAGCGCGAGCAAAGTCTCCAGGACGTACCGGCGTCGGTAACCGCCTTCACGGGTGAGGATTTGGCGTCGGCTGGAATGCAGGACGTGCTCGACACATTGCCCGGCAACTTGCCGGGTATCTCCTATGAAGCCGATGCTCAGACTTCAGATATTGCCATCCGTGGCCTGGGTTCAGATCAAGCCGGATTTGGCGGGGGCTTCCGCGGCACCCGCGTTATCCTGGATGGGCGCACCATTCCCAATGATGTGGGTGTCCTGATTCCCCTGGCAGATATTGAGCGGGTCGAGGTCCTGCGGGGGCCCCAGGGCACCTTGTTTGGTCGCAAGGCGACGGGGGGCATCGTGTCGGTCAAGACACGTCCCAGATATAGCTTGCGGGGCCCCCAGGGCATCTTGTTCGGCGGCGATAGCCGAGGGCCTGCCGGAGAGATGACTCTCTATTCTGACAGTACGACGGGTGATGTGTCCCTTGAGGATTTTTCGCCGGGTCAATTTGGTGATGACCTTGTCTCTGAATATAACCGGGCCATGGAGGGCGTTGACATGGCGTTGGACAGCACTTCCCAATGTGATTACATCCCGTCAGTCAGTCGGTCTGCGCTGTCCTATCTGCCAGCCATCGGGCCTTCCAGAAATCAGTGGACTCAAAGCTGGGACTCGACCCTGCGCACCGAGTACCGCCTGGAATACGGTATAGATGCGCCCGACTGGGCGACTGAGTCCGGCCGGGTCCGGGTAAGCCCCGATTTTTTCGGTCGCTCCCCAACCACCGCTGGCGCCAAGCGGAAAGTCAAGAAAAAAGCGGCTAAGAAAAAAACGCATAGGAAAAAAGCGACTACAAAAAAAGCGGCTACAAAAAAAGCGACCACAAAAAAAACCGCCAAAAAAAGGCCAGCCAGGAAAAAAGCGGCCAGGAAAAAAGCGTCTGAGCGGTGGCTTTTTCCTACGCAAAATCCAGCCCTGAGCCTCGACGACAGCCTGTACAGTTTCTATAACGTAGACCCGAGACCCTCGTCGCCCGGTGAGCTCAGGCAAAAATATTTGGACAGCCTGAATCAGGCAGGTACCGGCTCCTCGCCAGCGACTTCCGCGCCTCCTGAGACCTCACCGGCTGCCGATCCCTCAGCGACGCCGGTTGCACCGTGGTATGCGAGCTATCGACAAGGCATACCCCCCGAGAGCTACATCAACCAGTCTTCGCCGTGTTCACCGGCCCAGAAAAAGGCACTCAAACCCCTCTATGACGCGCGCATCAATGGCTTGGCCCAGCGCACCGCCAACAACGATTACGCCAATGACCCGTACATTGGTCCGACCGCACGTCAGAATTACGAAGCACAAGCGACGGCCGGACAAACAATGCTCGATGAGGCAAACGAG
Source organism: Gammaproteobacteria bacterium (assembly GCA_051008735.1). Taxonomy (GTDB): domain Bacteria; phylum Pseudomonadota; class Gammaproteobacteria; order Steroidobacterales; genus J054. Next base: position 5,087 of record JBPCXH010000174.1, on the reverse strand, counting down.
AGCATTCGGGATATTCTAAGAAACTGTCCGCCGGCGCAGGGCGATACAACAACTTCAGCGGATACGGCATCCGGGGCTGATGCAATCGGCCAAGCCGGCTCGAGTAGTCAAGCAATGCCGGATTTCAAAGCTTTTAGCGGTACGCTGCGCCCGACGACCCTCAAGTTTGAGTTTCGCTACGAGTATCAGGATTTCCAGGATGGCAAGCCGGGTCCGCTGAGCACCAAACCGGCTACGGATACGGTTTTTTCGCTGGGGCCTGATATGGATTGGGCGCTGCCTTTCTCAGGTCTGCCGAAAGATCCGGAGTCGGCTTATGACGCCAGCCCCCTGCGCCTGTTTAGCAATAACCGGGGCGAGGCAGAACTGGATCTGAACGATCAAACCCTCGATAGCCTGGGTGTTGATCCGGAAGCGGCAGCCAGGCTGCGTCAACTTGCTGAGGCCGGAACAGTCTTTTTGAGTGGGAATTTCGGGACCGTCACCCTGGGAGATACGGATGGTGACATGGATTGGGCCATCGACACGGTGCCCACCTTGGGGTCTTCGGCTCCCCCGGCGACTGATACGGATTTCAAGACCGGCGTGGGTTACGACCTGTCGTGGCGCGATAACGGCTGGGACTTCAAGATCCCGTTGCATTACCAGGCCACGGATTCGATGGTTATTAAGTTAGCGGGGCAGGCGAAAGAGAAAGTTAATTCGACACGTTTCTTCCATGACGTGGACGTGGACTTTACGCTGTCCGGCACAGCGGATAACGGCCTGACATTCGGGGCGAGCGTCGATCTGGACGAGGGCAGCCCGCCGGGGCCTGACTTCAGGCCCTATATCAACGATGCCTTCAGTATTGATGACGATCTCTATCTGTCCCTGATATATCCGGAGATGCTTCTGGATCGATACGGCATTAAGGCGGAGAACATCTACACGCCACCCCCGCAGTCAGAGTCTTACGGGGTAGCGCCTAACTTGAATTTTTCATCCCTGCCCGGGCTGAGCTATGTAGAAAACAATACCTGTGGGGAGGAGGCACTGCCGCCGCCCGGAGAACCGTCTTTCACCAGTCGTGGTACCTGGGGGCAGGACTTCGATGACCAGTGGGCAATCAAGCGGGTGGGCTTAACTGAAGCCGCTGATTCTGCCTGGTCAGCGATAAATGACGATGCGGCCCCGATTGTGATCGGGGTCATTGATACCGGACTGGACTGGCACCACCTGGAAATTAACTGGGACAATTTGTGGCGCAATGAGGGTGAGATTCCGGGTAATCGTATTGATGATGACAACAACGGTTACGTGGATGACGTGATTGGCTGGGACTTTATCAATAACTCCAACGACCCCTGGGACGAGGATGGCCACGGGACCTTTGTTGCCGGCATTATTGCAGCTGACGGTAATAACGATACGGGTATTACCGGGATCAATCCGAACGCCCGCATTATGGTGCTCAAGGCGCTGAACGGATTCGGGCACACGCGCGCATTAAGTATCGCCAAGGCAATCGTGTATGGAGTTGATAACGGCGCTCAAATATTGAATTTGAGCGTCGCGGGGCCGGGTCTGCCACAGGTTGTGCAGGAGGCAATTGCCTACGCGGAACGCGAGGGTGTGCTGGTGGTGGCCGCAGCCGGCAATACAGGGGAGTCCACAGATAATATCCAGCCGGCCGGGCTTACCGGCGTCCTGACTGTGGCGGCCACTGATCTTGAAGACCGTCGGCCCGCGTTTTCAAATTACGGGACCCAGATCGATATAGCCGCGCCCGGTGTGGAGATCCTGAGCCTGCGGGCCAGGCGAACAGATTTCATGTGGAACACGCCGGATGAGTCCGTCTACAAGCCGGGCGACGCTTATGTGGGTGACGACACGAGATACTACCGCTCGGCCGGTACCTCCTTCGCCGCGCCGATTGTTTCGGGTATCGCCTCACTGGTCTGGGCGAACAAGCCGACACTCACAGCGGCGGATGTCCGGCGCATTGTCGAGCAATCCGCGCGCGACATCGAGACGCCGGGGCGGGATCAGTTCTCGGGCTACGGTATTGTCGACGCACGCGCCGCCCTGAGCGCAGACCCGGCCTTTTTCATCGACGTATTGATCAACGGGGCGAGCGCCGTCGAGGACCGGGGGCAAATCTATCTGGAGGTGCAGGGAAGCCTGGATGCTGACGAGCTTAAAAAGGCCTGGCTTGAATTCGGCCCGGGGCAGGATCCGGAGCAGTGGCAGCGCGTGAAGGGCGAGCTGAAAAAACCCGTTCAGAATGCCCCTCTGGGCCGGATTCCGGCAGAAGCTTTGGGCGGTGCGAGCACCTGGACCATCCGCCTGGTCGGTGAGCACAAAAACGGGGAGCGTCGGGAATATCGTTTCCAGGTGGATCTGGGCTAGTGATGCACGGTGGCCAGTAAAGCTGGCATCAGGTGAGATAAGCGCGGGTCAGTTCGCTGGATACCTGCCACAGGCGGGCTGCCATTTCCGCGTCCTGGCTGTTGCCGCCGAGGCTGACGGGGTTGCAGTCAATAAAATAATGTCCGCTGATGCCAGCCATCAGGGGACTGGTGGCCAGATAGCAGACGGTCGACGCACCTTCGGCCGGCGTCTTCATGAAGGCGGGTCCGAGCCATTCACCGAGTTTCACAGCCCACCCGGGTGCGTGACGCTGCAAGTTCGTGAGGACCGGGCCGGGGTTCATGGAATTGGAAGTGGCATGGGTTCCGGCCAGACGCCTGGATAATTCCAGCGAGAAAAGTGCATTGGCCAGCTTGGACTGCCCGTAGGCGCGATTGGCGCTGTAATCGCGTTCACCACTCAGGTTGTCCCATTCAATGGCGGTTTCATCAGCCCATTTCAATGCGCTGCTGGATACGACCACAACCCGGCCGGCTGGCGCTGCCAGTACCTGGTCGAGCAGCAGCCGGGTCAGCAGGAAGTGCCCCAGATGATTGGTGACGAATTGCTTTTCCAGCCCGTTGACTTGTTCAAGTTCGGGCAGCGCCATGACGCCGGCATTCAGCACCAGCATGTCGATGGGCCTGTTCAGTGCCCGTACGCTTTCAGCGCAGGCAGTGACCGAATCAAAGTCGGTCAGCTCCAGTGCCACCGGCACTGTATTACCCGTGACCGTGGCACAGGCCTTCGCGGCTTTTTCCAGGGTTCGTCCTGTGCCGATTACAGTGGCCCCGCGCAGAGCCAAAACGCGCAGGGTCTCAAGTCCAAGTCCCGAATTGGCGCCTGTGACCAGGGCCGTCTTGCCCGTCAAGTCCAGACCCTTGGTGACCTGTTCGGCCGTCACCTGGGGCGGGAAGCTGCTCAGGGGAACGCCCGCCGGGCGCAGGATGGGCGCGTCGTCCCGCAGCAGGCGAGAGGCGCCGAAGCCGGCGGCGAGCAGTCCGGCTGAACCCAGGATAAGTTGGCGGCGACTGGCCATTGAATCTCTTTAAAGGCATGCGCGTCTTAACGCCCTGTGGCTATCTTAGGCATCCGCCAGGCCCGGTGCCAGTCACGCAATGGGCACCTGTGTCTGCAAGCCGCATGAGCGACGCGACCGTTCTGAAAGTGGCGGATAAGGAGGCGTCATAAAGTGTGGGCAAGCCCCAAAAAGGGGTCGAAGCGATTAATGCTGGATTGAATCCGCTGGGTCCGACTGGGCCAGAATGACTCGCACCGCCTGACCGATTGATCGCTTCGACCCTTTGTTCGCAGCCATAAAAACAAAAAGCCCCCGAAGGGGCTTTTTGCCGGAGCGTCCTTGCTCACACGCAATTATTACTGCGTTTCATCCTGGAACCAGTAGGTCCTTTCGAGGTTGTTGCTGACACCCGCGTCGCCGCACTCGACGCCGACACACAGGACCAGTTCAGGCGCTTCTTCCGTGAACAGGAGCACGGGTGAGGGGGCAATACCCTTCGTCGCGAGGTCGGTGTAACGGTCCTCCGGCTCGGGTTCCTCAAGCACTTCGTCGTCAGGCGCATCCGGAGCGCCGTCGGTCACGCGGACGCGATACAGCCGGTTGTTGCCGCCACCGGCCGAGACCTGTCCGCACGTGGCGACAATGGGTGCCGGTGCGAAGGACGTGATGAAGGTCGTGCCGGCAAAGGTGAAGGATTCGCTCAGCACCCGTTCACCGGCTTCCGCTTCCATTTCCAGTTTCCAGCCGGCTGCGTCAACGTCCAGCGTCGGTTCCGTGTCGTCGGTGATATCGACGAGATCGGCGAACTGGACATAGTCACCGTTGTAATCCGCAGTGGCGATGCTGTTGTATACATCCCGGTCACGCACCGAGAAGAACCAGTCGTCCTGCGATTCATCCAGCGGTTTGGCGCGATGGCCGGAGCCGACATTGATTGCCAGGTAAGGCTCGTAGTTCGAGTTACTCGGTGGCACGAACACGATGTCCGGCGCGGCATAGAAGCGCCGTGCATCGGTATCCTGACCGCTCTCCGCGCCGCCCAGGTTGGCGATCAGGCCGCCGCTGACAAGATTGGCCGCCGACTCGCCGTTTTCGACATCGAAGCGCCAGATGCGACCACCAAGATCCGTGGCGTACATCCGGTCGACAAAACCGTCGCCGCTCAGATCAATGGCCTTGACCGGGGCCGCCACACCATGCTGCATCGTTGCGTTGGCGCCGTTGCCGGTGTTCATCGGCAGGTTGTGGCCCACAGTTGCGTTGCCGCCGGCGCTCCAGAGTACGTTGCCGTTCTCAATGTCGATCATGAAGATCGAGTTGCCGACAGCGTCGGCGTGGTAGCCCACGTTGTCCTGGCCGTCGTCATAGCCGCCGCCGATAATGGCTACCGTCCGCTCGCCAAGGCCGTCGATCTCGACCTTGCTGAAGACCGGCGTGGACCAGGTCTGGCCCAGCGTGCTCAGCGGCGTGCCGGCGGCCGCTTCCGAGCCGTCGATCACCCACAGCAGGCCCGGTGCGTCTTTTTCGGTGACGTTGAGGCCCCACAGGCCGCGTCCGCCGCGTCGCTGGCTCAGCACCAGGTAGGCGGTTTCGCCATCCTGCAGGCCGGGCTCAAAGTCATTGTTCAGGATGTGCAGCGCCGGCTGGCCGTCGAGGCCATAGCTGTTGAAGTTGA
>JBPCXH010000173.1:0-25598 GCA_051008735.1 Gammaproteobacteria bacterium | reverse complement strand
AAGGATTGCGGGCACTGCAATCACTTAGCTATACCGAGACTGTGAAAAATGGCAACTACAGTTACGGTAACTTCGCCGCCAATCGGGCAGCGGTGAAATGCGTCAAGAATGGTTCAGGCTCTTTCGTATACATCATGGTTGCCGGGCCAGATCGAAATACTGTAGAGAAGTTAAGGAATGAGCTGGCAAGGAAGTTCAATTAGCGCATCGCCGGTGCAAGCAATTAGTGCCGTGCGGCCAAGCGATTGCGCGCGCGGCCTATCTCTCATGCCGGCCATGGGTGGCCGACAATAATGGGCAGTGTTATCGACAAAGACAGGGCAGATGCCTTAAAGACCTGTGTTGCTGCTGGGTTCGGTGGTACGATTATTTTCGTTTGCCTGGTCTTGTTTAGCCTGCAGACCGCGCAGTTCAATGCCACCAACTGGCCAACAGTGCCCTGGTTCCCGCTGCCGGTGCTTGCCGCTGTGATTGCAGTGACGCTTTGGTGCGACAGGCGTTGGGATATAGGGCTGAGCAATCGGTGCAATGCACCGGTTCCGCTTGTCATGGGTTTTGCCCTTGCTTCCAATGTGGCAGCCCACGCCGTCTGGGTGCTGGAAAAAAGCTGGCACGGGTCCGTTTATGCGGCACCGACTGGGCCAGAAGGTGTCAGCACCCTGTTTTCCGCAACGTATTGGATCGTTATTTCTATTGCGTTGTCGTCGTCGTCTGAAGTTTGTTTCCGCGGCATCATGCAGACTCAGCTTTCACGCTATCTGGGTGCAGGGACTGCCATCGGTGCTGTCATCCTGTTCAATCTTTTTTCTCACCCCTGGGATTCTTTGTGGCCACGTTTCTTTGGTGTGCTTGCGATCCTGTTTGCCTGGGGTTGGCTGCGATATATCGGCGGTTCATTGAAGGCGTGCATCTTGACGCACATTGCGGCTGTCATGATCGGTGATGCAGTATTCTGGCTGACAGGCCCAGTGGCTTTCGGAGAATACTCAAACGCCGATAGACTGGTGGTAGTGAGCATTGGTCTGGTGTCACTTGCATTGTCTTATTACTATTCGCGTCGAATTCGATTCGTCGCAGGCACGCTCTGAATTGAGTCGAGCGTTTTGTGTACCTGGAGTACTAAGCGAGTGTTCCCATGAATCTTTCTAGTATTGCAGATGTTGCCGATCTGCTGGCTGCATTAGGCGTGATCGTTTCATTGATATACGTGGGTTACCAGTTAAAGCAGACCAGGAAAGCCGGTCGCGCCGCCACGGCTCAGGCGCGCACGGACCTTGGTGTTCAGCTCATATCAGCCAGATGGACGACAGATATTGCCGACTTGCTGGTGCGATCAGTGGATGATCCGGGGTCTTTGTCGAAAGCAGAAAAATTTAAGCTGAAAGGCTTTTTCACTGCGCACGTCAGGCATTGTATGAATATGTTCTATCAGCAACGCGAAGGATTTCTCGATGATTATTGGTCGTATGGTATTGCAAGAGTTACTGTTTATTGGATAAAGAACTATCCGCTGATGCAATCAGAATGGGAGAGTCTGCAAAAAACTCTGCCGCCCGAGTTTGCCGGTTTTATCAATGCTGAGAGTCAGAATAGCCCGCCGGGTGAGTACGTTTAAGCGGTGAGTCTTTGCATAGCCCCGGGGTTCGGCAGTCAGCGAGCTTGCAATGGCTATATCGGCGGCGGACACTGACGGCAGGCCACGGGCTGGATGCGATGAAAAAGCTGAAAAACGAGAAAGAGCTGGTTAAGAAAGCCATTGCCCTGGGTGTGGCCTACGGGGAAAAGCGGGGCGCGGTTGAGTTCGAGCCCACGGATTCAGCCCATGACAAGCTGGAATACATATACCGGCTGCTGGTGCACGACAAGCTGATTCAGCCCTTGCCCGAAGAGCAGGTCTCGCAGGTGACAATCCGGCATCGCCTGGCGATCTGGGCATCAAAACAAAAAGGCTGAGATGAGGGCGGAATTCCTGCCTCGCGATTGGGGCTTCGATCTACTCTCGTAGATATTCCGGCACGCTTTCCATGCCTTGCGGGTCCTGGTGGATGAGGACTTCGGCATCCTCAAATTCGTTTTTTACAGCCAGCTCCACGGCATCGGCAATCTCGTGCGCTTCGGCCAGGCGCATATTGCCGTCGAGCTCGATGTGCATCTGGATGAAGGCGGACAGGCCGGCTCGTCGGGTCCGCAAGTCATGAATGTCTCGTACGGCCGGATTGGCCAGGGCAATCTCCCGGATTTTCCGGCGTTCGTCTTCGGACAGTTCTACGTCCATTAATTGCCGAATAGCACCCCCGCCAATCTCCCAGGCGCCACGAATCAGCACGCCGGCCAGCAGGATGGCGACAATGGGGTCGACCATGGGTGCGTTGAACTGGGTTGAGACAACCAGAGCCACGATGACGCCCAGGTTGATGCCGACATCCCCGATGCCGTGCAGGGCATCGGCTGAGATAACAAAGGAGCCGGTTTTTTTCACCACGGAACGTTGCAGGATTACCAGGCTGCCTATCAGGGCTGAAGACACCAGCATGATGACAATGCCCAGGTTTGTATTGGTGGGTAGAACCGGATCAAGCAGGCGCCGGCCGGCTTCAGCAATCAGGAACAGCGCGGAGGCCCCGATGATGATGGCCTGAAACATGCCACCAATAGGCTCGGCCTTGCCGTGCCCAAAACGATAGCGCTGATTAGCCGGCTGAATGGCGCGGCGGACAAACAACAGGTTGATGGTTGATGCACCGCCATCCAGCACCGAATCGAGTAATGAGGCCAGCATCGCGACGGAGCCTGTCTTAATCCAGGCGACTGCCTTGATCACGATCAGTATCACCGCTACCGCGACGGAGGCGATGGCGGCGATCTGCATCAGCCGTTCCTTGCCTGAACGATCTATTTGTTTTTCTGTGCTTGCCATAGTGCTGCTTTCTTTGAAAGGCACCGTAACCTAACTGGCTGCTTGGCCGCCATACGTGCCGATACCTATTTGATTGTTTATTTTAAGGCAGTCCTTGCCCGGCTGCCCATTCCAGTCGGTTCAGGAAAACCAGCGAGAACCGGGGAAGCGCGGGGCCAATAGCCGATCCAGGCCCAGCCACAGGCCCGAGGGCTTGGCCAGAAACAGGATATTGAGAAGGAAAAACGGTATCAGTGAGGCGTCGTAGTATCCACCAATAGCCAGATTTACCAGGATGAAAAGACTCACGCCGGCGGCCCAGCGGGTGGTCAGGCCCAGGAGCAAACCCACGGCCGCGTAGAGTTCGCCGACAGTCACGATCCAGGCCACTGGCTTGACCAGGGGAATAGCGAAACTCTGCAGATACAGCACGGCGAAACTGTCGGGAGGTAATTCTGTCAGCCGGTCCAGAAAGATTTCATTGAGAATATCGCTGCTCAGCCAGTCCTTGCGGACTTTGTTGATGCCGGCCGCTAGCCAGAAAACGCCAAAAAGCGTACGCAGCAAAATGTGCAGGCTTACGCCTATGGTCAGCAGCGGATGCTGCTTGATCCATTGCCATTGCCACAGGCCCCGAGCAGTTTCCAGGTCGCTCATAGCGCCTCCCCCGACGGTGCCTGCTGCTCTATCGCGGCAAGAGATTCCCATAAAGGCAGGCGGTAGCAATAGCCCACGGCCCGGGCCCCCGGCTCTTGCTGCCACCGACGGGACTGGCGATCAATGGACCAGCCTGGTGCCGCGATTAAGGGCGTGGCCAGGGTGAAACGAGCAGTCTGGATTTCAGCCGCTGACCAGCTGCCGTCATCAATCGTGTAAACAAGCACCGGCCGCTCATGACCATCCACCGTCCGGTCGTCGAAGTTCCTCACGAACCATTCCCAGATAGTGCCGATCTGCGACCAGAAGGTGCGAGTCTGGATATGGTAGACGGTAAAGCTGCCGTCGCGGGGCAGGGAATCTCGTTGCGTTTCTGCTGCGGCGGCTTCGCACATCACCACCACTTCGCACATCGTGCAGACCTCGCCGAAGCGGCCGACCAGGAAATAGTCGGCGTAGGCGGGATCGTTCATTTGTGCCGTGGCTGTCAGCGGGCTCAGTAGCAGCAGAATGATCAGGAGTCTTCGCATTGGTATAGCGATATAAATGTCTTAACGCTTCTGCGCTCGCTGGGCATCGGCAATCAGTTGCTGTGCATAAGACTGGGCCAGGCTACCGGTTGGTGACAGGCTCAAAGCCTTGCGGCCCATTTGTTCGGCCTGGGCAAAATCACCCTGCTCAAAACGCAGCTGGCCCAGTTCCTGCCACACGGCCGGGTGTTCCGGCTCGACACGCAGGGCCCGTTCCAGAGTGGCTGAGGCCTGGGCCGTCTGGCCCGCACGACGCTGACGCTGACTTTCTTCAATCAGAGCGGCGCCGGCCGGCGACATGGCCCGGCCGACGTCGGGCACCCGGCCTGATTGGCCGCTGCCGGTTGTCGGGCTGGTGGGCGCCTCTTGCTGCTTGAAGGTTCCGGCACAGGCTGTGAGAGTGATGGCCACCAGGGCAATCAGTAAACCGTTGCGCATCAGTTAGCGTTCTCCTCCAGCCAGCGGCGGGCGCGGCGTCCCAGTTGTCGCAAGCCCGGTCCGCAACCGGGCTTGGATTGCAGCTTGATGTCCATCGGCAGGGCCAGTGCGACGACATCGGCGCAGGCCGGCCGCGACAGCAAGCCGGAATCATAGTCTATCCACTGGTTCTCCAGCCCGTCCGGCAACAGAGGATTAAAAGACGATGAGCTGAGCTCGCCCATGATGTTGGTCCAGATTCCCAGTGCCCCGGAGGCTCCCGTCAGCAAAGTGGGTTGATTGTCGTCATAACCGACCCAAACCACCATCACGTGCTCGCCGGTGAAACCGGCAAACCAGCTGTCGCGATACTCATCCGAGGTGCCCGTCTTGCCGGCAGCGACGAGTTGTGGCGGCAGTCGATCCCGGGCGCTACGTGCCGTGCCACGACGAATTACTTCCGTCAAAGCCTGGTTCAGAGGGTAGACGGCGGCCGGGTCAGCGACCTGGGCAATCGCTACCGGGTAGCGCTGCAAAGGCTCGCCCGTTGCATCAATCACGGAGCGCACGGCGCGCAGGGGAGTCAGGAAACCGCCGTTGGCCAGGGTGCCGTAGATCTGCGTAACCTGAAGGGGCGTCATTTCAATCGCACCGAGCAGCAGCGACGGGAAACGATCAATCTGTGTTGGTCCGCCCAGTCGGGTCAGAAGGTCTGCTACCGGGTCCAGACCAACTTCCAGGCCCAGACGAACTGTGGCCAGGTTGAAAGAATCCACCAGTGCGCGTAACAGGGTCACGCGACCGTGACTTTCATGATCGTAATTCTGCGGGTTCCAGGTGCCGCCCGTGGCCAGGGGCACACTGATTGGACCGTCGTCGATGGCCGAGGCCAGTGTATAGCGCCCTGATTCCAGGGCAGCCAGGTAGACAGCTGGTTTAACCAGAGAGCCGATCGGGCGTCGGGCCGCCAGGGCCCGATTGAAACCGTCAAAGCCCGCCCGGCGATCACCGACGATAGCCAACACTTCGCCGGACTGGGTGCTGCTGACGACGGCCGCGCCGGCCAGATTTCTTTCCTCATCGGACTGGCGTAAATCCAGCGCGTTTAATCCCGTCGCCAGCTGTGCCTCGGCGCTAGCCTGCACCAGCGGATCCAGGGCGGTGAACACGCGCAAGCCGGCGCCGGTGAGGTCCTCGTCGCGATACTCGTCGCTGAGCTGCTGGCGAACCAGTTCCAGAAAGGCGGGGTAATAGCTGCTGCCGGCCTGGCGGCTGTTCCAGGTATCGAGTGCTTGCTTCTGCGCGCTGGAAGCCTGCGCCGGCGTGAGTACTCCGTCGTCAGCCAGAATTTGCAGGACCAGGTTGCGGCGTTCGCGGGCCCTCTGCGGGTGTCGGGTCGGGCTGTAGTACCCGGGTCCTTTGACCAGTGCGACCAGCAGTGCCAGTTGATGGGTGGCCAGTTCATCCAGGGGGCGACTGAAGTAGAACTGGCTGGCCAGGCCGAAGCCGTGGATCGCGCGAATGCCATCCTGGCCCATGTAGATCTCATTAATATACGCGTTCAGCAAATCAGCTTTGTCGTAGTGCAGTTCCAGAATGATGGCCATCGCGGCTTCGCGAATTTTTCGCCACACGGTGCGGCGATTATCCAGAAAGTAATTTTTCACCAGTTGCTGGGTCAGGGTGCTGCCTCCCTGGCTCAGTTCACCGCTGCGCACATTGACCAACATGGCTCGTAGCAGGGCGCGGGGATCTATGCCGTGGTGTTGCTCAAAGCGACGGTCTTCCACGGCTTTAAGCGCAGCTATGAGCAGCGCTGGTGTTTGTTCCGGGGTGACGATCAGGCGATCTTCGCCGTGGGTCGGGAAAATGCTGCCGAACATCAGCGGATCGAGGCGGGCGATGGGGATATCACCTTCATCGCCACGCAGTCGCCGGATGGCAGGGCCGGTGAACTCGACCTGCAGGGCCATTGCGGGTTGGCGCTGATCCCAGAAGCGGAAGGGCCGGCTCACCAGACTGAGTGTCTGTCCCGTGCGCCTAAAACTCCCCGGCTGGCTGGGTTCTTCCGCCACCTTGGCGTAGCCCAGGCGGCGTAATTCCTGTTCCAGACGCGCGCTGGTCAGATCCAGGCCGGCGTAAAGTTCCAGCGGCCGTGCAAAAACCTGCGCCGGCAGATCCCAGCGGCGCCCATCAAACTTCTGCGTGATGCTGAAGTTCAGGTACAGCAACCACCCGGACACCAGCAGGCCGAGTAGCACGAGGCATGCCCGCACAGGGTGTTGGCGGATTTGTGATCCGATCAAGAGCAATTGACCTGCAGGTAAGTCATGTTGATCATGCGTGGACTGACTTCATATTCCTTGCCGGGAGGGATAGAACGGGTGGTAAGCAGAGCGGGTCTTCAATACTGCATGGCAGCGTTTGTTTGCGGCTTGCTTGGCGCCTGTTCCTCGCACCCGGTGGCTGCGCCGAAGCAGGCCGAATCCTACCAGTTTGGGGGCCGGGAGTCGGCGACGGTGGGGTCGGCGGTCGCGAAAACAGCTTCTACGCTGGTGGGTTCACCCTATGAATACGGGGGCTATGGTCCGCGGACATTCGATTGCAGCGGGCTGGTTTATTACTCTTATCAGCAGCTGGGTTACAGCGTGCCGCGTACTTCCGCGCAACAGTATCGTGCAGCCAGCCCCATCCCCGTGGAGCAGGTTCAGGCGGGTGATCTGCTGTTCTTCAGCTATGAGAAAAAAATCTCCCATGTGGCGATTTACCTGGGTGATGGCCAGTTTGTCCATGCGCCTTCCAGCGGCAAACGGGTGTCGGTTGCCAGTTTGCGCACCGCGCATTATCAGCAACATTTTGTGAGCGCCGGGCGTCTGCCGTTGCGGCAGTAAGCGCTTTCTGCCCCCTGGCCCGGCCCTGGGGCACGCTTACCCGCGCGCTATTCAGCTGGCGCTCTCCCTGTTGAACAAGCGGTCTGGCGGGCCTTGTGTCCTGCAGCACGCGACGCAGTATCCTTGGCGATATGCCTGACTCCCTGAACCATGACGGCCTGGATCTCGGCGCCCTGCTGAATGCGGCGCCCGATGCCATGGCCGTGGTGGGTGAAAACGGCCGGATGCTGCGGGTAAACGAACAGATGTCGACTCTGTTCGGTTATGCCCGGGATGAAATGATTGGCCAGCCGGTCGAGATGCTTATACCCGGGCAGTATCAGGGGCATCACCCCGAATTGCGGCAAGGCTATATGGCTGACGCGCAGCCGCGCGGTATGGCGGGTGGTCGCACTTTGGCAGCACGCCGCAAGGACGGCAGCGATATCCCTGTGGCTATCAGCCTCAGCGTGATTGAAATGGGCGGGCAGCGTCTCGTGGTGACCGCGGTACGCGATCTGACTTATCAGTCGGAGGAAGCGATGCGGCTGAGTCGTCGCAATCTGGAGGCCGGCTTGTTGCTGCGGGCCAACGAGATTGCCGCGTCTTCAGACACGGTTGAAAGTGTTCTCATGGGCATTATTGATGCCGTTTGCGAAGCCACCGGCTGGCCCGTCGGCCATGCGTATACGCGGTGCCCGGTCAAACGAGACCAGTTGATACCCGGGGCGCACTGGTTTCTGGCGCAGGACGACCGCTACGCGCAGTTTCGCGATCTCAGTAACGACACGGTTTTTTGTCGCGGCGAAGGCCTGCCCGGGCGAGTGCTTGAATCAAGTGAGTTGATCTGGATTGAGGACGTTCGCGCACAGGATAATTTCCCTCGGGCACCGGCAGCCAAAAAAGCAGGCATTCGCGCTGCTTTTGCCTTTCCGGTGACGGTGGCTGACGAGGTCGAGGGCGTACTGGAGTTTTTTTCCGCCCAGGCACTGCCTCGGGACGAGGATCTGGTGCAGATCATGCGCAATGTCAGCGCCCAGGTAAGTCGCGTGATGGAAAGGTCCCGCGCCCAGCGAGAACTGGAAAAGCGCGAACAGCTAATCGAATCGCTGATAGCGAATGTGCCGGGTGCAATTTATCGCATCACGGATCACGGTGAAGGCGGTGGTCACAAAATCGACCTGATGAGTGATGCCATCGAGGAGATATCCGGTTTGCCGGCCGCACACTTCAGTGGCCAGTCCGGCAGTCGCCTGAGCGAAATTATTCACCCCGAAGACAGGGCTCTGGTCAACGAAAAAATTCTGGCTGCTATCGGCAAGGATTCGGCTTTTAATATCGAGTACCGAATCACTCATTCGGACGGTTGCGAGCGCTGGTTCAGCTGCCAGGGAAATGTCAGCCGTAATCCTGATACCGGCACACCAATTGTTGACGGTGCTATTTTTGATATCACGCCGCTGCGCGAAGTGCAGCAGGAAGTGGAGCGCCAGGGTGCAACGTTCAGGAATGTGTTTGACACGATGGCTGATGGCTACATGGTGTCAAATCAGGATGGCCTGGTTACGCTGATTAATCCGAGGGGCCTGGAGATTCTTGGCTACGAGTCTCTGGAATCTTTGCAACATGCTTCGGCCGGAGATATCTACTGGGACGAGTCCGATCGGGATCATATTGTCTCGTATCTTGCCGAGAATCCTGTTTTCAAGAATCTGGAGGTCGCCTGTCGCCGTGGCGACGGCGCCCGCATAACGGCGGATTTCAGCGGTCGAATTGTGCCGACTGATGAGGGCCACCTGTGCGAGGTGACTTTTCAGGATGTCACCCAGCGCAAGGAGGCGGAGCTTGCGCTGTTGGAGGCTCGCGAGGCAGCTGAGCAGGCCAATTTCGCCAAGAGCTCTTTTATGGCCAACATGAGCCATGAGCTAAGAACGCCACTTAATGCAATTCTGGGCTATAGCGAAATGCTCATGGAGGAGGTTACGGATCTGGGGCAAGAGGATTTGTTGCCGGATCTAAAGAAGATCAACGGCGCTGGCGCTCACCTGCTGGCCCTGATTAATGATGTGCTGGATCTGTCCAAGGTGGAAGCGGGCAAAGCGGAGGTATTTGCTGAGGATGTCGACGTGAATGAACTGCTCGATGATGTCACCTCGACGGTCGGGCCGCTGGTTGCAAAGAACGGCAACCGGCTGGTGCTGGAGCGCGCCGATGATCTGGGTACGGTGCGTCAGGATCTGACCAAGCTGAAGCAAGCCTTGCTCAATCTGCTCAGCAACGCAGCCAAGTTCACCCATGACGGCGAAGTCACCTTGCGGGCGTATCGAGAATTGCATCCGGCCAGAGATCGGCTGGTGCTGCAGGTGAGTGACAGCGGTATTGGTATCCCGGCTGAGAAGCTGGCCGATCTGTTTGATGAATTTACCCAGGTGGATCCTTCCACCACCCGTCAGTACGGCGGCACCGGTCTGGGTCTGGCCATTTCGCGGCGTTTCTGCCGGCTGTTGGGCGGGGATATCACGGTGCACAGCGAATTGGGTACCGGGTCAGAATTTACCATCAAGGTGCCCGTTTGCCTGGCCGGTGCCGAGGCAGAAGAAACTGTTGAGGCTGAGGCGGGAGCCTCGGCCAGTCAGGGAGAACTGCCCCTGGCTGCCACCCCGACAACAACAGCAGGGCGGACGATTCTGGTTATCGATGACGACCCCGAGGCCTGCGAGATCATCGAGCGCTTCCTGGTGCGGGATGGGTTTGATGTCGTGCAGGCCCACAGTGGCGAGGAGGGCCTGCGTCTGGCCCATGATGTGCGTCCCAGCGCTATTACCCTGGATGTGATGATGCCCGACATGGATGGCTGGGCCGTGTTGCGTGCCATTAAGGCCGACCCGCACCTGGCCGATATACCGGTGGTGATGGTCACCATGGTGGATGACAAGACGCGCGGCTTTTCCCTGGGGGCCACGGATTACCTGACCAAGCCGGTGGATCGGGATGCCCTGCTGTGCTCCCTGGACCGTTACAAGTGCGACCGCCCGCCCTGCCCCGTGCTGGTGGTCGAGGACGATGCAGATACCCGGAGTATGCTGGCCAGAACGCTGAAAAAGGACGGCTGGACTGTGTTTGAGGCGGGCAACGGCCAGGAGGCGCTGGATCAGATGCGCCAGCAACAGCCGGAATTGATACTGCTGGACCTGATGATGCCGGTGATGGACGGCTTCCAGTTTCTCAATGAGATACGGCAGCACGAAGCGTGGCAGAATATCCCGGTAATAGTGATCACGGCGAAGGACCTCAACGAGGATGATCGCCGGATCCTGCAGGGGAAAGTAGAGCGGATACTGGCGAAGGGGGCTTACGGGCGCGACCAGTTAATCCAGAATGTAAGACGCCTGGTGGCTGCCTCTGGCACCGCTGGCCAAGATTGATTAAGAGAGCTGACTCACAATGGCTAAGATACTGCTGGTGGAAGACAACGAAATGAATCGGGATATGCTGTCCCGGCGTTTGTTGCGCAAGGGTTTTGAAGTGGTTATCGCCGAGGACGGCGAGGCCGGCGTCAACATGGCCGGCAGTGAGTCACCGGATCTGATCCTGATGGATCTCAGTTTGCCGATTATCGATGGCTGGGAGGCAACCCGGCAGATCAAGGCCAATGCAGACACGGCGGGGACACCTATTATCGCGCTGACGGCGCACGCCATGCAGGGCGACGAAGACAAGGCCCTGGAAGCCGGTTGCGATGACTACGATACCAAGCCGGTGAATTTCAAACGCCTGCTGGAAAAAATCGAGAAGCACCTGGGCTAGCGATAGACCTGTTGAGCCAGCACCACCACCCGATCTGATTCATTCAGCTCCCACCGCTGGTTGCGATCGGGGTTCAGCAATAGCTGCGCCCCGTCGGCCGACACACGCCGCAGTCCAAGGGCAATTTCCATGCGTTGCTGCGCGGCCAGCATCAGGTCGGTAAATCCGCAGGTCTCGTTCATCGCCACATAGTCCGCCGCAGGCCGCAGGCTGATTTCCACGCCTCCCGCGCTGAGCAGTTCCCGGTAAATCGGGCCCAGTTCTGTCTGTTGGGAAATCTGTGCCAGCTGGGCGCTGACAGCCACGAAACTGGCGATGACATCGTCCACGCCCAGCTGGCTGACCAGATCCCGGTTTGCCTGATCCTGCAGCTCCAGCACCACATGAGGTTTTTTATTCGTAGCCTTGATCAAATCATTGAGGCGCAACATGGTACGCAGTGTACGGGCATCCACATCAGCTTCGCCGGCTGATTTGTCGGCCAGCACAGCGATGCTTTCACAGCTTGCCAGATCAATGTCAGCGTAGGCGTGCTCCTCAACACTGTCGGCCGAGACGTTACGCAAGTTCAGGTTGCGTAACGGTTGGCGGATATAGGTCTGCAAGCGTCGCTTAGCCTCTGTCTCAGGCAGGCTCGACAGAATGGTAATTTCAGTCCCCGCGATTGCGTGGGCATCCAGCTCCACCAGGATGTCGTAAATATTGCCGTTCCAGCCTACCAGCAGAATATTCTCCGGCGGCCGAAGAGTCTGGCTTCCGTCTCGTATCAAGGCGGACTCAGGCATGGCGGCAGGGAGGCTGAAGTTGGCTTTAGTTCCCTTCATCATCAGGACCAGCTTTTCATCTTCAGCCAGTTCGTAGTCCGGTTCGGGGTTCAGGCCCGTTGCATGTTTGATGCGGCCGTTTTTTTCTTCTTCCCAGGAGACACCCACCGGGATGGCATCGTGGAAGCCAAAACTGCTCAGGCCGATTTCCTGATCGACGCAGTCTGCCACCTTCATCACCTGAATATTGTTACCGATTCGGGCCAGCAGTTCCCGATACACGTCCACCAGACCCGGATTGCGCATGGATTGCACAATGATCTTGCTGATGACTGTGCTGGATGACACCAGATCGACGCTGTCGTGGCTGGCAATCTGGGCCAGTTCGTAGTTTCGCTCCCGGGCAATTTCAGCAGTCAGATTAGGCCGGTCTTTACCCCAGCCCTGATAACGAACCATCTGCAGAATGGTCTTGATGACTTCGCTGTCGGCACTGAGGCTGTCACGCGCTGTGCTCGGCGACAAGACAATGATGCTGCTGGCCTGGTTGAATGCGACGCGCTCCAGTTCAGGCAGTCGGGTCGCATCGCCCGTGCGCAGGATGATAGTCAGATTTTCCTTGTCCATGCCCGCAATACGCAGGGCATCCTCCATCTCCACGACGCTGAGCGGCGACAGCAGCACGATTTTGCTGCCCGGTCTGAGTTCTGCCAGTTGTCGCAGCACGGGGTAGATTTTGTCGCTCCAGCCCAGGATCAGGGTGTGGCCGCGTTCTTTTACCGCCGTATCGCCTTTGCGCAGGGACTGCAGCGTGTTGCTGATGGCTGTGGTGATCAGGGAAAAGACAGTGGCGAACACCACCATGCCGACGAAGGTGAGAAAGATGGAGTAGACAACAATGACGGCGGTGCCGCCATAGACCTGCTCCAGCCGGCTCATATACAGCACGCGTTGCAGGGTCCACCACAAGGCATCCCAGAAGCCGCCGTCAATGTCCCTGGGAATGCTGGCGACATCCAGATTATCTTCGCCAAACAGACCAAACAGCTGTGCCGTCAGGCCAATGACTGTCGATAGCGCCACCAGGAAGAGCAGCAGCATCAGCTGGCCCACGGTATCCCGGACAAACAGACGCTCAATGCGATAGCGGAGAACTTGCAGAAAATCTTTAAGCACGGGCTGGCCTGCCTGGTTGGGTGGGTGGGGCGTCAGGATTGCAGGGATTCTACCCTCGCCAGACTCTAAATAGAGGCTTCCTGTGCCCCGGTGTGATGCAAGCAGGAGTCATGTCCAGTCGCTGGCTCTCACCGCTCCTGTCCGCGGTCTGTCTTATTCACCCAGCGGCTGCGCCGTGACCGGGGCCTACTCACGCAGGGTCAAGGCTTCCTGCATGATAAAAACCTGCACGATAGCTTTTTGGTCTTCCAATCCTTCCAGGATCGTTATTCCCCGTGCCTGGCGCACCACTTGACGCAATGCCCGGGAAAAGTTCTCTGGCACAGGGTTCTGCGCTGTCAGCACAACCATAATGCCGGCCTCGGGCTCAACGCCTTTTCGCCCGACGGCGACAACTTTAATGCTGGGGTGGTCGGCGACAAACTGTTCGACCGCATTTCGAACGGGAACCGAGACGGGATAAGTGTAGGGTCGATTAGGGCCCAGCACGTCCTTGTCGATGCCGCTGAGTATTAGTGGCCCGGACAGCATGATCGCGATTAACAACAGTCCGGCCACAGAGCGTTTCGCCCAGGGTTGCATGGGCGAGTCATCGCCCCGTGCCTTGCAGCCCAGCAGCCTGAAAATAAGCGCGGCACCCAGGATAATCGCCACCAGGTTGGTGACCATCAATACCGCCGCGTAGGCCGCGATCTGCACCTCGCCGGTCATGCTCGCGATGCCCACAACGGCGAGGGGAGGCAACAAGGCGGCGGCGATCGCAACACCGGCCAGGGTGCCGGATACCTTCGGCCGGCCCTGCGCATAGGCCGCTACCATGCCTGACCCCAGGGCGATAAACAGGTCGAACAGATCGGGCCGGCCTCGGGCCTCCACTTCCAGAGTGGGCTCATAACCCGGATTGAATAGTCCAAACAGCAGGGACACCGTCAGGCCGAGTGCAATTCCGGTGAGGCAAACCTGCAGTGACACGCGCATCAGGTGGGTATTACCCTGAACCAGGGCCAGCGCTGTCCCTATCAGGGGGCCGACTAAAGGTGCTACCAGCATCGCACCAATAATCACGGCCGTGGAACCCTGTAACAGGCCGAGGGAAGCCAGGCCCGATGCCAGCAGCATCATGACGTAGAAATCTGCGCCGCCGGTTGCTTCACCGCGGATGCGGGTGCTCAATTCCTGGCGCTCTTCGCGGTCCAGTTTCGGAAACCACGCGAAAATCCACGGGCGGGCTTCAGGTATGGGTGTTTCTTCGTTCACGCGTTGGTCCCTCCTGGTAGCCAGGCTGACGAATAACTCGATGCCTGTTGAGCTTGCCAGACCATACCAAACTGGCACCGGCCTGCCGGAAATTTGACAGTGGTGTTGCGGGCCTATTCGCCTGCTTGCGCTTCTCCGCCCGAATCGACATCCTTGCCGGATGACGGGCGCACCCGAGTGATCATGAAAAAGAAGCTGCTGCTGGGCTTGGCAATACTGGCCACGCTGACGGGTGGTTGGCTGTATTACGCGCTCTACTTGTCATCTAGTTCTGCCATTCAGCTTGCTGAAGCTTTCTTGTTCAGGCGTATGACAGTCGCTCAGCTGGGCGAGCAGAACGTCTATCGTTATTTTGTCGCCACCAATCGGGAAATCGAGAATCCGAAGGCGCCCCCGGATGAAGTCAGGGGCACTCAGCGCAGCGGTGCCCTGCGATTTGGGTCCTTCGATACCAAAATTGAGCCCACCCTCGGATTGGGCATGCTCGTGAACCCGACGGACTGGTTTCAGAATCAGGCAATTCAACTGCGCAATCCCGCGGACCTGAACGAGGCGGACTTTGTGGCTGACCTGCGAGCCATGGTGGCGCGATCACCCCATAGAGGCTTACTGCTGGTCGTGCATGGTTTCCGGGAGTCATTTCCGTCAGCACTGCGTAAGACAGCTTTTATTGGTCATGTGCTGGATATCAATGCCCCTGTGCTTTTGTTTGACTGGCCCGGTAATCAGGGCTCCACGCCGGCCGGTTATCGGCGCGCCCACGCCGTGGCGGAAGAGTCGGGCGCCGAATTGGCCCAGTTGCTGGATCTGGTGGTTCGCGAAGTGCGGCCCGAGCGACTCTGGGTGTGGGCCAACAGTATGGGTGGGGAAGTAGTTACCAGTGCGTTTGATACGCTTTATCAGCAAGGTGAATGGGCTGACGACGAGTTGGAGATCGAGGATGTCATTCTGACCGCCCCTGACGTGAGCGCAGATGACTTCGATACTAAATTCAGGGATAAGATCCAGTCGCTGACGGAAAATTTAACGGTCTATGTTTCCTCCAATGACCGAGCGCTTATCATGAGCCGCATTATCAATCGGGGGGAGCGCCGCAAGGGTGAAAGTACCCTGAGTCTTGACCAGGTAATGGAAGCAGAAAGGGTTCTGGAACTGACCGGCGACGACAAGGACCAAATCACGCTGGTTGATGTGACTCCGGTCAATCGCACGCGGAATTTTCATAATTTCAGTTTGGAAACCCCAGAGTTTTTTGACGATCTCTTTTTACGATTGATCAACGAAGAGATGCCGGATAGCCGTTTGGTGTATCAGGTTAAAACATCTGACGGAAAGGCCTATTGGGTGCTGACGCGGGGCCGCTAGTCTGCTTAGTCTTCCATGGCCGAAAAAGTTATTCCAAGATTGTTGCCTTCAGCCGATGTGAATCTCGTCTTATGAGTGATTATTGCCTGGCTTGGTGTGTTCTATGAATGCTGTAAGTTCTTTTGCTTTTACCATTTCACTGGCTGCCGTGATTAACGGTCTTGGCATTGTGAGATTGCTAAGTGCCCTGGCGGAGTACCTGCGCCGGCGAGATCGCATTGAGGTGGGTCACTTCTGGGTTTATGGCCTGCTGCTGCTGTTTCAGTTTGTGCTGCACGTCCTGTTCTGGTGGGCAATGTTTGGTGTGCGGTCTGTCGGGGGCTTTAATTTTGTCGGCTATATGTATCTACTGGTTGGTCCGGTCTGTATTTACCTGGCCACCAGTCTGTTGATTCCTGATGTGGATGGCGACAGCAAATCCGTGGATTTGCGGGCACAGTATTTTCATCTTGCTCCGGCACACTTTAGCGTCATTGCCACTATGTGGTTCTGGGCTGTGTTTCTTTGGCCGGTGCTGACCGGCAAGTTTGCACCCACGGCACCCATGCTTTTCTGTATTGGTTCTCTGGCCCTGGTTCTTCGCTTCAGCAAAAGTGAGCGCCTGCATTCAATTCTGGTGCCGATCTATTGCTTCGCGATAGTCAGCTTTATTGGCCTGTTCCAGCTGCGCCTGGGCAGCGTGGCTACAGCCTTTATTGAAGGGGCGGCCAGGTAGCATCTTTTGCTGACACGCCCAGGATCCAAGCCAGTGGAATTCACGAAGTAATTACTATGCTTGAGCTATTGCTGGCCGCGCTCGTTTTTATTGGTACCCATCTGGGGATTTCCGGCACACCCTTGCGCGGCATACTGGTGGCCAAGGTTGGCGAGGGGCCTTACCTCATCGGCTACGCGGTAATTTCCCTGGTGACGATTTCCTGGCTTTCAGATGCTTACAAAGCGGCGCCTTACGTCGAAACCTGGGGCCAACTCTATGCGCTGCAGTCTGTGGCCCTGGTGCTGATGTTCGTGGCTTTTTTTCTGGTGGTGGTGGGCCTGACGACACCCAGTCCAACCCTGGTGGGCGCGGAAGCTCTGCTGGATAAGGAAAAATCGGTCACAGGCATTTTGCGCATTACCCGACATCCGTTTCTGTCGGGTGTGGCTCTATGGGGTTTGACTCACCTGGTCGTAAACGGCGATCTGGCCGGCCTGATTCTATTCGGTAGCCTGGTCTTGCTCTGCGTGATTGGCGCGTATTCCATCGACGCGAAACGCCGGGAAAAGCTGGGTGATAAGTGGTCGGACTTTGCTGCCCGCACATCAGTGTTGCCCTTCGGGGCAATAATTCAGGGTCGCAATTGGCTGTCGGTCGCAGAGCTGGGATGGTGGCGAATTTTACTCGCCGTGGTGGGTTTTTCCGCCATGCTGCATTTTCACGGGCAGTTGTTCGGCGTGTCTCCCATCGGTGCTCTGTTAAGGGGCTAAGGCTGATCCGACTCAGGCGTAGAGCGCAACTTCACCCACCGACAAATCAGCTTCAAATTCCCGCATCCAGCCCAGCAGGCCGACTCGCTGAATGGCCGAGACGTTCAGGGGCGCGTCAATCTGGTTGGGTACGAAAGCAGACCAGGGCAGGCGCACTTTTTGCCAGCGGGGCTGGGCAAAGAATGTCGCCCGGTAAGACTGGCTATACCAGCGCACGTCAGCCGTGCGGATATGGATGTTGTAGTCCTCGTTATTGCCGTAAATCAGAAATTCCAGCCCGGCGTATGCCGAGGCGTCGAAGGCGTCGCCCCGACCTCCCAGGTACATGGCCATCTGAATAAAACCACCGCCGGAATCCTTGGTCACCCGTCCGGTCATTCGCAGGCATCGCTTGCCGGCCACGGTGTCGGCTTCAATATTGCCATCCGAGACGCCGCCCATGACCCGATCGCTGAAGCCGCGCCAGGCGCAGTTGTCGATCATGACGGGTTCGGGTGTCTGGAAATCCGTGAGGACCAGTCGCGAACCGCCCGGCGCTGCAGCCGTTGCGTGATTGTTTCCAGCCAGTGCCAAAGCGGGCGCAAGGCCTGCCATACCGATCAGAGTGCGACGTTGGGTGTTCATGGTGTTTTTCCCTCCAGTTGAAGGGACATTTCGTCCACTGGTCTGTAGCAGATTCCGATACCGTCCTGCGGTCGCTCGGGATAGCGCATAATTGTGCAACGCGGCAGGTGCCGCTCAGCCGGCATCACTCATGTCAACGACAGCTCAATCCCTCACCGAGGAATATCTGGAGCGAATTCGGCAAGCAGCCGTCTATGACGTCGCGATCCAGACTCCTTTGGAGCTGGCGCCGCGACTCTCCGCGAGACTGGGCAATCAGGTCCTGTTCAAGCGGGAAGATTTGCAGCCGGTGTTTTCTTTCAAGATTCGCGGTGCCTACAACAAGCTCGCGCGTTTGTCAGAGCGTGAGCGCGAACAGGGTGTGATTTGTAGTTCGGCAGGTAATCATGCCCAGGGTATGGCCCTGGCGGCCCGGGAACTGGGCGTGCGCGCGGTGGTGGTGATGCCGGAGATAGCCGCTGCGATCAAAATAGACGCCGTCCGGGCCCTGGGTGCTGAGGTCATACTGCATGGCGCTGACTACGATGCAGCCTACGCGCACGCCAGTGAGCTGGCAGTCAGTAGCAGCTTTACTTTTATCCACCCTTTTGACGATGCTGATGTGATCGCTGGCCAGGGCACCATCGGCATGGAGATTTTTCAGCAACACCCCGAAGCCATTCACGCCATCTTTGTTCCCATCGGCGGCGGCGGTCTGATCAGTGGAATCGCGCTGTATGCCAAAGCACTGTGCCCGGAGACTTTGGTCATAGGTGTCGAGCCGGAGGACTCGGCCAGCATGCACGCGGCCATGGCAGCCGGTGAACCCGTGACCCTTGAGCAGATCGGTATATTCGCCGATGCGGTTGCAGTGCGCCGTGTTGGCGATGAAAGCTTCCGTATCTGTCGGCAGCTCGTTGATGAGATTATCCTGGTCAGTACCGACGAAACCTGTGCAGCGATCCAGGATATTTTTGAAGACACCCGAACTTTGGTTGAGCCGGCCGGCGCACTGGCTGTCGCTGGCTTAAAGCGATATCTGCAGAAAGAGCCGGTGCATGACCAGACCTTCGTTGCCCTGAACTGCGGTGCGAACATGAATTTTGATCGCTTGCGCCATATCGCCGAGCGGGCCGCGATCGGTGAACAGCGCGAGGCTTTGATGGCCGTGGAGATCCCGGAACGGCCCGGCAGTTTTCTGGAGTTTTGCACCGCCATCGGCGCCCGCAATGTCACTGAGTTTAACTATCGTTACGGGGATCGGGCGGCGGCACGCGTGTTTGTCGGCCTGGAGCTTTCAAAGGGCAAGGCCGAGCGAGTCGAAATAGCACAGTCCCTGGAAGACGCCGGACTTCAGGTTGTCGATATGAGCGACAACGAAATGGCGAAGCTTCACGTTCG
The DNA here is from genome assembly GCA_051008735.1 of Gammaproteobacteria bacterium. Classification (GTDB taxonomy): domain Bacteria; phylum Pseudomonadota; class Gammaproteobacteria; order Steroidobacterales; genus J054. The sequence continues at coordinate 6,388 of JBPCXH010000173.1, read as the reverse complement.
TCATATGGTTGGTGGTCAGGCAAAAACGATCAGTGATGAGCGCTTGTATCGTTTTGAGTTTCCGGAGCGTCCCGGCGCCCTGTTGAAATTTCTGCAGGCGATCGGGGCGAAGTGGAATATCAGCCTGTTTCACTATCGCAATCACGGTTCCGATTACGGTCGGGTGTTGGCTGGTATTCAGGTTCCCGAGAAGAGTTTGCCGAGCTTTGAGCGGCATCTTAAGGAACTGGGCTACGCCTATGCAGACGAGACCGGGAACCCGGCTTATCGTATATTTCTGGCCTGAAGGCTGGCCCAGGACTTAGAATTCGCTGGGTCAGGCAATGGCTCTATCGGGTACAGGCAGACCGCAATATCATGGAAAATATTTCTTTAACCCGCTGTTTTGGCGGCAACTTGGGTTATTACCGGCACGCTTCGACAGTTAACCAGTGCGATATGCGCTTCTCGGTTTTTGTGCCGCCCGGCGAAGGGCGATTTCCGGTGCTGTGGTGGCTGTCCGGGCTGACCTGCACCGAAGACAACTTCACCGTAAAGGCCGGGGCCTACAGGCGAGCAGCGGCCGAGGGTCTGATTATCGTGGCACCAGACACCAGTCCTCGGGGCGAAGATGTGCCCGATGACGAGGCTTATGACCTGGGGCAGGGTGCCGGTTTTTATCTCGACGCCTGCCAGGCACCCTGGGACACGCACTTTCATATGTACAGCTACGTGACACAAGAATTGCCGGCACTGGTGCTGAATGAGTTTCCTGCCAACGCGGCGGCCCAGGGCATTTGCGGGCACTCCATGGGCGGGCACGGTGCCCTGACTATCGGCCTGAAAAATACCGACCGCTATCGTTCAATATCCGCCTTTGCGCCCATCGTGGCGCCGACGCAGGTGCCCTGGGGCCATAAGGCATTGGCCGCCTACCTGGGCGAGGATCGGGCGCGCTGGTCCGAATACGATGCCTGCGAACTAATGCTCGCGGCGGGCGATCGCAGTGCCGCCGCGCCGATCCTGATTGACCAGGGACTGGCCGATAATTTTCTTGAGGAACAGCTGCAGCCCGAGCGCTTCGAGGCTGCCTGCGAGCAGGTTTCGCAGCCGCTGGTGCTGCGACGGCACGACGGCTACGATCACAGCTACTTCTTTATTGCTTCCTTCATTGATGAGCATCTTGAACATCACGCAGCAATTCTGAAAGCTTGAATAAAATGGGCCGGCTGGCTGGCCGGTATATAAAAGACTGAAAGTTCTTTGGAGAACAACCGATGAAAACCCGCGCGGCCGTTGCTTTCGAAGCCGGCAAGCCCCTGGAAATTGTGGAAGTGGATCTGGAAGGCCCTCGCGCCGGCGAGGTCCTGGTGGAAATGATGGCTACGGGCATCTGTCATACGGATGCCTTCACTCTGTCCGGTGATGATCCGGAAGGCGCTTTCCCGGCCATTCTGGGCCACGAGGGCGCTGGCATTGTGCGGGAGGTAGGTGCCGGGGTGACCTCGCTTGCGCCAGGCGACCACGTAATTCCGCTGTACACGCCGGAATGTCGTGAGTGCGATTTTTGCCTGAACCCCAAAACCAACATGTGTCAGTCCATTCGGGCGACCCAGGGTCAGGGCCTGATGCCCGACGGCACCAGCCGCTTTTCTTACCAGGGTAAGCCCATCCTGCACTACATGGGCTGCTCTACATTCGCGAATCACAGCGTCTTGCCGGAAATTGCGCTGGCAAAGATTCGCCCTGATGCACCGTTCGACAAGGTTTGTTATATCGGCTGTGGCGTGACGACGGGCATTGGTGCCGTAGCCTTTACGATGAAGGTAGAGCCGGGATCAACGGTTGCTGTCTTCGGCCTGGGCGGTATTGGTTTAAACGTTGTGCAGGGTGCCCGGATGGTGGGCGCCGACCGAATTATCGGTGTGGATCTGAACCCTGAGCGCGAAGCGCTGGGTCGGCAGTTCGGTATGACGGACTTCGTCAATCCAAAAGACGTGGAAGATGTGACGGCGGCTCTCATAGATTTAACCAGTGGTGGCGTGGACTATAGTTTCGAGTGCATCGGTAATGTGAACACCATGCGTCAGGCGCTGGAGTGCTGCCACAAGGGCTGGGGTGAGAGCTGCATCATTGGAGTTGCCGGCGCCGGCCAGGAGATTGCCACGCGTCCGTTCCAGCTGGTCACCGGCCGGGTCTGGAAGGGCACCGCCTTTGGCGGGGCGAGAGGTCGCACGGATGTGCCGAAAATCGTCGACTGGTATATGGATGGCAAGATCAATATTGATGATCTGATTACGCACAAGATGCCGTTGGAAGACATCAACAAGGCCTTTGATCTGATGCATGCCGGGACCAGCATCCGGTCGGTGGTTGAGTACTAGCCTTCGGTCACGGCACCGGTGGCCCGGGGCGTTCCTGGCCGGGTGTGCACTGTGCAGATTCCTCTCTTTGCCTGGCTGCAAACAGAGGGGTACGAGGCTAGGATCAATGCTCTTGAGAAGGCGTAGAAGCAGGGTTAAGCGATGAGAAAGCTACTGGGCGGGATCCTTGGAATACTGGCGCTGGCCATGGCCGGGGTCGCCAGCTGGTACTGGGGTTATCTCCCTAAACAGCAGCCGGTGAAAGAATGGGCTGTCGAGGCAACACCGGAACTGATCGAGCGCGGTCGCTACCTCTCTATTAATGTCCTGCAGTGTGTGGACTGCCACTCCGAGCGTGACTGGACCCTCTACGGCGGTCCGCCCATCGAACCCGTCGGCGCCGGCCGCGAATGCATGGACAAGGACTCGGCACCGCGCGGCGTCAATGTGGGCGAAACCACGTTTCCTGGCCGTATGTGCATTCGTAATATCACCCAGGATGTGGAGACGGGTATTGGGGGCTGGAGCAATGGAGAAATTGTCAGGGCTGTGCGTGAAGGGGTGGATCGTGACGGCAACGGTTTGTTTCCGATCATGCCTTACTTTATTTACCGACATGTTTCCGACGATGACATGCGTGCGGTGCTGGCCTACTTAAGAACAATGCCCGCGGTGGCGTCTATCCGGCCCGAGAAGGAAATTGAGTTCCCCATGAGCAGCCTGGTGCAACTCTGGCCCGAACCCGTCACGGCAGAGGTCGTGGCGCCGCCCGCCAGCGATACGGTTGCCTACGGCGAGTACCTGTCGCGTATCGCCCGCTGCGAGTTTTGTCATACGCCGCGCAACCCGCGTTCCTTTGACAGCGACCCTGCCCGTCATCTGGCCGGTGGCATGCCCTTTTTCCTGAACGGCAGGACTCTGTGGGCCATGAATCTGACACCTCATGAAACCGGCCTGGGTGCCTGGACCGAAGAGCAATTTCTCGCCCGCTTCAAGCTGCACGGCACGCCCACGCCTGCGGCGCCGGACGCCAATACCCTGATGAACTGGAACGCCTTTGCCGGTATGACAGAATCAGACGTTCGCGCCCTGTGGGCCTATTTCCAGAGCGTGCCGCCCGTGGAATACCGCCCCGAAGCCATTTAACGACCTGTTCTGCGACGGCCTTCGCAGAAAAAGCCATGCCGTGGCTTTATGTTACTTGGCGGACCCCCGTCTTTCGCCTGCCGTTATGCTGCTTAAAGAAATCTTATCCCAACAAACGGACTCTGCGGCCTTGTTGCTGCGTCGGGATATGTACGCGGATGGTCAACAGGGTGAGTTGGTACGCGATGTGCTGGCCTTGGCGAATTCAGCTGCCGGCGATACTCGTCATCTTCTGTTGGGCGTAGAGGAGTCCGCTAGCGGGGTTCAGGTCTGTGGTCTCGATCAGGATGCGATCCAGCGCTTCAAGCTGTTTGGTCACGATTTACCTGCGCTTATCGAGCCGCAACTCAGCATTTCCCCCATGTTGGTGGAAGTCAGTGGGAAGCCCGTTGCTGTTCTGGAGATCAGCGGTTGTGACAACCCGCCCTATACTTTGCGTCGCCGAATAGCCGATGACATGCGCACAGGTGCTTGCTGGGTACGTGATAGCGCGAGTATTCGCCCGGCTCGTCGAGAGGATCTGGATCGCATGTATGGGGGGCGCGCGTCCGCCGCACAGTCGGAGCCGCCCGAGCCTTTAGAGCCGGTTCAGCTGGGATTTGATGGCGACGCGGCTTGTCAGGCGCTGACTCTTGATGTGCCCGATACGTCCAAGCCGCCTTCTGCCAGAACACGCCACAAACTTTTGTCAGCGATCGATGCGAAGAAGACAACTAACAAGATGCTTGGGTGTGATGACACGGGCATGGCCCGTTTATCCCACGCGAGAATATATGGCATTGACACGCCCTTCGTTCCGGTTGGTATGGATACGCTGGTGCAGAAGTACAACGATGTTAGTGACGATTTTGATGATGCGGATCGACACTACTATTTTGAGCAGCAGGCGCTGAAGCTTATTTTATCGGTGAAAAATTCTCTGCAAGCGCCTTTGCAGGGCGTTGTAGTTGACCTGGCTTTGCCAAAATTGAAGGGATTTGAGGTATCAGACCGTCTCTATTTGGATGCAGACGGTCAGTCTACTGAAATGGAAAGCCGACTGGCGGGTTATCCAAATGTCAAAAAGAACTCCGAGAATGTGACGCTGCGCGTGGCTCCCGGTAACCTTCGGCCGGGGCTGGTACAGCCCATCTTCGAAACACCGCTGAGGGTTGCCGTCGGGCCTGAAATGCGCGGGATGAAGATTGCTATCCAGTATCGGGTGTCCTCGCCCAATCTGGAGCAGCCGATACAGGGCCGACTCAAGCTGGTATTCCGCCCTTAGTTTCCAGGTGATTCTCGTCCGGTCTGTGGTGCTCGATGTCACTACGGGCAGTCGTCGCCACGGCTGGGTTTACTATCTGGCGTTGATTAGGGCATCTGGGATTGTTAAATGCGCGTTGCCGTTCTGCTGTTTTTTATCATCAGCCTGACCGGCTGTGGGTCGCCCAAAGAATCGGCTGCTCCTGATGGCGCGCCAGCGGTCTCCAGTCCTGATGCGCTTGTTACTGACCTGAGCCTGGCGGGTTTGCAGGCCGCTGATTACATGGCCGGCAAGCAAGCTTTCCAGGGGCGTTGCAGCGCCTGCCATACCCTGGCACAAGACAGTGCAAATATTGCCGGGCCCAATCTCTGGGGTGTGTTTGATCGGCAGGCCGGTTCGATGGAAGAATTTACGTACTCGGACACCTTGCGGGATGCGGATTTTCTTTGGTCACCGGAGCGTCTGGACGCGTGGTTGTCGGATCCCAAGGGCTACCTGCCCGGCAATATCATGGGGATTCCCGAGGCAGTCCCCGATGCCGATCGGCCAAATATTCTGCACTTCATGTTGATCGAAACGGGTGCCGTTGATTGGGAGCGGCCGGAAGCCGCCTTTGCCGATGCACAACAGGATCGTTCCAAGCCTCCGGCAGAAAGGTTTCCAAGTTTCTGGAACCACCTGATGTTTAACACTGCCAATTATCGGTGGGTCAATGCCGAGGCCGGCGAAGAATTTGCATTCAAGGCCTACTTCAAAGCAGATGGCAGTGTGGTGACGAGTCGCAGGTCTATGACCGGGTTCTGGCATATTACGGAGAAAGACTTTTTTTGTTACGCGATTCGTAACATGCCCGTGGGCGTGGGACAGATGGTGGAGTGTTTCCCCGTCGCTGCCATGGCAATTCCGCGCTTTTCAGAACAACTCTGGACTTCCCGTCCCCAGAAAGGCGTCGAGCTGAACGGTGGGATATTACCTGGACGACCCGATTGGGTAGAGGCGGGTGGTCGACCACCCTCTTAGGCATCACGGAGAATTTTGTGCTGTCCCTGCTATTTCTTGGCTTTGCTTTGATTCACTTCAGTATCTGGTGCTGGGGGTGGGGCGCGTGGAGCCGCAATGGTCGGCCACGGGGCCTGTTTCTGGTGCTCTTCGGCGGCACGCTCCTTTGGTATGACAACTTTCGCATCGGGATCGGACGCTTTATCGGCGAAGGTGAAATACTGGCAGCCATGACGGTTCCCGCCTTTGCCTGGCACTGGACCATGTTGCCGCTGCTGGTCATTGCGGCCGGCTCTATCGCCAAACAGTCTGGTTTGCGCTGGGCGCAGCCCAAAGCCGTGATGGGCGCCTTTTGCGTGGTAGCTTCCGCTTTCATCGCCCTGGATGTCCCCAACCTTTTTCAGATTGATCTGCATCTGGCGTGTGTCGCCGATACCCTGCGATACACCACACGGGTTTCTGAATTGCAGTTCTGTACGCCGGATGCCGTGGTGGTAAACGGCGTGGGCTCGCCCCTTGTCGCCATTCTCACCAATGTCATCGTGCTGGGTGTTGGCATCGCGTTGTGGATTCAGCGCGGCTGGGCCTGGATGGCCCTGGGTTCGGGCGCCATGTTTCTGGCAGCGGGTATGGGGCCGCCGCTATTTCCCCTTTGGGC
>JBPCXH010000172.1:0-3699 GCA_051008735.1 Gammaproteobacteria bacterium | reverse complement strand
AGGGCTCTTCAGAGCGCAATATTTCAGCGGTAATCGACAGTGAGGACACGACGCGAGCCTTGCGTGCGGCTCACTCCGGCTTTTATCTGTCGGCCAAAACCCTGTCGGTCGGGCTTATCGGGCCGGGTAACGTCGGCCAGGTACTGCTCGAACAAATGGCGACCCAGCAAGAGGCGCTGCATGAGAGCTTCAGCCTGGATTTCCGCGTCCGTGGCATTGCGACTTCCTCGCGCATGCTGCTGGCCGAGCGCTCCGTGCCATTGGCGAATTGGCAGGCGGAGTTTGAACGGGCCGCCGAGCCATTGGACTGGGAGCGCTTTGCTGCCCACGTGGATGCCGATCATTTGCCCCATGCCGTGATGGTGGACTGCAGTGCCAGCAATGAGGTGGCTGAGCGTTATCAAGGCTGGTTCACTCGCGGCATGCACGTGGTGACGCCTAACAAGAAAGCGCCGAGTGGCGACCTGGCTTACTACGATGCGATCCACGCTGAGCGGCGGCGGCATAACGCGCATTTTCTTTATGAAACGACTGTGGGTGCCGCGCTGCCGATCATCGACACCTTGCGTGATCTGCGTCAGACGGGCGATGAGATCCTCAACATAGAAGGCATCTTCTCTGGCACGCTGGCTTACCTGTTTAACGTCTATGACGGCAGCCAGCCTTTCTCGGCTATCGTTCGCCAGGCCCGAGACAGTGGCTATACAGAACCGGACCCGCGTGATGATCTGTCTGGCATGGATGTGGCGCGCAAGGTCATCATTCTGGCGCGCGAAATGGGCCTGCGGCTGGAGCTGAATGATCTTGAGGTGGAAAGTCTGGTGCCGGCTGGTCTGGACGGCGAAAGTATCGATGGCTTCCTGGCCGGCTTGCCCGCCTTTGATGAAGCCATGCAGGCGCGCTGGCAGGCCGCTCATGACGCCGGTCAGGTGTTGCGCTATGTCGGTCGGTTGAATGCGCAGGACGGCGCGACGGTTAGCCTGGAGGCCTTGCCGAAGGATCATCCCTTTGCGCGGATGAATCTGACCGACAATATAGTGCGCTACGTATCCCGGCGTTACAGTGACAATCCGCTGGTGGTGCAGGGTCCCGGCGCGGGGCCTGCCGTCACAGCCGCCGGTGTTTTTGCCGACCTACTGCGCCTGGCAACTTATCTCGGGGCAAGTCGCTGATCCATGGAATTTCTGAGCACCCGACAAGGTCCGGCCGTTGGTATCGAAACGGCCATCATGAGCGGCACGGCCCCGGACGGGGGTCTGTATGTGCCTGCGTCACTGCCCCGTTTTCAACCGGCTGACTTTAGCGGCCGGGACAAATTTGCCGACATCGCGGAGCTTTTTCTCGCCCCGTTTTTTCAGGGCTCGACCCTGGCGGATGCCCTGGGTGGCATTTGTCACGATGCCTTAAATTTCCCAGTGCCTCTTGCGCCTGTAGAGAACGGCGACATGCCGCTGGCCATGCTGGAAATTTTTCACGGTCCGACCGCGGCTTTCAAAGATGTGGGCGCCCGTTTTCTTGCCGCCACCATGACCAGAATTGTCGAGGCAGGTGAATTCGCCCAAGCGCCCGTGACAATTCTGGTCGCCACCTCTGGCGATACCGGTGGTGCGGTGGCCGCGGCTTTCCATCGACGCCCGGGCTTGCGCGTGGTGGTTCTGTTTCCCGAGGGCAGGGTCTCTCCGCGTCAGCAGCATCAGTTGACCTGCTGGGGTGACAACGTTGTCTCCCTTGCTGTGCGTGGCGAATTTGATGACTGCCAGCGGCTGGTCAAAGCCGCTTTCGCCGACAAAGTACTCAGCGCCCAGCACAATTTATGCTCTGCCAACAGTATCAACGTCGGTCGGCTGTTGCCGCAGGCGGCTTATTACGCCAAGGCAAGTCTGGAACACTGGCGCCAGACAGGTGAAGCCATCAGTTTTATTGTGCCGACGGGCAACCTGGGTAACGGCTTTGCCTGTGTCTGGGCTCGCCGCATGGGCATGCCTATTGACCGCATCGTGTTTGCCACCAACGCGAATCGGACAATTCCCGATTTTCTTGCCTCCGGTGACTGGGCACCGCGTCCCAGTGTGGCGACACTGGCCTCGGCCATGGACGTGGGCAACCCCAGTAACATGGAACGCCTGCGCGCCCTGGTGGGCGAGGATGCCGAGTCTGTGGGCCGGGAAATCACCGCTTATCCGGTGGACGATGAGACGATCCGCGCCACCATCAAGAGCGAGTATGCGCGCCACGGGCTGGCCTGTTGTCCGCACACAGCGACCGGTCTGCATGTCTATCGGGAACTGCCTGAGTCAGAAAGGCGCGGCCGCCAGTGGGCTGTTGTTTCAACCGCGCACGCGGCAAAGTTCGACACCATTGTTGAGCCCCTGCTGGGCATCCAGGTTGAACCTCCGCCAGACCTGGCTGAAATCCTGGATTGGCCGTCTCACTTCGAGACCATTGATGCAGATCTTGATGCTCTTGGCAGACGGCTTTGATGAGGGCCGGGCGTGCCTGATGCGATGACAATTCAGGCGCTGCTTGATGACCCTTTGATCCTGGCTCTGGTCGGTGGCGCCTTGTTGTTGTTGCTGGTCCTGTTGCTCTTGCAACGTGCGCGACGGCGAGGCAGTTTGTCGGCACGTTTGCGCCGGGCCTGCCTGGATATTCTGACTGATATTGTGGTGCCTGATGGCGAAGGCGGGCAGATGCATCTGGACTATGTCTTGCTGACTCCGGAAGGCGTAGTGCTGCTGGACCTGCGGGACGTAGAGGGCCATGTATTTGGTAGCAATACAATGCAGGATTGGACGGTGCTTGCCGAGAAACGGCGCTTTACCTTCGCCAATCCCCAGCATGCCCTGCATGATCGGGTTGCGGTGGTTAAGCGCCTGCTACCCGATGTCCGGGTAAAAGGTATCGTTGCTTTTACCAGTCGGGCTCTTTTTACCAAGGGAATGCCTGAGCACGTTGTGAAGGCGGACGACTATGTTGAAGAACTGGGCGCCGGGGTGTCGGACACCGAGGTGCCTGGACTGCGGGATGCGTGGGATCGTTTGCGCAGCGAGGCAGTTTCGGCCCAGGTGGGCCGCCTGATGAGCGATTAGGCCAAACCGAAAAAGCGTTCGCTATTGCTCGTCGCAGCTCTGGCCAGTTCAGCCGGATTACAGTCCATGCAGGCTGCTGTTGCGCGCACAATATGAGGTAAAAACGCCGGCTCGTTGCGCCGGCCCCGCGGTGGTTCCGGCAGATCCCGGGGCACCAGGTACGGTGCATCCGTTTCCACCATGACTCGATCCAGGGGCAGCTCACGCACTGCCGCCTGTAGCGCGTGGCCCCGGCGTTCATCGCAAATCCAGCCGGTAATGCCGATATACAGACCCAGTTCAAGGTAAGTCTGTAATTCGTCAACGTTGCCGGTAAAACAATGCGCCACACCCCCGTTCAGATCGCCTATGTGCTCTCGCAGTATGGCAGTGAAATCCGCATGCGCATCACGCTGGTGCAGAAAAACCGGTTTGCCTGTTTTTACACCGATTTCCAATTGGGCCGTGAAGGCTCGGCGCTGATCCTGGGGATCCGAAAAATTACGGAAGTAATCCAGGCCGCATTCACCCACCGCGACAATTCCATCCGTCTGCGCCAGATCGGCCAGCTCAGCAAGCGTGTTTGTGTCCAGTTCTCCGGCATGATGCGGGTGGACGCCTGCGGTGGCAG
>JBPCXH010000171.1:0-4959 GCA_051008735.1 Gammaproteobacteria bacterium | reverse complement strand
ACGGGACCGCCTGGACAGGCTCGGGTCAGATTCCAGGCGCCACTATCAGTGCGGCCCGCACCGCCCTCGCAGCTTGGGTGCATTACCCGACTCGCGCGGACCCGCTGCAGGCCGTGGGTGGCTGGTTACCCTAGCGCGGGAGATTGCCGGCGATATCGGCGGCCAGCGCATTCAGCAACTGAGTCTGCTCGGCAACCAGCGCATCGTAACCATCCGCGGCCAAAGCGCCAGAGCGCGTAAAACGTCGTTTCGAAAGTGTCTTGCCTGCCGGCACATCCAAAAGCGTCCATTCCGCCACAATTTGCGCTTCGCCCGTTAAAGCACCGTGCCATTCGTCGATACGCACATCAATGCGGTACTGCCAGGACTGACGGTCCGCCATATCAGCAGAGATCGACTGCCCGAGTTGCGTGGCAACAGCATCCCTTAAATACAACCGCACCGAGTTATCCAGGGGCTCGGCCCACAAATGTTGGCGAGCCGGGCGAATCTGGCCGTCACCTGTGGCAACAACAATACCGTCCTGTGCCAGGTAATCGGCGATGGAAACCCGACCCAGACCAATACTCACGGGTACTGTTTGAGCCCCGCTCTGGAGGCCTGAGTCCGCACGCAGAAGATAGTACGTCGGTTCCGGCACCTTGGAACCGCCTGAGCAGGCAACCAGCAGTCCGGCCAATATAAGCAGCAGCAGATTCTTCATCACTATTGTTTCCTCTGCGGCACGGGGTCTTCCGATACCGGCGGCGCGAAGATGATCGAATTGGGTTTCGCGGACAACGTCCGTGTCAGCGACTCAAGATTTCGCAGGGTCTCATTCAGATCTGACAATGACCGGGTGATTCGCTGTCCATTTTGCGAATCCGGTGAGAAGCCATCCAGCGTAGCGTTGAGTTCCCGCAATGTCGCGTCAATCGAAGCCGGTAATGCCTGCGTTGAATCACTGCTTACCAGGCCATCGACCGAATCCAGTGTGCTCCGTAAGGAGACCAGGGTCGCGTTCAGGTTCTGCACAGCAGGCTCAAGTGGCAGGGCATTCAACTTGGCCAGCAACTGATTCAGCTGCTGTTCAAGCCGGGCAACGCCGCCTGACAAGGTTGGAATCTCCGGATAACCGGCAAAACTCCCCAATTCAGTCGATTCCTGATCCGGGAAAAACTCAATGGCTACGACAGATGCGCCGGTCAGCAGATTGCCCGACTTCAGTGTTGCCCGTAGTCCTTGCTGGAGACCCGCGACTACCGACTGCTTAATCGTATCCACAGTGGCCGGCACATCAGGTAAGCCCAGCCGCGCCGGCTCAATTCGAATCAGCACCGGGATCGGGTCACCCTCCCCTTTAATTTTATCCTCAGCCAACTCTGCAATCATCAAGCGCTGAACCGATCCGATGGTAATACCCCGATACTCCACGGGGGCACCGGGCGATAAGCCTCTGACGGATTGTTTGAAAGACACCACATAGTCGACATAGTTGCTATAGCTCTTGCGATTGACGGCATCGAGATTGGCGAACAGGGTGAAGCTCTCGCCGTCTTCTGCTTTCTCGCCTGCTATGACGCCATCGGGCAAATCAAAGGTTACCCCACCGACCAGCAGGGTCTGCAGCGACCCGAGGCGCAAATCAACGCCCGCGGCCCCGACTTTCAAATTGATGCCGCTGGCGTTCCAGAAGCGCGTGTTCTTGGAGACCAGCGCATCATAGGGCTGCTCGATAAAGAGGCTATACCGGACAGACTCATCGGTGGCGTCAAATTCTGTGGTCTCCACCGCACCCACGCGATAGCCGCGAAACAGTACAGGATCGCCCGCGCTAACTGACCCGGCTCGCTGGCTCTTCAGATAAACCTGCAGACCCGGTGAACCCGCCGGCGTAATCGGCGGATTATCCAGACCGGTAAACTTTTTGCGGCCCACCTTCCCGGTCCCCGCCTCAAGCTTAATATAGCCACCTGAGAGAATAGTACCCAGGCCAGAGATTCCACCTGGACCTATCCGCGGCCGAACCACCCAAAACTGGGCATCTTCAGTCAACAGGGGACGTGCGAAATTCTCCAACTCGGCGGTAACGATAACTTCCTGCAGATCCTCGCCCAGTTCGACGGTACCCACAACGCCCAACTCGACGTTCAGCGCCTTGATCTTGGTCTTGCCTGGCGCAATGCCTTCAGCCGTGCTTAAGCTAATGGTAATGGTGGGGCCCTGATTCATGTAGTTGTAAACAACCACCCAGATCCCCAGCAGTGCCGCCACGATTGGGACCAGCCAGATGACCGGCACTTTGCGGCCAGGTTTCACAGTTGCTGTCACTTCAGTCATTTTCTTCCTTCATCCGATCCCAGATCAGCCGGGTATCAAAGGCGTGAGCCGCAAGCATTGTAGACACAACTACCCCGGCAAAGGCTACCGCTGCCGGCCCCGGCAGAATGACCAGCAATCCCGTCAGGTGAATCAGCGCCACCAGGATCGCGACCACAAATACATCCACCATGCTCCATTTACCGACCAGCTCGGTCAGGCGGTAAATTTTCGTGCATTGAATGCCGCTGGCAGGTTCCTTTCGGTACCCGTTCCAGACGAGGTAAAACAAAGCGGTGAGCTTTGCCACGGGCACCATGACGCTGGCAATAAAAATCACCGCCGCAATTGGATAAGAATTCAATTTTATCAACAGCACTACGCCGCCGATTATGGTGGCAGGTTCCCCCTTACCCAACTGCACCGTGTTCATTATGGGCAGCACGTTGGCAGGTATGTAAAGAATCACCGCAGTAATTAAAAGTGCCAGCGTACGTTGCAGGCTATCTGTCTTGCGAAGATGCAGACCACCACCACACCGACCGCATTCATGCAGCTCGACTTTATCGAGGTGGCCGCAGACATGGCACAAGGCCAGCCCCTGGGCGGCGGCGGTGTTTGCCGGATAGCTCATGGCGTGGCCGCGTCGATGGCTTTCCAGACCTGCAGGCGATCCAGACCCGACAGGGATGCGGTCAAACAGATGGCAAACAAGATATAAGCCCAGAAGGATAGACCGAGAATAACCGTGGCTAATTTGGCGATTTTCACCAGACTGACGATTACTCCAATTACAAAAACTTCGACCATCGCCCAGTCATTCAGAAAAAACATGACCTTGCCCACTCCGGGCAGCCACGACACTTGCTTATTCAGGACCAGCGGTGTGACCAAAGCAATAATGGTCCCGATCAGAGCGATGGGTAAAGCAATAATGGCCACGAATACAATCGCGGCCAATACCGGATCCTGCTCGCGCCAGATGGCGACCGAAGCCTCCAACAGGGTCATGACGTTCTCAATGCCGCCATTGGAAAGCGTCAGGAAGGGAAAGGCGAGTGATAAGGCAAAGAAAACGCAGGCGGCCAATGCGAAGGACAGTGAGCGCTCGAAACCCTGCCTGGCTCGCTGGGTCAGCGTATGACCGCAGCGAGGGCATTCGGCCCGCTCCCCTTCCGCGACGGCCGGCACGGCAATTAAAAGGTCACACTCTTCACAGGCCGTGTGCGTCTGGCTCGCTGTATCCCTCATTGCTATTTAGCCGCGCGGGTACTCCGACGGAAGGCTGTGGCCTCTTCACAGGCCGGCAAGTCATAGTACAAGGCCGCCCGATTTCCGCTACGTGCACCGTGATTACGATGCATACGCATACAGTCGGGCTGGGTCCCCTCTTCGGCGGCGACACACTCTGCAACGAGTTCATCCCTGACTCTGTCGATCTCGGACACCCGGGCCGCTTCACACAGATTGTCCAGGTTGCGCTGCTGTGCCTTGCGGGCCTTGTCATCAGCCATTGTGGGTGAGGCTGCCACCAGGCCCAACAGGGCGATACAAAGGACCAAGGGGCGCCTTGAGCAATGTGACATTAGTGAAACTCCTGGCCTGATGTTCAAGTTCCGGGCAAGCCTCGCAGTCCGGCAGCCAACTCTGGATCGGCCAGAGCATAGTCAATATTCGCCTGCACGTAACCCAGTTTATTGCCGCAATCATAGCGAGTCCCGGCAAACCGATAGGCGCGGACAGTCTGCTCACTAAGCAGGTCAGCTATGGCATCGGTCAACTGGATCTCACCACCGGCACCCCGGCCTGTGGTCTGCAGTTTGGCAAATACCCGGGGCGTCAGCAAATAGCGCCCGACCACGGCCAGCGTCGATGGCGCCTGATCGGGGGCCGGCTTCTCTACAATCTGCCGCAGCCTTAGCTCATCATCGACAGCCACAATACCGTAGCTGCCCGTTTTTTCGCGAGGCACCTCCTCGACCGCGATCAGGCTGTCACCGTGTCCGGCAAATTCGGCTGCCATTTGCGCCAGGCAGCCGTTATCCGCCCGAATCAGGTCATCAGGCAAATGGACAAAGAAGGGTTCGTCACCCACGACGGGCAACGCGCATAATACGGCGTGTCCCAGCCCCAGGGGCTCAGCCTGGCGCACATACGCGCAGCTGGCGTCTTTGGGCAGCAGGCCTCTCAGGCTTTCCAACAACTCGGTTTTGCCGGATTCGATCAGGGCCCGCTCAAGTTCAGGATCTGCATCGAAATGATCTTCGATGGCGCGCTTGCTGCTGTGGGTAATAAAAACCAGTCGTGTAGCGCCGGCCTGCCGGGCCTCTTCAACGGCATATTGAATCAATGGCCGGTCAACAATAGGCAGGAGCTCTTTAGGCACCGCCTTGGTAGCGGGCAAAAAGCGGGTGCCTCGACCCGCGACAGGAAAAACGGCCGTACGAACCTTGGTAGACATGGGTACTCCAGAATCCCAGAAGCCGGGAATTCTATCGAATCATGCCAACCGATGCTGGTCGACAGGCGAGTCCCCCCATGCGGACCCGCCTGCCGACAGGCTCAGGGCATCAGTGGTTGGGCCTGAATGTTGCCCCGGTTAGCATCCAGTATCTGCACGCCGATACCGCTGACGTTCAGAATGTCTTCCGGAGACTCAAA
>JBPCXH010000170.1:0-3736 GCA_051008735.1 Gammaproteobacteria bacterium | reverse complement strand
TTCCCCGCCGGTTTTACGGCGCCGCTGTATCGCTGGTAAGCAGCGCGGGCAAAGCCTCGTCAAAATTCCGGCAAGGGTTCGTCGAAGGCAATAATGGTTGCGGCATCAAAGCAGCCGTCCACGGCTTCTGTGCCGAATATATCCGCCATCAGGTTTTCCAGCGCGGGAGTCAGCGGCACTCGCTCGGTGCTCAAATTGCCGTCTTCATCCTTACTGATCAGGAAGCTTTCCGTCTCAAAACTGGCCCGCACGCAACGCTCTGCACTGGCGTCATCGGGCAACAGGCGCAAGCCACTGCCGTCAGTTTCCACGGCGAGGATTAACCCTGCCAATTTCTCCTCACCCGAGACGGCAGATTCCAGCATGATCAGTGACGCACTAATCAGGTTCGGGTCGAGGCTTATCACGCCGCGCACCAGAGCGCGCACGCCGTCCACGATATCGTCCGTACTGGCCCGATTACCTTCTGCATCAACAAGACGGGTACCGGGTGGCAGATCCCCACCGAAATACTGCACCGGCAGACTCGTCATATCGGCGAATCCCTGGCCAGGATCCAGTTCAAAGGGAAACTGATCCGCGCTATCCAGCCCGCCCTTTGCAGTCCCTTTTAAGCGAGCAAAAGTGCCTTTAGGGCCCAGCTCCACCAGAACAGCAGCCACAGTAATTCGCGGCTGATAGTCTGCTTCGATTTCATCCGTTCCAAACAGATCGCCGGCGGGTGACACAAAGCCCGAATCGAAAAGTTCCGGCCGCAAAACCCGACCGAAAACCGTGGCTTGATCACCCACTTCAACATCATCCAGGGTGACGGGCTGGCCCGCCTCGCTGAAGATAGATGTGCCATCTCTGACGGAGACGTTCACACAACCGCCGCGATCACCGAAATCGATACTGACTTCGTCGTCATCACCAAAGTGCGTGCCGCACAGCAGAAACAACTCTAAATCACGATTGATTTCCTTAATAACGCCATGCAGACGTAACAGTTTGTCGAGATCGGGAATATCGACACCCACGATGTCGACAAAAACCACCGGGCGCAGGGATACATTGTTTGGCGGCTGGCCGTTGAACTTGATGGACTTCTCGGCATCCCAGTCAGCCTGGATGAGCAGAGTTTCACCCGGGCGGACCTCGAAGCTACCGCGCGGATTCAAATCCAACTTACCGTTGCCCAGCAGTTTTCTGACCTGGCTGGATGTCTTGTTGCCCTGATCATCTATTTCAATCAGCTCAACATCTTCCACGCACAGACGAATTTTGCTGTAGGTGCCGGCAGGTACACGGTCATTGACCGCGAAGAGCTCGGTGACCTCACGCAGTTTCAGCAGGTCAAAGGTTTCCTCTCCCTGAAAGATAGTCACCTGCCCGTCATCGCCAAGCAGACGGACGCAGGAGATGGTCACCAGGATCTCATCGTAATAATCCGTCGGGTTGTCCGTCAGGACCAAACCCACGGATCCGGTCTGAACACCCGGTGCAGCGCCACCACCACCGCCACCACCGCCCCCACAGGCAGCGAGAATCAGACCAAAACAGGCGATGAACAGCAGGCGGGACAGCGATTGCAATGTCTTCATAGTAGTTGTCTTCCCCAAGACCGGCTCAGCCTCGACCGGCAGCGCTCTCTGGCGCGTTTAGCTGGTCGATAGTCTACAGGGAATTTGTTTCGAAACAGCTAAGCTCCGTTAACATAAGGCTTTCAGGCGCCTCCCATGGCCAAAAAAAACCGGCTATAAAAGCCGGTTTTTTTCTATTAGGCGTAATGGCGAATTCAGCCGCGGCGTCTTACCCAGCCTAGCAGGCCAAGGGCAGAACCAAACAGCCAGACGGCGGCAGGCACCGGCACGACACCAACACCATTCGGACGAGCGATGTAGTTGATCGAATCATCGTCATCGCCAATACCCAGCAACTGATTGCTGCAAACGTAAATGCCATCGGCAGAATAGTCGGCACAGGTATTGCTACCGCCACCGTCTTTCAGCGCGAGGTGACCCCAGACCGGGGCGCGGTTCGATGTGAAGGCATAGACAGATCCCTCTTCCGCATCGAGTTTCACGGCACCCGTGATTCCATCAAAATCACCGAATTCTATATTCTCACTATCGATGGACTCGCCATCCATAGTTGCGCCGGTCACGCACAAGGGATCACTTAAACAATCGTCAGTCAGATCGATCACAACGTGCGAAATATCCTTGTTCGGGTCACCGAAGCCGGAAAATGTGTATTCATAATCGTATGTGCCATCGCCGTTGCCGACGATGACCCAGGCGACGTCAAAGTCAGTAGACCAGTTACCGATGCCCGTCAGGCCACCCGCGCCGCCACCGGTGCTGGTACGTGAGCCTGTCAGGTCAGCTGCAGTGCCGTAAATCGATACCGCCTGCACTGGTGCCGCGATGGTGGAAGCAAGTACAAAAGCACCTGCAATAGAGCGTAAGTTCATCAGGAATTCCCCTTTAACGGCGCCAGGCGCCAGACTTCCTATTCACGATTTTTTTCTAACGCCAGTCCTTATCGATTCGTCATCGGGATTGGCTCTACGGGTGAATAATCGCCCAATATTGGCACAAAGTCCATTTTTAGAATTATGACAAATAACCCGAGGGGCAAATCAGTGACTTAAGCACGTTAACTTAAAGCCATGCTTGGCAGACTCTTCGCTGCTGCGCGAGTTCAGGACTTTGTCGTCAGGGTTTCAGTCAATTCCTGAGCAGCGCAGTCTGAGTCGGGCTCACTGGAGCTCGCGTAATCAAAGTAGCTGGTTGATTGCTGCGCCGCCCGGGGCGCGTCCTCGGCTCGGCGAGACTTCCGAGCCCGCCGGTCGTTGGGCCGATCGAAGCCGCCTAATCCCATGTCGGCATCCCGCCGCGGCCCCTGGCGCCGATCGGCTCGGTGCTGATAGGTACAGCTGCAGTGACGCTGGTCACAAGCCTGCAGGGGCAGTTCCGGCGCCCGAGCAACTAAAAACCGCCGGCCTCGTAATCGCTCGGCCGACACACAGGCAATGAGGCCAGTTTTGATTTCGACAGCCTGATACTTATTACTGCCTTTCCCGTTGGCCGCTGCCTTCTCGAATCGGCGCTTAAGGAAATTCTGCCATGGACGCTTCATGAACAACTCACTGATCTTGGTTATGTACTTAATCTATTGCGAATCGTCAGCGCGGGCCGTTAATCCGCTCACGAAATACACCAGCGCCTCTGACTGATTTCAGCTTATGTTAAGTAATGCCATTCAGAACAAGAATTCAGCTCAGAGCAACAGAATCAACAGGGGCACTCCCAGCATCAGCACCAGGAAACCCGGCGGCACGCGGGTGCGTTGGTAGCCACCCGGCCCGTCACGCGACGCAGCCCGGGCGGCCAAGGCGGTGTCTGCGGGCTGCATCACGGGAACAGGGCTTTCCGCCGGTATGGACGTTGCATCAGTCCAGTGAACTGCCGGCACAGGCTCACTCGGATTAAGCCCTGTTTGGGTACAGCCACCCAGCAGCAGGCCCAGCAACAGAACAATGCCGCCCACACCGCCCAATGCGCAGATCCGCCGGCGCAAACCCCTAGACTCGCAGCGCATCCACCGGCGGCACATACGCCTGGTCAAGAGCGTCCGCGACAGCAGGGTGCGTCACCTGACCACAGTGCACATTCAATCCATCACGCAAGCCATCGTCTTTCAGCAAAGCCTCGGGGTAGCCGCGCTGCGCGAGAGCCAGCACATAAGGCAA
>JBPCXH010000169.1:0-19241 GCA_051008735.1 Gammaproteobacteria bacterium | reverse complement strand
TGAAAAACGGCGGTTTCCGGGGAATTCAGATACTTGGGTTCATCGTTGCCCATGACGCGTCCGCCAAAGGCCACCGTGCGCCCTCGGGCATCACGAATGGGAAACATGATGCGATCACGAAAGCGGTCGTAAAAACCGCCACTTTCGCGGGTTGCGATGAGTCCGGCGGACTGCAGTTCGCGTCGTGCGGTCTCGGAATCCCCCAGTGCGCGCAGCAGGAAATCCCAGCCGGCCGGGGCATAGCCAATACCGAAGTCTCGTGCTGTGTCTCCGGCTATGCCGCGTTTTTTCAGGTAAGCCACGGCCTCGGGATGCTCACGCAGAGCTTGTTGGTAAAGCTTGGCGGCGCTGCTGAGGATTTCGAAAACAGGGGCGACAGGTGAATGACTGCCGCCACTGTCTTCACGCGGGACATCAAGACCCAGATGCTGCGCCAGTTCCTCGATGGCATCGACGAACTCCAGTCGATCGAACTCCATCAGGAAACCCAGGGCCGTTCCGTGCGCGCCACAGCCGAAGCAGTGATAAAAGCCCTTATCCGGGCTGACAGTGAATGACGGGGTTTTCTCGGAGTGAAAAGGGCAGCAGGCCTTGTACTCGCGTCCGGCCTTTTTCAGTTGCACGCGCATACCAACCACCTCGGCAATATCTGCGCGGGCGACGAGTTCGTCTATAAAGTCCTGGGGTATCCGGCCAGCCACTGCGTTCTTTTTATCCGTGCCGCTCGATGCAGCACTAACTGTCAGTTTAGCACCGCGCTGCCGCGCGGGGTGTGGCTCAGCCGAGAAGCCGGGTTTTGACGAGCTTGCTGACCTGCGACATATCGGCGCGGCCCTGCACCTTGGCGCGCAGCAGGTTCATGACTTTGCCCATATCCTTGGGGCTGCTGGCACCGGTTTCAGCCAGGGCATCGATAATCAGCTGGTCCAGGGCCGCATCATCCAGGGGCTCGGGCAGGTAAGCTCGCAGCATGTCGGCTTCCTGCAGTTCTTTCTCGGCGAGTTCCGGCCGCTCGGCTTTGGTGTATTGCTCTGCCGATTCGCGCCGTTGTTTGACGAGTTTTTCAAGGATGCGCAGGGCGTCGGTATCACTGATGTCGGCGCGCGAATCAACTTCATGCTGCTGGATCGCGGCCAGCAGCATGCGCAGGGTTTGCACCTGTTCTTTCAGTCCGGCGCGCAGCGCCGTCTTAACGTCTTGCTGGAGTTGTTCTTTCAGGGCCATGACTGGCCAGAGACTAACGCTAGTACAGGCGCCGGCGCAGGTTGGTGTCGCGGGCTACCCGCTTGGCCTGCCGTTTCACGGCGGCGGCCTTCTTGCGCTTGCGTTCCTGGGTAGGCTTCTCGTAGAACTCCCGACGACGAACTTCCGTCAGGACGCCGGCTTTTTCGCAGGAGCGCTTGAAACGTCGCAGGGCGGCGTCAAAATTCTCGTTCTCTTTTACGCGAACGCTAGGCAATGTGTTATTCCTCGGAACCAAAAAACCGGCCTGAGCGCCGGATGGGCCGCGAAATATAGCCGCTGAAACATGGAATTGCAAAAAAACCTGAACAAATTGACAGCCCCGGTGCTGGGGATCGAATCCAGCTGCGACGAGACGGCGGCCGCCGTCTATGACCCGGAGCGGGGCCTGCTGGCTCATGCGGTTTACAGCCAGATAGAGCTGCACGCCCCGTATGGCGGAGTCGTGCCGGAGCTGGCATCCCGGGATCACCTGCGGCGCCTGTTGCCGTTGACAGAAAAGGTGCTGGCGCAGGCCGGTCTGTCCGGCCCCGAGCTGGGTGCCGTGGCTTACACCGCGGGCCCGGGTCTGATCGGTGCCTTGCTGGTGGGGGCGACGACTGGCATGGGGCTGGCCATGGCCTGGGGCGTGCCGGCCCTGGGTGTCCATCATATGGAGGCCCATTTGCTGGCGCCCTTGCTCGAAGCAGAGCCGCCGGATTTTCCCTTCGTTGCCCTGCTGGTTTCCGGCGGTCATACCCTGCTGGTGGATGTTCGCGCTTTCGGCGTCTATGAGGTTCTGGGTCAGACTCTGGATGATGCGGCCGGTGAGGCTTTCGACAAGACGGCCAAGCTGCTTGATCTGCCCTATCCGGGCGGACCGGCTCTGGCCCGGCTGGCTGAAGAGGGCGACCCCGGGCGTTTTTCTCTGCCGCGTCCCATGCTTAAGCGTCCGGGGCTGGATTTTAGTTTCAGTGGCCTTAAGACGGCGGTCATGTTGCAGGTGCGCGAGCTGGAAAAACAGGGCGGACCGGGGGCGGCGGATCGGGCTGACCTGGCAGCCTCATTTCAGGCGGCGGTGGTCGACACCCTGGTGGCAAAGAGCCTGCGGGCTATCGAGCACACCGGCCACCCGCGCCTGATTATTGCCGGGGGAGTGGGCGCCAATCAGTCTCTGCGCGAGCAGTTGCATCTGGCCTTGGATGCCCGCGGTGCGCGCGTCTACTATCCTCGCAGCGCGTTCTGCACGGACAATGCTGCCATGGTGGCCCTGACGGGTGCGCTGCGGCTGGCCGCCGGCGCGACGCCCAGCCTGTCGATACAGGCCAGACCTCGCTGGGAACTGGGCGCCCTGGGTTAAAAGGAAGGGATTTGGATACGATTTTTCTGACGGACCTGCGCATTCCGGCTGTGGTCGGAATCTGGGACTGGGAGCGGGCGGTACCCCAGGTGGTGAGTATCGACCTGGAGATGGCGGGTGACGTGGCCGCTGCCGCAGCCAAAGACCATATCGATGCAACGCTGGATTACAAGGCTGTTACCAAGCGGATCATTGCCTTTGTGGAGGCGTCGCGCTTTCAGCTCATAGAAACCATGGCCGAAGAAATTGCCGGGATCATCCGGGACGAATTCTCTGTGCCGTGGGTCAAGGTAACCATCCATAAGCCCTATGCCATTCGCGGCTCACGCGATGTGGGCATTCAGATCGAACGCGGCAGCCGTTGATGAGTAACGCGCCGGTCGCCGTTTATGTCAGCGCCGGCAGCAATATTGAACCCGAGGAAAATCTTCAGCTGGCGGCCCGGGAACTGAGCCGGCGTTTCGGCAGCCTGCGCGTATCCCCGGTGTACAAAAACGCGGCTGTGGGATTCAGCGGCGATGATTTTCTAAACTGTGTGTTTGCCTTTGCCAGCGAGCTGCCTCCGGCCGCGGTGGTGGCGCAGCTGGAAGAGTTGCACGCTCTGGCGGGCCGCGTGCGGAGCGCCGAGTCCTTCTCGCCGCGGACCCTTGATCTGGATTTATTGCTTTACGGTGACCTGATCATGCCGGAGCGACCCGTGCGTGTGCCCCGCGATGACATCACCCGGTTTGCCTTTGTGCTGCGCCCTCTGGCTGATCTGGCGCCGTCGCTTCGCCACCCGGTGCTGGGTGCAAGCATCGCTGACTTGTGGGCTGAATTTTCCGGGCGGGATGAGCCCATGGAGCGCGTGATGCTGCCCCTGGATCCGGTGGTCTGATTTACCAGCCGATACTGCGGCCGCCGTCCACGGCGACGATCTGGCCGGTCACATAGTGTGCGTCCCGGACCAGGTAGAGCACGCAGTCGGCTATATCCTGGGGCTCGCCGGCCCGGCGCAGGGGAATCTGCTTCAGGATGCTGTCCCGGGTCTTGTCTGTCATGCCATCCTCCGGCCAGAGAATGGCGCCCGGCGAGACGCCGTTGACGCGCACCGACGGGGCCAGGTCCCGCGCCAGGGTGCGGGTCAACATGGCCAGCGCTGCTTTGGCCGGACCGTAAATGGTGTGATGTTTGAGGGGCCGCGTGGCATGAATGTCGACAATATTCACAATGCAGCCGTTATTAGCGGCCAGTTGCGGTGCCGCGGCCTTGCTCAGAAACAGGGGCGCCTTGAGATTGGTTCCCATCAGGTCTTCCCAGTGCTCCGCGGTGATCTCGTCCAGAGGCGTGGGATAAAAAGTCGAGGCGTTGTTAACCAGGATATCCAGCCGGCCCGTTTGCTCGAGAGTTGCGCTGACAATTCTGTCGAGGTCTTCGGCAACCAGCAGGTCACCACGCACGGTAATGGCGGAATCGGTGCGCAGGCTATTGAGTTCTGCTGCCAGGGCTTCAGCCGGCTCTGCCGAACCGCGATAGTGAATCGCCACGCCGGCGCCCGCGCCATGGAGCGTGCGCGAGATAGTGGCGCCGATGCGTTTGCCGGCCCCGGTGATCAGGGCCCATCGGCCCGCGAGTGTGTGTTGAGTCATTGCCATCAAGTGCGATCCGAGCCTGCGTCGCGAAGGCCGGTACGATAACCGCCCAGCGAAGCCAATGCATCATGCCCTCGTTATTTGATTTACCCGAGCCTGGTCAGCAGGCACAGGCTGCCAGCCGCTCGCTAAGTGAGCTGATTCGCCGCCGTGTCGATGCAGCCGGCGGCTGGCTGAGTTTTGCCGACTACATGGAGCTGGCGCTTTACGCCCCGGGTCTGGGTTATTACAGCGGCGGCGCGCGGGTTTTCGGCGCCGCGGGAGATTTCGTCACCGCGCCGGAACTTAATGCCGATTTCGCCCAGGCCGTGGCGCGTGCCATCGCCCCTGTCCTGCGTGATGGCGACACCATCCTGGAGCTGGGTGCCGGTACCGGCGAGCTGGCCGCCGACTTGCTCTGTGCCCTGAAGGCGATGGACGGGCCTGCCGTGAGCTATCAAATTCTTGAGCGCAGCGGTGAATTGCGCGACCGGCAGGCCGGTCGGCTCAGCAATTTCAATGTGCAGTGGCTGGATGCGCTGCCTGCGTCGGGGATCAGTGGCGTGATCCTGGCCAATGAAGTGCTGGACGCCTTGCCGGTGAGTTGTTTCCAGCACACCGCAGCCGGCTTGTCTGAACGAGGAGTGGCCGACGGGGAGGCCGGCTTCGAGTGGGTATTGCGGCCGGCGGGTGACGAGTTGCGAGAGCAGGTCAGTCGCTGTCAGCTGAGCGCGGGCTCTGCCTGGCCGGCAGATTACCGCTCAGAGTTCTGCCCGTCTGCGGCCGCCTGGGTGCGCAGTCTGGCGGAGCTTCTGGAGCGAGGGCTGCTGCTGTTTTTTGATTACGGCTTGCCGGCTCGCGAGTACTATCATCCTGATCGCCGCGACGGCAGTCTGATTTGTCACTATCGGCAGCGGGCCCACGATGACCCTTTTTTCTGGCCGGGCTTGCAGGACATCACCGCCTGGGTCGACTTCACGGCAGTCGCCGCGGCGGGGATCGATGCCGGTCTTCAGCTGGCGGCTTATACGACGCAGGCGCACTTTCTGTTGGCCAATGGCGTGCTGGACGAAACGCCCGATGCGGATCCTGCGCAACAGGCCAGACGGGCGTCGGCTTTGCGGCAGCTATTGCTGCCCGGTGAGATGGGCGAGAAATTCAAACTGCTGGCTTTCAGCCGGGGGCTGGCGCCGGAGCCGCTCGCCGTGGGCCGTGATATGCGACATCGGTTGTAGCGAGTCAGGTCATGCTTCGGTTAGGGTTGCCGCCGGCTAAGGAGCGGAGTTTTCGTGGATAGTTTGCAAGCCATAATTCTGGCCCTGGTTCAGGGATTGACAGAATTCCTGCCTGTATCCAGCTCCGCGCACCTGATTCTCGTGCCACGCCTGCTGGGCTGGCCAGATCAGGGCCTGGCCTTTGACGTGGCCGTGCATTTGGGCACGCTGGTGGCGGTGGTGTTCTATTTTCGTCACGAGCTGATCACGATCATTGGCGCGTGGACTTTTTCTCTTGTTCGCCGAGAGCACGACGCTCAGGCAGCTCAGCTTGGCTGGACTTTGCTGGCCGCGACGCTGCCGCTGGTTGCCGCAGGATTCCTGCTGGAAGATCTGGTCTCTACCACGCTTCGTTCACCGCTGGTGATTGCGGCTGCCACGGCTTTTTTCGGGGTGCTGCTGTGGGTTGCTGATCGGCGGACCGATCAGATTGCCGGACTCACAGCTGTCGGCCTTAAGGTGGGCCTGCTGATTGGTGTGGCCCAGGTGTTTGCCCTGATACCGGGTACCTCACGGTCCGGTGTCACCATGACCGCCGGGCTGGCCCTGGGTCTGGATCGCCAGACGGCCGCGCGTTTTTCTTTCCTGCTGTCGATACCGGCTATTGCCGGCGCCTCGGTGCTGGAACTCGCAGAGCTGGCCCAGAGCAGTGCCCCGGTTCCCTGGTCAGAGATTGTGCTGGGGCTGGTGGTGGCAGCGTTCAGCGCGTGGCTGTGTATCCGGTTGTTCCTGGTGGCGATTCAGAAAATCGGCATGCTGCCCTTTGTGTTTTACCGCTTGGCCCTTGCGGCCGTGATTGTGCTGCTTTTTGTCTGATTTTCCGGACTCGCCAGCTGAGTTAACTGCGCCGCTGGCGCGGCTGCCGAATCAGTCCCCAAGCCTGGCGATGGCGGCGCAACGAGCTTGCCGCAGGGCTTCACCCACGGCCGGGCCTTGCAGATTCGGATTCGGAAGGTGTTCAACCCGCACTGCCGCCGCGGCGGCGCGAGCGCGACGCAGACGCTCTGCTTGCGGATAGGCCCGCTCCTCAAAGCCGGTGCGGCCGCGGGCATCTGCTTCGCAGGCCAGCAGAAATTCGTCAAACATCTCGGGGCGTCGCAAGGCGTCTACCCCCTCCAGCAGTTTCAGGATAGTAGTGGGGCGTAACTCCTCAGCCCGGTGGCACAGCGTGTGATACAGGGCAACATGCTCGGCCAGCTCGCGATAGCGTCGGGGCACACCCAGGCGTTTGGATACCAGCCGCACCAGTTCCAGGCTGCGCCTTTCGTGATCAGGATGACTGGGCCAGTCTGTCTGAGCCGTGGTGCCTTTGCCCAGGTCATGCATCAGCACCGCGAAGCGCACCTCGCGGCTGGCGCCCAGGCGCGCGGCCTGCTGCAGGGCCAGCATCACATGCACGCCGGTATCCACCTCAGGGTGGTGTCGGGGCGGTTGTGGCACGCCATACAAGTTGTCCAGTTCCGGGTAGAGGACAGCCAATGCACCGCAGTCGCGCAGTACCTCAAAAAAAACTTCGGGATGGTCGCTGCCCAGCGCCCGGTCAGTTTCTTTCCAGACGCGCTCCGGCACCAGGGCTGATGTTTCCCCGGCCGCTACCATGGCCTTGAGGAGTGCCTGTGTTTCGTCCGCGACACGAAAGTTGAAAGGACGAAAACGGGCTGCAAAACGAGCCAGGCGAAGGATGCGTACCGGATCTTCCCGAAATGCATCCGAAACATGTCGCAGTACGCGGTCGGCGATGTCGCGCTGACCGCCGTAAGGGTCGATCAGGCTGCCATCCTTGGCTTGAGCGATGGCGTTGATGGTGAGATCCCGCCGCTGCAGATCCTCTTCCAGTGTCACCGTCGGGTCCGCGCAGACATCGAAACCGGTATAGCCGGGACCGGTCTTGCGTTCCGTGCGCGCCAGGGCGTACTCCTCGCCGGTGTCCGGGTGCAGGAACACGGGAAAGCTGCGCCCGACTCGCCGATAGCCGGCCGTTTCCAGTTCCGCGGGCGTGGCGCCCACGACAACCCAGTCCCGCTCGGCTGCAGTTTCGCCGAGCAGACGGTCACGCACGGCGCCACCAACCAGATAAGTCTGCATGGCTCCATTCTAGTGAATCCCGCTTGGCCGCGAAGCGTCTTCCTGTAACCATGTTCGGTATGCGTCGCCGTATCTATCAACTGGCCCTGACTGTTTCTGGCTGCTGGGCTCTATCCGGCTGCGGGCTGGGCTATTACTGGCAAGCCGCCCGGGGACACCTGGAGCTCATGGACCAGCGCGAGCCGGTGGCCCAAGTGGTGGCTGATCCGGCCACACCGGCCAGTACGCGCGATCAGCTGGAATACGCGCAAGCCGCTTTGGCCTTTGCCCATGGCGAACTGGCGTTGCCCGACAACGGCAGCTATCAGCAGTACGCGGCTATCGACCGGGATGCGGTGGTCTGGAATGTGGTGGCCGCGCCGGTTTTTTCCCTGGAGCCCCGCGTCTGGTGTTTTCCCGTGGCGGGTTGTGTGGGCTACCGGGGCTATTTCAAGCAGGCTGCGGCCGAGGACTTTGCTCGCAAACTGCGCGAGCAGGGTGATGATATTTATGTCGGCGGGGTGACGGCCTATTCCACCCTGGGTCGTTTCGCCGATCCCCTGACAAGCCCCATGCTGGCATTGAAGAACTATCGATTAGCTGGACTTCTTTTTCACGAGCTGGCTCATCAGCAGGTTTATTTGCCCGGCGATACCGTCTTCAATGAATCCTTTGCCAGCGCCGTTGAGCAGGCTGGCATGCGGCTTTGGCTGTCAGCTCGCAAGGAAGGGGCTGCGCGCTGTGACTATGAACGCTGGCTGAGCCGTCGCGCGCAGGTGCGTCAAATTCTGACGCGCAGCCGGGCAAAATTGTCAGCCCTGTATCTGGAAAACGCCGAGCCTGATGCGACACTGCAAGCCAAGGCTGTTCTACTGCAGTCTCTGCGGGATGACTATCAGGTTTTGCGTGACCAGTGGCCGGGTCCGCCCTATTTCGATGGCTGGTTCGGTCCGGGGCTAAACAACGCCAGCCTGGCGGCGCTGGCGGCTTACGATCAGTTTGTGCCGTCCTTTGCGGTCCTGCTCAATCGCCACGATGACGAGCTGCCGGCTTTTTACGCGGCTGCGCAGCGCCTGGCTGATACGGATGCACAGGCTCGCGCGGCAGAGCTTGCCGCCCTGGCTCTGGACCAGGTCAGTCAGCCCCCATTGCCGGAGAATTGCGCTACGTTCCGCGCGTTAAGCCAAGAGCAGCCGCCAGATTGAGTTCAAGGGAACGCGGCCGAATGCCCAGTTCCTCGCAGCCATTGCTGCGGCAGATACTGGTTACGCTCAGGGACCGGTAGTTATCCATTGTGAAAAGTTTCCCCGGCAAGCGTTCCAGTATCCTGGCCTGCAGTTTTGCCAGGCTATCCGGCAAGCCAATGATCAGGCGCTTTTTGCCCGTGACCTCGCTGATCATCTGCACCAGTTCTCTCAGGCTGTAGATTTCCGGTCCGCAAATTTCGAATGTTCGGCCATCGGTGGCGGGTTCATTCAAGGCGGCCTCTACCGCGAGCGCAACATCATCCACATGCACCGGGGCAAAGCGAGCATTGGGGCAGGCCAGTGGCATGGCCAAAGGTATCAGGCCCAGCAAATCGCCGAAGCGATTCAAAAAGGAATCACCGGGCCCAAAAATGACTGACGGCTGCAGAATGGTCCAGCGAAGTTTATCGGCCGCGGCAATATGCTGCTCGGCGATACCTTTGGAGCGCAGGTAGTGACTCGGGCCCTGCTTTGCATCGGCTTTCAGTCCACTGATCTGGACCAGTTTGTCGACCTCGGCAGCTTCACAGGCCGTCACAAGTTTGCGGGCCAGCTCCGCGTGGGCGTGCATGAAGCCCTCACCGTTAAAACCTTTTTCGTTGAGAATCCCCACCAGGTTCACGGCGGCATCGCAGCCGCGCAGCAGTTGCTCCAGCGTAGCCGGGTCATGCACATCAGCACGCAACAGGCGCGCATTCGGCAGGACCTTAAGATGACGTGCCCGCTCAGGATGACGCGTCGGCAGGCGCAGCTGATAGCCGGCGGCAGCCAGGTGGGCTGCCACCCGCGAACCGACGAAGCCGGTCCCGCCCAGCACGCAAATGGAGCCGGGGGACCGGTTTAGGGCGCCCTTAGGCATAGCCCGTTTTATCAGCGGACCTGCAGAAACAGGTTTCTGCTGCCACGCCGGATACCAACGACCAGCACGTCCTGACCTTCGGCGCGTGCCTTGAGTTCCTCGGTAGAACGTACACGTTCCCGATTGACGGTGACGATCAGGTCGCCATCCTCAAGCCCGCGCATGGCTGCCGGGCTGCCGGGCTGCACGCCTTCTATGCGCACCCCGCCGTTGCCCAGTCCGGGGATTTCTTCGGCGAAATCAACGATTTCAGCCCCGGCCAGGGCCGGGTGAATGTCTTCAGCAGAAATCTGCACGGTGGAACTCAGTTCGGTCAGGGTGGCGGTAAAGCGTTTGTTCTTGCCGTCCCGCAATGCCTCAACCTTCACCTGGTCTCCGCTGCGTCGCAGACCGATGTTGGTGCGCAAATCATTGGCATTGGCAATGGTTTCGCCATCGACCTGGGTGATGACATCACCGGCTTCAATCCCGGCAGCTTCCGCTGCAGAGTTTTCAGTGACTTCTTCCACCAGGGCACCTTCCACGTCTGCGTCCAGGCCATAGGCTTCGGCCGTGTCCGCATTAAAATCACTGATGCGTACACCGAGCAGTCCACGCCGCACCTCACCGAATTCAATGAGCTGGGCCATGATGGATTTGGCAATGTTGACTGGAATCGCAAAGCCGATGCCGATGTTGCCGCCGCTGTTGCTGAAAATAGCGGAGTTCACGCCGATGAGTTCGCCACTCAGGTTGACCAGGGCGCCGCCCGAATTACCCGGGTTGATTGAGGCGTCGGTCTGAATAAAGTCCTCGTAGCCGTCACGGCTGATGCCCTGCCGGCCCAGCGCGCTGACGATGCCGGATGTCACCGTGTGCTGCAGGCCGAAGGGATTACCAATGGCCAGCACAAAATCACCGACCTGAATGCGTTCGGAATTACCCAAGGCCATCGCCGTCAGGTTCTTGGGGTCCTCGACCCGCAGGACCGCAATATCGGTGCCCGGGTCTGAGCCGATGATGGTGGCCTCCACAACCCGGTCATCGATGAGGGTCACTTCAATTTTGTCGGCGCTCTCCACCACATGGTGATTGGTGATGATGTAGCCCTTCTCGGCATCAATGATGACGCCGGAGCCCGCGCTGCGAACCGGGCGCTGCTGACGTTGCTCAGGCACGCCAAAAAACCGGCGGAAGAAGGGGTCCTGCATGAGCGGGTTGGGCTGCGCCTCGCGCGTTCCCTGGGTCGCGATGTTGACCACCGCGGGTGACACTTCGCTGACCAGCGGGGCCAGGCTGGGGACTTTCTGGTCGCCTACCTGCATGGGCAGGGCGGCCCAGCTGGCGGCTGCCAGCAGGCCGGTGAGGGCGAAAACGGCGCAGCGCGAGAAACGGAGCATCGACATGGTTAAAGGCTTCCCAAAATTTGATTGGTTCAGGCCGCGAATCATAGCGGTTCAGCGGCAGTGCGGGGGGTCGGACCGTGGCCGGAAGATTCAGTTCCCGGTTAACGGCATTACCTGTTGCGAGCGGGCTCAGCTCAGCTTCTGGCGAGCCGGATTTGGGGATTAGCTGTGGAAAAACTGGGGTTAACCGGGGGGTAGCCTGAACACAATATGTAGTGGTCAGGGGGCAAGCTTACCGCAGAGTAGACAGCTAAATTATTTTTACCAGAAGCTGGCGGAAGTAATTATAAGTTATTGTTTATAAAGCCTTTATACGCAAAGCAGCGAAGCCTCGAAGTCCTTGACAGGAAATTCCCAGAAGCATAATCTATTCGACGTTGGCACAAGATCTTGTGCCAGCCATTTTCAACAGATAGCCGTATCGGCCACGGGTCCCGAGGGGAACGCGAGGTCACAGGGAACGATTGTCTGCGGAAAAAGGGGTTGGACAGGGGTGAGAGCCCTTACATAAACGGGGCGCCTTCGGGTTGGGCGGAACCTACGAAATCAGGGGACAAATCGTCGCAATGAAAAGTGCAGCGCAGATGAATCGGGTCAAAGTCTCAACTATCGGCTTCCAGGAAGCCTCCATGGATATCTGGGACAAGAAGTACCGCCTCAAGTCGAAGGCCGGCGAGGTTGTCGATGAAACCATGGACGACACCTATAAACGGGTGGCCCGTGCGCTTTCCGAGGTTGAGCCCGACGCCCAGCAAGACGAGTGGTATGAGTCTTTTCTCTGGGCCTTGCGCAGCGGTGCCGTGCCGGCCGGGCGGATTGTTTCTAATGCCGGGGCGCGGCATCACAAACCCGCTACTTCAACGATCAACTGCACGGTGTCAGGCACGGTGCAGGACTCCATGCACGACATTCTCGATAAAGTGCATGAGGCGGGTCTGACCCTGAAGGCAGGATGCGGCATCGGCTACGAGTTTTCTACGCTGCGGCCTAAAGGGGCTTACGTCAGCGGTGCCGGCGCCTACACCTCGGGTCCCCTGTCATTCATGGATATCTACGACAAGATGTGCTTCACCGTGTCTTCGGCCGGTGGCCGACGTGGCGCGCAAATGGGCACCTTTGATGTGGGTCATCCGGACGTGCTGGACTTTATTCGTGCCAAGCGTGAAGACGGTCGTCTCCGGCAGTTCAATCTGTCCCTGCTGGTCACGGACGAATTCATCAATGCGGTTCGCGCCAACAGTGAGTGGGCCCTGGCCTTTCCCATCGACAAGCGGGAAATGGAAAACGGCAATATTGATCTGACTGATACTGATCAGGTGCTCTGGCGTGACTGGCCCATGGACGGTTACGTCACCAACGAAGAGGGCAAAGTGGCCTGCCAGGTTTTCCGTCGCATGCCGGCACGTCGGTTGTGGGACATGATCATGGCCTCCACGTATGACTTCGCCGAGCCCGGTTTCGTGTTGGTGGACCGGGTCAATGAGATGAATAATAACTGGTTCGATGAAAACATTCGGGCCACCAATCCTTGTGTCACAGCCGATACCTGGGTGCAGACGGTCGACGGGCCGCGCCAGGTGTCCGCGCTGCTGGGTCAGTCGTTTACTGCGATGCTTGATGGTCAGGCATTCGAGTCCGGCGCTGAGGGTTTCTTCCTGACAGGGACCAAGCAAGTCATGCGGTTGGAAACAGCAGGAGGCTATGGCCTGAGCCTGACAGCCGATCACCGCATTCGCCGGGTGACTCGTTTCGATGCCGATACCACCGAGACAGATTGGTGTGCGGCCGGCGATTTGCAGGCGGGCGATCGCATCATGTTGAACGATCATCGTGTCCGTGCCGCATGGCAGGGCGCTTTTGGCCAGGAGGAAGGTTACCTGCTGGGTCTGCTGCGGGCCGGCGGCGGTCACCTTGAGGAGCAGGATGCCAGCATTGTGCTGGGCACGGCCGCACTGGCGGCCAATGGTGCTGTGGCGCCGCTGGTGGAGGGTGCCCAGGTACTGATGACTACCGCCCAGTCAGCCGCCCGGACCCTGGTCAGCGATCCGGGGCAAGTTGCCTGGGCGCAGCCGGCCGAGCGCGGTGAGCGGCATCTGCATGTCCCCGGTCTCGGGCGCGTCGCCCGGGCTTTGAATATGACGGGTAATCTGGATGAACTGACACCGGCGATAGAAGGGGCTTCAAGTCGTTTCTATCAGGGTTTCCTGAAAGCCGCCTTCGACTTGCGCGCCGAACTGGTTACTGAGGGTGCTGCCGGCCCCGCCGTTCGTTATACCGATCTCAATGACGAGGCTCTGCCCGCCATGCAGCGCATGTTGCTGCGTCTGGGCATAGTGACCCGTCGCAGTGGGCAGCGTACTTCGGCCGTGACGGGGGGTTGTTTGTGGATCAGCGGCAGCAATCTCGCCGCCTATGCGCAGCAGATTGGCTTCACCGATCCTGTGCGCGCAGCGCGGCTTAACGAAGCTCTCACTCATCCGTCTGTGGCACAGGCCAGTGAGCGCTTCGTGGCACGGATTAAATCCGTGACGCCTGATGGCTCAGCCGAGGTTTACGACTGCCAGGTACCGGGGGTGAATGCCTTCGACGCGAATGGCATCTGGGCCCACAACTGTGGCGAGCAGCCACTGCCGCCCTACGGTTCCTGTCTTTTGGGTTCCATCAATCTGACCAAGTTTGTGACCGACCCCTTCGGCGACAAGTCACGCTTTGATTGGGAAGAGTTCCGCAAGGTCGTCAAGGTCTTTACCCGGATGCTCGACAACGTGGTGGAAATTAACGGTCTGCCCCTGGAAGGGCAGCGCAAGGAAATTTTCCGTAAGCGGCGTCATGGCATGGGTTTTCTGGGTTTGGGCTCGACCCTGACCATGCTGCGCTTACGCTATGGCGCTGAGGATGCGGTGGAATTCACTGAGTCCGTGGCCCGGGAACTGGCCGTGGCGGGCTGGGAGACAGCGCTGGATCTGGCCCGCGAGAAAGGCCCGGCGCCGATCATGCTGGAAGAATTCCGTGTGACCGGTGAAATGCTGCGTCGCCGGCCGGAAATGTCAGCCGACGGCTGGCAGATAGGTGACATGATTCCCGGCCGTATTCTGCATACGCGCTACAGCCGCTATATGCAGCGGCTGGCTGATGTGGCGCCGGAACTGGTCAAGGAGCTGGAGCGCACGGGAGCGCGTTTTTCCCATCACAGTTCCATTGCGCCGACGGGGACGATTTCCCTGTCGCTGGCAAACAACGCCAGTAACGGTATTGAGCCGAGCTTCGCGCATCACTATTTCCGCAATGTGATCCGCGAAGGTCGCAAGACGAAGGAAAAGGTCGATGTATTTTCCTTCGAGCTGCTGGCTTATCGCGAGCTGGTAAACGGCCGGGCAATACCGGGGTCAGACAAGGCGGAGGAGCAGCTGCCGGAATATTTCGTCGCTGCTGATGACATCAGCCCGCGGGAGCACGTGGATATTCAGGCCGCGGCACAAAAGTGGGTGGACTCATCCATCTCCAAAACCGCTAATGTGCCCACCGACTTTGAGTACGAAGAATTCAAGGACATCTATCTCTATGCTCATGAGAAAGGGCTAAAGGGGTGCACCACGTTCCGTTTCAACCCCGAGGCTTTCCAGGGTGTCCTGGTGAAAGAGCAGGACTTGAAAAACACCACCTATACCTTCGTGCTGGATGATGGCAGTGAGGTGCAGGTCCGCGGTGACGAAGAGGTTGAATACGACGGTGAAACGCACACGGCGGCCAACCTTTTCGATGCGTTGAAAGAAGGTTATTACGGCAAATTCTGATTTACCGCCGCTGGGCGGCGGGATACAGGCAGGAAAAGACTAATGGCAGAGATAAAAATTCGCAGCAAGATCGTGGACTATCGGGTTGAGACGGGTGATGTCGGCAATGCCGCAGAAACATCAGCGGAGCGGCCGCCCGCCGTTATAGAGACCAGCGCCGACGGAAAGGTCGTGCGTATGCACGAGAAGCTTGAGCGGCCCGAGATGCTGCTGGGCTCGACCTATAAGGTAAAAACCCCGGTCTCCGACCATGCCATGTATGTGACGATTAATGACATTGTGCTGAATCCGGATACCGAGTTCGAGCAGCGTCGGCCCTTTGAGATATTTATCAATTCCAAGAACCTGGATCACTACCAGTGGATTGTGGCGCTGACCCGGATCATGTCGGCGGTTTTTCGCAAGGGCGGAGACGTGACCTTTATCGTCGATGAGCTCAAGGCAGTATTTGATCCGCGCGGCGGTTACTGGCAACCCGGCGGTAAATTTATGCCCTCGATCATCGCCGAACTGGGCCATATCGTAGAAAAGCATCTGCAATTTATCGGACTATTGCCTGAAAGTGGTCTGGATGAGCACCAGCAGCGTCTGGTCGAAGCCAAGCGAATAGAGTTTGAACAGCAGGCCAAGCAGCAGGATGCCTTTGCCAAGGGCGATTTTCCCGCGGGTGCCCAGCTCTGCGGAAAATGCAGCGTCACTGCCGTGGTGATGATGGACGGCTGCATGACCTGCCTGAATTGCGGCGAGTCGAAGTGCGGCTAGGGGCCGCTGCCGCCTGACAAGCTCAGCCCGTCAGGGATTTCCCGAGTATCATTCAGGTATTCGTAACTGGTGACGTGCCGCGCTTTTTACTGGGCCGGGGGCTCATAGGAGTCCGCCAGCCAGCCGTTAACTTCCTCTACGTCAGTTTCATTCAGCGTGCCCGCGGCTTCCTTCAGCAGCAAGACATTCAGAATATAGTCGTAGCGACTGCGCGCGTAATTGGTCTGGGCCAGAAACAGAGTGCGTCGGGCATCCAGGACGTCCACCGTGGTGCGCGTGCCCACTTCAAAACCGGCTTCCGTGGCTTGCAGTGCTGTATTGGCTGACTTCAGTGCCTGGCGCAGTGCCTTCACGCGGGAGATTTCGGAAATTACGCCCAGGTAAGAGTCGCGAGTCTGACGCTCAGCCGCCCTGGCGGTGCGCTCAAGAACTTCCAGCGAGGCCCGGCGGCGAAATACCGCCTGTTTGACGCCCGCGGTCGTCGCGCCACCGGTGTAAATCGGCACCGAGAATTGCAGCTGGATGACTTCCTGCGTGGTGTCATTCAGCGTATCAATCCGGGATTTGTCGATCTGGGGCGGGTCGGTACCAGGAACCACACCGGTATTGCGGCCGCTGCCGTCGATGTCCGACACCCGACGCTGGGCAAACAGGTCAAGGGTTGGCAGATAGCCCGACCTCGCGATGCGCACGTCATCCCGGGCGATGTCCACACCGATATCCGCGGACATCAGCGCAAGATTCTGTTGCAGGGCAATTTCTACCCACTGATTTTCATCCTGGGGCACCGGATTGAGCAGGGGGATTTCCTCTTTGGGGCTGTCCAGGTCCGGCGTGTATTGGCCTGTGATCTCACGCAAGACTTCGCGTCGATTGGCCAGTATCCGCTTGGCGGTAATTTCAGCGGCTACCGCCTCGTCATAACCGGCCTGGGCTTCCTGAACATCAGTAATCGCGATCAGGCCGACTTCAAAGCGTTTTTCTGCCTGTTCCAGCTGTCGCCCGATGGCCTCCTTGGCTGCTTGCTCGGATTCCAGGGTGTCCTGGGCAGCAAGTACATCGAAGTAAGCGGTCGCGACGCGGGTGATCAGGTTCTGCCTGGCTGCCTGGTAATCGGCCTCGGCCTGGGCGGCTTCCTTGTCTGTCTGTCTCACTCGCAACCACTGATCCGCCCGGAACAGGGATTGGGTCAGGTCCACGCTCCAGCCCCAACCGTCGGACGTGGTGTCGCTGATGCTCGGTTGGACGACGGAGCCGACGCCCCGGATCGCCCGGATATTGTTTTTCTGGTCGTCATAGGTCCAGCCAGCTTTCACCTGGGGCAGCAGGGCAGCAATGGCCTGAGGTTTGTTTTGCAGCGTTGCCTTGAGATTGGCTTCGGCTTCTCGCAACTCCGGATCGCTGGTCAAAGCCTGCCGGTAAATATCTTCCAGGTTGGCAGCGACCGTGAACTGGCAGGCAAGCAAACTGGCGAATAAAACAGACAGCTGGGAAAGTCGTGTCATCATCAAACCTTGAAGTCCTTATATATAGCGCCGATACAGGGTTAGGCTCAGGGTGCGAGCGCCATGCTAACCCAGAGTGGTGCCCAGATGTGAGAGGCGTGTCGCTGCTTCCAGGCCGGGCTAAAACCGGAATTTTGGCCGCTGCAGCCCGTTCAGCAAGGGCGGGACGGCTGTCTCAAACAGCCGCTCGCGCTGCCAGTCACTCTCAGCGGTGCGGCAAACCCGCCAGGCCTGCATGAGCTCCCCATCGCCAATAATCTGAAACATCCGGCCGCCGTGGTTTAGCCAGGCATCAAAACGCGGGTCTGCCACAGGCAGCGACCCGGTGACGGCGATGACATCCGCCGCCGGTGGGGTCAATTCATAAACATCACCGATCAAGACCTCGCAGTTAGCTATGTCCATCGCCTGCAGATTATCTTGCGCCGCCTCAGCCAGTTCGGGGAAAATTTCCACTGTGGTGACCTGGGTACTAAGCCGCGCCATGCAGGCACTGACATAGCCGCTGCCTGTGCCAACTTCCAGCACGTGATCTGTCAGCCGTATGTCGAGGGCTTGCAGAAGCAGGCCTTCCAGCAGCGGGCTCATGGCGAATTGACCGCAGGGCAGGGGTATCGGCGCATCAGCAAAGGCCAGCTGCCGATGGGACGGCGGCATGAAGGCTTCCCGGGGAACGGTCTGCAGAACATGCAGAACCCGGGGGTCCATCACAGAGCCGGCACGCAGCTGCTGCTGCAACATCACTTGTCGCGATTCGTTGAGATTCATGGGCCTGATTGCTTGCATACCAAGTGAATAAGCGGGCTGATGATCCTAACTGCTACGCATTATGGTTAATACCGGGGTTTAGGGTCGAGGGCCTGGGCTATCCTAACAAGGCCGGTCGGTCCGCGAGTCTGGCGCGCCGGCGGCGTCACTCGCGGTTTCGACTGATCCGTTCCGAGTGATGTCCATGATCGAAGCCTGGCTGACCTATTTGATGATTGCGATTGCCGCCGGCTTCGCAGCTCTCGCCCTGTGGTTGTGGCGGTCCAGGCAGGCTGATCTGACGCGTTTGCAGTCCCTCCAGACTGAGCTGGTGGATGCGGCCCAGAACGCAGCCTTCGGCCGCCGAGTCTCCCTGAACCGGGTGCCTGACGATTTTGCCGTGCTCGCGACCAGC
Organism: Gammaproteobacteria bacterium; assembly: GCA_051008735.1. Taxonomy (GTDB): domain Bacteria; phylum Pseudomonadota; class Gammaproteobacteria; order Steroidobacterales; genus J054. The sequence continues at coordinate 998 of JBPCXH010000169.1, read as the reverse complement.
ATCAACAGTTTGTTCGATGCCCTGGAGGACAAGGACGCGGAGCTGCATAAGCGTGAGACCTTGTTTCAGGATCTGGCCAATACCATGCCCGAAATCGTCCTGGTGCACCGCGACCGTGTTCTGTTTGCCAATGAGGCCGCCTCAGAGGGGCTGGGTCTGCCGCCCGAAGGCCTGGAGGGTCGGCCGGTGACTGACCTGGTTCGGCCGGCCTATCGCGCCATGACCCGTAAGCTGATCACCAGCCTCATGGCTGACGAAGCCCTGCCTGAACGCCCTGAGATTCAGTTGGTGAGCGCCGGCGAGCAAGGTATCTGGGTCGAGCTGAGTAGTGCCCGGATCAACTTCCGTGGTCAGGACGTCCTGCTGACCATCGCCCGGGATATCAGTTATAGAAAAAATATCGAGGCTAACCTCGGGCGCAGCAAACAACAGGCCCAGGTCACCCTGGAATCTATTGGTGAGGGCGTAATTACCACCGATACCCACGGCGTGATCGACTACATGAATCTCGCGGCTGAGAAGCTCACGGGAGTTAAAAGGGAATCGGCAAGTGGCAAGCAGCTAAGTGACCTGGTCAGCCTGGTGGATGAGTCAGATCGTCGCAGCCTTGGCGACCCGGTTTCACGGGCACTGACGGACCGGCGCAGAGTGGGCATAGGTCGCCGTGCCCTGATGATTCCTGCCGACAAGGAGCGCGAGCTTTCCATCGAGATGACAGCCTCACCCATAAAAGGCCCCGACGAGCAGGTGGCCGGTGTGGTCGTGATCATGCATGACGTGACAGAGATTCGTGGTCTGACGCAGGAAATGAGTTATCAGGCAGCGCACGACGCCCTGACCGGCCTGGTCAACCGGCGGGAATTCGAGCGACGGATTGAAGAGTCCCTGCGTACCGTGCGCAACGATGGAGTCTCCCATGTGCTTTGTTATCTGGATCTGGACCGATTTAAGGCTGTCAACGACACCTGCGGCCATCTGGCCGGTGACAACCTGCTGCG
>JBPCXH010000168.1:0-3234 GCA_051008735.1 Gammaproteobacteria bacterium | reverse complement strand
GAGAACACAGCCGTGATCAACAGGAACGGCACCAGAATCACCATCAGGTTCATGAACGCGGTGATATCCAGGTCCGCCGGATCGTTGTGGCGGTGTCTGCGCCAGCTGGCCCTCATGCCGGCTGCTCGGCCTTGTTGCGGCGCTCGTCCACTGCATTCAGGAATTTAACTGCCACCATTTCCAGGCTGTCCACGATCTCTGTGGTCTTACTCTGCAGCAGCGTGTGCACCAGCAGCAGGGGAATAGCCACCATCAGGCCGAAGGCGGTGGTGTTCATCGCCACGGAGATACTGGCGGACAACATGTCGGCTTTCTCAGCCGGGTTGGCTGCAGCCACGGCGGTAAAGGCATTGATCAGACCAATAATGGTCCCGAGCAGGCCCAGCAGCGTGGCCACGTTGGCAAAGGTCGCCAGGTAGTGGGTGCGCTTTTCCAGACGCGGCATGACTTCCATCAGGCTTTCTTCCATGGCCTTCTCGATGTCATCCCGGCGGGCCGCATTTTTGGTGCGATGCAGACCGTAGGTCAGAATCGTTGCAATAGCCGTCTTGGACTTTGACGTGACATTCACGGCTTCACCGAATTTTCCGGCCTGAATGTAGGGGGTAATTTTCTTCCACAGCGTCCGGTTACCGAAGCTGGTGCGGCTCAGGTACACCCAACGCTCTGCAGCGATGGCCAGACCCAGGGCCAGCACCACAACGATGGGGACCATAAAGACCCCACCGTCCTGGAAGAAACTCACAACACTTGAATAAAAATTCATCTCTCCTACTCCTTGATTTGAGAGCTGCTGCGCCTCAGCCTTTATGGGCTGGCCGGCGCAGTTTTCGAATTGCCATACAGTTGATCGAAATAACTAATCTGTCTGCGGAATACTTCACGGTCTACGGGTGCCAATGCCTCATCGACGAGGCTATTGACCGGCTTGCCCACCAGGTCGCCCAGGGCCGGGTCTTTCCACGGGACGATGTACATCACCTTGGGCAGCTCCTGGTTGCCCCGGATGGAGCTGGTATCCAGCTCCAGCCGGTCCGAAGCAACAGAGGGGGCCGGGACATCCTTGTCCCCAGGCGCCGGTTCCGTGGCGCCGGCCGAAACCATGACTGCTGCCAGCAGTGAACTCACTGCTGCTAATCCAAAACTCCGTGACACTTACAGCTCCTCCGCCTGGGCCGCCTGTGCAGGCTCGCCGATTCGGCGTCGCAAATCTGTGATCCATTTGTCGACCAGGACAGTGTCATCATCATTCAATGCGACATAACGTTCGTAGTGCTGGACCGCGAAGGCCGGCTGCTGCTGATACAGGTCGTAAAGCACTCCGAGGTTGTAGTGCGCCAGGGCATAGTCAGGGTCCAGATTCAGCGCCTGCTGATAGGACTTTTCAGCTTCGGCAAACTGCCCCTGGCGACGCAGCAATATTCCCAGCTGGTTCCAGGCCGGGGCACAGTGCGTACAGATCACCACCGCGTTCTCGAGCAAAGCAATGCCATCGGCCGTATTGCCTGCGCGTGACTCAATGATGGCCAGGTTAACCAGCGGACCTGCGTAATCAGGATAGTCGGTAGCCAGAGCCCGGAAGGCCGCGGCTGCCTGGCCGTCGTCACCCGCATCCATATACCCAAGCGCTCGTGCATAGCGATCCGAGGCGTCCGCCGGAAATTCCTGCACTGCTTCTTCACCCGTAGCGGGAGTGACAAGCGACGGTGTCGTGGCGCAGGCGTTCAACAGAACCGCCAGGCATAAAACAAACATGCCTCGGGTTATAGCCGTCATCCGGCGCGGCAAATCCTTAATCAAGTTGTGCAACAAGAGACTCACTCCTCTCGGGTTTTGCGTAACGTGCGGGCACCAGTTCAGCCAGTCGCTGATAACTGCGCTGCACCCATTTATCAAACACCCCGTCCGCAGCTCGTGTGGCATTGGTGGTGTAAATATCGATAGCCTGTTCTTCGAAGGGGAAGGCCTGCTCCTCCAGCAATATTTCGTACTGCTCCAGCTCAAGCTCATTCAGTCCGGCCGGACGACCCGAGGCCATGAGGTCCTGGCTGAGGCCAAAGTACAGCTCGGCAATCTCAAAAGTGGCTGCAGTCACAACTTCATCGACACCGTAGTCGGCAGCCTTGGCCAGGGCATCAAGAGCCTGCTCCATACGCTGTTTCTTGACGGGCAGACTGTCTTTAAGCGGACTGGTCAGACGAGTCGCGTTGTAGGCATCGCGTGTGGGCAGGGCTCGCTCAAGACTGGCGCGAGCCGCGAGGGTCATGGTGCGGGAGTTACGCTGCGCGCCCGCCCGCGCATCCGCCGCAATAATGTCATCCAGCCAGCGCCAGCGATCCTGCACATCGCCGGCCTCCCCGGCCAGATCGGCCAGTTGCTGACGCGCCTCGATCGACTCACTCAAGGGCGCCGGGAATCGACTGACGATACCGGCCAGTACGCGCCGCTGATCGGCCGGGAGATTTGCCACGCCATATAATTCGGCGGCCTCCCAAAGGGCCTCACGCTGCACTTCCACTTCGATGCTGGCTAAGCGGGCAACGCGCTCGTATTCCATCGCAGCAGGGCCAGCCTGCCCGGCTGCCTGGCGCGTGACCGCCAGCTTCTGGGTCACGTCATCATCAAATTTATGGGCCGGGAACTCACGCTGGAAACGCTCCAGTACCGGCACGGCCGCTTCCCAGCGCTCGGCGCTGATTAATAGCGCGGCCGCGTCGTAGATGGCCGTTGGTGCGATATCTGAGTCAGGCACCGAGTCCGCAACCCGTATGAACTGAGCGATCGCCTCATCGACGTTGCCAGCGTCGCGCGCCTGCTCACCCTGACGGTAAACAGATGCCGCGATACGCGCCTGGATCTCCTTAGCCTCCCCCGGTTTTTCCAACGGCAGCTGTTGCAGTCGCCGATAAGCCTGTTCGGCCAAGGCGTAGCGACTCAGATCGAATTCAGAGTGGGCGATTACCCGCCATGCCGTGCGCTCCAGCTCCATCGCAGCCGGAGGTTGCATAGTGACAACCAGGCCGGCGACCTGAACCGCCTGCTCGAGCTCACCCGCCGCGAATAATTCTTCAGCCACCTTGGTTCGCACCGGTGCCGCTTCCGGGTGGGCCGGGAAACTGTCTGCAAAGCGCAGGGATTCCGTCACGATCCGGTCTTGCCATTCCTCCAGAAGCGCGCCATCGAGCTTATCGGCGTGCAAGCGGGCGGCCAGCACCGCCGCGTAGGCGGCATCAG
>JBPCXH010000167.1:0-11638 GCA_051008735.1 Gammaproteobacteria bacterium | reverse complement strand
TTATTCATGCGAGTGCCCTCGGGAAAATCTTCGCCCTTTTTATATTTGCCCGTCAGCATGCCGCTTTCCAGGGGGAAGTAGGGCAGAATGCCCAGCCCGAATTTCTCACACACCGGCACCACGTCTTTTTCCATTTCACGTGTCAGCAGGCTGTAGCGATTCTGGGCGCTGATAAAACCGTTGAGATTGTCCGTACGCGCCGTCCATTGAGCATCGGTGATCTGCCAGCCATTGAAGTTGCTGCAACCGTAATAGCGCACCTTGCCTTGTGACACGAGGTCATCCAGGGCGCGCAGAGTCTCTTCGACGGGCGTGTCCTTGTCGTAAAAATGAATCTGATACAGATCGATGTAGTCGGTGTTCAGCCTTGTCAGGCTCGCTTCCACGGCCTGCATGATGTAACGGCGTGAGCCACCCCGCATATCGCTGCGTTTGTCGGACATGGGTCCGGCGAACTTGGTGGCGACGATCACTGCCTGGCGATTCGCGCCCAGGGCTTCGCCCAGGTATTCCTCGCTCTTGCCGCGGTCGCCGTAGACATCGGCCACGTCGAACAGGTTCACGCCCAGATCCAGCGCCTTGTGCACGATAGCGGCAGACTCGGCCGCATCATTCATGGTGTGGAAGTTCATGCAGCCCAGGCCGACGGTGCTGACTTTCAGGCCGGAGTGGCCGAGGTTCTTGTATTCCATGGCTAAGCCTCTGGGCCGATTTCTGATGTATCAGTTTAGCGCGAAAAACGGGGGCTGATAGATTTCCGCTTCGCACAGACACCCGGCTCAGCGCAGCGATACCGGGTATTCATGGGAGTACGGCCACCCCCCAAAAGTGAGCCAAAGTTTTCTGGAACGTGGGATGCACACCACGACTCGGGTTGCATAAGCAGGCGCTCAACTTGACATATTACTTGCTGGTAGAACTGCGGAGTCAGTCCTGTGTATCAACAGGCATTTTCACTACTCTATATATCAACAGCTTCTGCGTGGAATTCGTCAATTGGTTCAGGCTGACACCGGCGTGAAACTGATTGTGAACTCCGTCACAGAAGTTTGGGAGTCGGGTGGTTTAGCGACTTCCATTTAGACTCAGTATTTTCAGACATAAGTCACAGCATGTCAGTAGCAGTAAAGCTATAGTTTCCTCAGTCGTCTGGGGCGATCCGCTCGATATTCGATGTTTCGATGACTCGATGTATTGAACGGTAACGGATCCAGCATCCAGGTCGGCAAGTTTGATAGGGCAAAGCCACTGAAAGGTGGTGACGCAAAGTTTCCGGTCTACGGAGCCCAGGCTCTAGGACAGCGGGATTGCAAAGACTGACTTCTGTCTGGCACTCCCGTCGGAAACCGCGTTGATCCCTCGTCAGATTATTGACTTGGTTATCTAATTGGATGGAGTGTAATCATGAACCTCAGAAAACTAGTACTTGCTTCGGCGGTTGCCGCGGCGTTCGGTGCGCCGGGTACAGCCGTTGCTGATTCAGAGCTCACTATCGGGCCCACGGGCTCGCAAGCGGCAGCTGACGTGATCTTCACGATCACTATTCCTGACTTTATCTATTTTCAGGTCGGAACGCCGGGTAACGGCAATGTTGATACCGTTACCTTTGATATGACCGGTGTCGAGTCCGGCGATGGCCTTACCCCTGTCGCTGGCGACGTTAGTCTGAACGTTGTATTGCGCTCCAATGCTGACGTGTCAATTGGTGCGAACAATCCCGGTTTGACTAGCCCTTCCGGTACTATCCCGACCACAGAAATCACCGCATCGGACTTGGGCAATATTGCTGTGCCGGACTTTGGCGTGACTAACAACCTGCCGGCTGGTCCTTACAACCTGACTGATACGTGGAGCTATAGCTATGACAACACCGCCGTCTATGCTCCCGACACGTATACGGGCACGGTGACTTATACGGTGACGACGCTCCCCTAACGGGCAGTTATTACCGAAAGTCGATACCCCGGGTGGTCAATATCCTCTAGTATTGTGCCGCCCGGGGTTTTTTATTTATGGTACGAAAATTATTTGTCATCCTGCTGATCGCCAGCGCGTGGTCCTCGGCCGCCTATGCGTTGCGCTTTTCAGTTCAGGCGACAACGCCCTTTGTCTACGTGCAGATCGGTCATGGCCAGCTTAGCAACGATGGCCTGCTGGGCCCACCGGCTAACCTGGTTGATGAAATAGTCTTCACCTTGCCCCCCGGGGTGACGGCCGGAGATGGCACGCCGGTGATTGGTACGCCAGTGATGCCCGTCGCGTTCCTGGGTAAAAGTGTGACCAACCAGAACACGTGGCGTGTAAACATCGACTCGTCTGGAGGGCTGATTAATGGCAGTGGCGATTTAATGCCCTTGTCAGAGTTCAGCTGGACAACTCAGGACGGCGATATACCGGGCGGACAGTTCGACAATTCAGCCTTTCAATTCCTTTTCGACTATAGCCGGCGCGGGCGCCGACGGGCGCGTGGCCTTATTGACTACCTGACTTTCGAATACGCGAATACCGCCATCTACCCGTCGGGCGTCTACACAGGTCAGGTGACATTCACCATTACCGAATTATGAGTCGCTTGTTCAGTATCCTGCTGGTCTTGTTGCTTAGCCTGGCCACGACAAATGTCTTCGCCCAGCGAGTCCTCCTGGAGGAAGTGCTGTCGCCCAATCAGACTTATGCCGTGGATCTGCAGTGGAACGCCGCGGAGATCAAGAGGGCACTCAGCGTTATGATGTCGGGTGGCTCAACAGTCTTGCCGCCCTTGCTGGGCCGCGTATCGGGTGTTGAAGTCAGGCTGGATACACGTGCTTATGTGGGTCAGCGGGCAAGATTATTTCTGGTCCTGCCTATCCTGGTCAGTGGTGTGGACAGCCCGTCGGATCTGGAGCTTCGCTGGGAAGTCAGTGGTCCATTCCTGTCAGGGGCTGTGCGTCCCGGTCAGTCGACGCTCATCTATGAAGGCGCTATTGATGAGCCGGTGACCGGAATGGTCATGGATTTTTTGTTGGCATTAGAGAACGGCGGTGCGGCTGACGCATTTTCTCTGGAACCTGTTTATGAAATCGAGTTACTCCCTTAGTTTTGGTTTGCTCACCCTGGTGCTGGCCAGTGTCTGGCTGGCGCCGCCTGCCTGGGGTGCGAGCCTCGGTGCCGGCATTTCTCCAAGCAGGTTTGAGTTGCGTGCCAAGCCAGGACAGGTTCTGCGAGATACTGTCAGGGTAATTAATGCCAGTGATGACACGAGCGAATTCAGGTTTCGCACCGTTGATTGGCGCCTGAACGATTCAAATGGCGTTGATTTTCTTGACGATGAGATGCTCGAAAATAGCTGTCGGCCTTGGATAAGACTGGAGCGTCAGGCTGTAAAGATTCGCGCGGGGGCGGAGAAGAAATATCGCTTTGAGGTGCATGTGCCAGAAGATGCGCCGGCAGGTCTGTGTCGATTCGCTATCATGATTGAGCCCGACGACAAGCTGATGCCCAGCGACGATGTTAGCGGGCAGATCAAATTCCCAATTACCGGTCGATACGCCGTCATCACCTATGTGACGGTAGGCGATGCAAAGGCAGATATTGATTATCTGGGCTTGGGCGAGACTCTGATCAGCGATCAGCGACTACCAACGCTGAAATTGCGCAATCAGGGAACTACCTACGACAGGACTTTCGGCGAGGTTGTCGCGACTGACCCTACGGGCCAGAAAATTCAGTTAATCGCTTCTAACTTCCCGGTGTTGCCCGGCCGTACTGAGGAAATTTCCCTTGCCCCGAGGGCGCCGGAGCCGGGCCAGAACCCGCAGATGTTTCAGTATCCTCTGCGTCTTAAAGGGAAGGTCGAGATTGGTGGTGAAACCATCACGATTGACGAAGTCTTTGAATAGCAGCTGAATCCGGTCCACCGCGGCTGGATGCGCATTGAGCGCGCCTGATAAATAATCTAGTTCATCCTCTGCAGCGGAAAGGCGAGTATGGAGTCGCGTCGGAAGCCGATTTCCACCGGCCGGGCGCGTTCATCTTCAAGTCCCCAGGGTAAGGGTACGTCTTCAGTGAGCAGTTGCACTTCATGCCGGCCGGTAGGCACGCGTGTGAAAGAGTAGCGCCCCTGTGAATCGGTGCGAGTCTCATAACGGCCATCAAGCAGAATCAAAACGCCTGCTGCCGCTGTTTCTGTCGGCTGACGGATAGAGTCGCGGTTCTCGTCCAGGAACACCTGGCCACTGATGCGACCGGTGCCCAGCTTACCCGTGGTGCGACCGAATGTTTGGAAGGGTCGGCCGGAACTTCTCGAGTAACCAATGTTTAGCCAGATGCTATTGCTTCCGGCGGTCTTGTTGTTTATCAGCAGGCCGCCGGCGTCAAAATCATAGGTTGCTACGTTGTAGCTGGCGTTAAGGCTGGCATACCAATTTCTGAGAAAAGCCCAGCGTGCATCAGCATTGAAGCTGTAGCCATCGTCCGCGTTGAATGAGTTTCCATCGGTACGATAGAGCGAGGCGTTCAGCCCGATTGATACATTGTCCAGCAGGTCGTAGCGGGTCAGTGCGGATATCTCATCGCGGCGGGTCTCCCCGCGCACGTCATCATTCCATTCAATCCTCAACTCGTTCGTGAAGCGCAAGCCCTGCGGCAGACGCCAGTCGAAACTGGTCCAGATACCCTTTTGGCTGCGTTCCGTTGTACTGATATCACTGTTTAATTCGGCATTGGTGAGTTCCAGGCGGGCTTGCCCCAAAACGGTTGTCAGGCCAGCGAAGCTGTTGACACGCCAGGCAACTTGATCATCTTCGACGAGCCCGCCGGTAAATTTCCGCAGGGCTGCAGTGCCATTCAGGCCCAGACTGATATTGCGCGTCGCGCGCAGGTTGCTGCTAAAGAATGTGGAATGTGACTTGGTAGAGCCGAGGCTGTCGGAGTTGTTGAGGCCTATCTCCATATAGTCATAGCCACCGGACAGGCTATAGCGATAACCGTCCGTATCGCCTCGCAGGTAGAGACCCATCTGATCTGAGGCGATGGGCTCATCTGTCCAGGTCAGTTCAGGATCGACGTAAAAGCCCCCGTAGCGGATCGTCTGACCGCCGCGCAATTCCTGAAAGCTATCGGCCCAGAGTCCAAAATTGCCATCGTCATCCCCGAGCAGGCGAGCCGAGTGCTCCTGGCTGCCATCAGGCAGTTCGTAGCGTCCCGCCAGCAGTAAGCTCGTGTGGTCACGCACATCCGAGTCACCGTCGACCCACGCGACCTCGGCACCTAGCTCGAAATCCTCCTTGACCCGGGTTTCGTAAGCCAGGGTTGACAGGCGACCCCCTGTTTCTTCGAATTGCGGCAGAGCGAACCCCCTGTACACGCCCGTCTTGCCGGTTGAGAACCGCAGGCGGGAATCAATGCCTGTCAGGGCGGTGGTGGAGCCGAGTATGGCCGAGCTGGGGAGTCGATAGCGAAAACCACCGTGCAGCAGGGAGCTGACCCGGGTTCGGTGGTGGCCGAATGTATTGTCCAGGGTCAGGATATCGGAGACGGGCATGGCAGATTGTCGGACGGTAAATAGCATGTCCGTCTTGCTGCCTTCTCGACCCAGATAGCTGCTGTCAATGTCGGACACCAGCAGGTCTGCCTCCACAACGCCCCAATTCTGGGTTTCGCGTCGCCAGAGTGTGCTGATGCCCTGTTCGAGATCATCGCCCAGCACATCGTCATCGGTGCGGTAGTAGATCAATTCTGTGGCAAATAATCGTTGCCCATAGGGTTGGTTATCGACGGTTTCACCGTCGTCAAAAACCGCCAGTTCGCCTTCAAACAAATACTGGTCGGTGTAGCCTTCATTCTCAGGCTCAGGCACGTCGGCGGCGACTTGCGGTGCCGGAGAGGCAGCGTCTGATATTTCAGTCGGCTGAGGATCCACAGCCAGAACCGCCGGTCCATGCCCATCACCCCATGCATTGCCCGCCGTTAGCACGGGCAATACAACGGCGAGGGCTACGCAAAAGCAGCGCAGCGCCGTTACCCGCCGGTTGGGGATATCTGGGCAGCCAGTGAGAGGCACGCAAATCGCCTAAGTCTATGGAATTGCTAATTTTAATGAGCGAGTTCCGGTGCTTATGTGAATTGGGTCTAGTTGTAGGAAACCCTGCCGATCAGATGCCTGAGGTGCCAAATACAGGGCCGTTCCCGGTTTGGGAGGATTAATTTTAAGCTATTGTTTTAAATGATTTATTCACGTTCAGCCTGCCGTTTTCTGGTGACGACTGTTTTGTCGGCCTGAAAACGCCTGCGACAGTCCGCTGCGGCAGTCCCCCCGGGAAGAGTGTTTCCACCCGTCAGCCTGGCACGGGGAACCTTTCTCGCCCGGGCGCTGGGCGAAGATTTTGGTGTCGCCGATCTGCCGGGAAAAAAACCTGGCGCTGGCTTTCAACAGTTCGAAGTTCTCTCCGTCAGACGCCATCGGCCGGCAGATTTTCCCGGCCCTGCTTCCTGATGCAGTGAACCGCGTCTGCATCGAGCCGGGTGGTTGCCCTTCGGGTACGGTGACGAGCGGGGAGGCCAAGGACAGTGCTGCCCGGAATTCGCAGCGCCCTGTGCTATGTTCGAAAGGCCACTGACGGAGACCGAGCATGCCCAAAGCGAAACCGGAATCAGTCGACAGCCCGCGCGTGTCACGACGCGGGTTCATCGCCACCACCACCGCTGGTCTGGCGGCCGCCACCGCCGGCTGCAGTGTTACGGCCGGCACCGCATCGCCACCGAAGACAGCGACTGCCGCGACGACCGTCGGTCCCTACGACACCTTGCGTGAGGCCATTGATGCCCTTGATGCGCGAGGCCGTGTCGTGCGGATCGCGCGTGTGGACCAGGATGCTTACGAGGCGACGGCACTGATGTATCGCCTGACGGAGCGCTACAGTGCCGAAGGCGCGCCGGCCGTTGTCTTCGATGAAGTGAAAATCAATGGCGAGTGGCTCAAGGGCCCGGTGGTGGGCAATTTGCTGGGCCACTGGGATGCCGAGGCGCTGGTCTTTGGTCTGGAGCCCGATCCCGCCGGTGGCATGGCCACACTGCGCAAAGCGCGGGCGCATCTTATTGCGATGGCGCGTGCGAATGGCGGGCGCTTCCCGGAGATTGCGCCCGTTACCGTCACTCGCGAGCAGGCCCTGTGCAAGCAAGTGGTCTTGAAGGGCGACGAAATTGATATGACGCGCTTTGCTTTCCTGCAAGTGAACCCGGCCGACGGGGGTCGCTACGTCAATACGGCCTCCGTATTCACCAGGCATCCGAAGATGGGTGTGAACCTCGGCACTTACCGTTGCCAGCTTAAAGGTCCCCGCAAAATTGCCGTGAGCCCGGGCGAGGGGCAGACGGGCTGGCGCATGCTGGATGCGGCGCGCAAGCGGGGCGAGAAGACAGCAAAAGTGTCCCTCGTACTCGGTCAGGAGCCCATCGTGTATCTGGTCAGCGGTTCGCGAGCGGCCGGGCGCGCGGGCAACAAACCGGTGGATGAGCTCGCCGTGGCGGGTGGTCTGCGCGGCAGAGCCCTGGAAGTGATTCAGAGCGAAAGCAACGATTTTATGATTCCCGCCCAGTCGGAGATGGTCATCGAGGGCGAGATCCCTCTGCAGGAGAGTGAGGCCGAAGGACCTTACGGGGAGGGACTGGGCTACCAGGGCGGTGGCGAGATGGCCTGGTACATGAATGTCACTACGGTCACGCATCGGCGCGATCCCTGGATGCACAACAGCTTTACCGGGGTCGATCGCGGCCCTGTCTCTGCGGCGGGCCTGGCCTCGGCACTGTTGTTCGCGCAGCGCTTTTCGCCCGAGGTCACGGACATGTATTACCGCAATCGGGTGGTGAACATCATGTACGTGAGCATCGACAAGACGAAGCCGGGGCAAGGACTGGCGGTGGGCGAAAAACTGGGTCGCTTTAACCCGGTGGCCAAAGTGGTGATCGTGGTGGATAAGGATGTGGACGTGATGGATATCTCACAGGTTATTGCGGCCATGAGTTCCCGCTGGCAGCCGGAACCGGCCATGAAGACATTCCAGAATCTGCCCGGATTGCCGCTGGATCCCAGCCAACCCGTCCGCAGCCGCACCAGCAAGGTGGTTATTGATGCCACCCGCCAGTGGCCCGAAGAGGGGGGGCCGGCAAGCTATCCACCCACTAACCTGTCGCTGCTTGAGGCCGGTGCGCCCGAGGCCTTCGAGCGCGTGGACGCCAAGTGGGCAGACATCATTAACGGTTGGGAGTCGGGCGCGCGGCAGGGCTGACGTGGTCTGATTTGCACGCGGGGATCGGGTTGCGTTGATGCCCGGTTCTGACTATTTCCCAAACCACAAACAGGCTTTCTGTTCCGCGTCCTGTCGCCTTTACTCAGGCACCAGGCGGATCTCCACCCGGTTATTTCGGCGCGCAATGCTGTTCCATTCACCGGCAGTGGTGCCCTGTGTGACGATGGGGTAGGTGTAGCGCGGTTGGCTGTTGCCGAAGCTGTCTACGATCACACGAACGGGCGACAGGTCCTGATTCTCCAGCGCGGCCAGGTAATTGGCAAAAGCCACGGACTGCCGGGACGCGGCCTGCTGCGCGGCGGCCCGCGGCAGGCCGACCTGGTCACAGTCCGGGACCGGCGTGTTGCCGGGCGCCGGCTCCAGTTCGCCGCCGCCACCGCTGCGGTAGCAGAAATCCCCCATATGACTGGCCACTTCGATGGTGCCGGTGAAGCCCACTGACAATAGCCTCTGTACCAGGCCGTCAATAATCTGCAGGCGCTGGTCGCCCAGGGGCACTTCGTCGGCGGCGTAGGGTGCTGACTGATTCGCCGTCCACTCCAGGGCACTGACAAACTGATCGAACTGCCCGTCCTGCACCGCGATTTCGGCATCCAGTCGGTCACGCAGTTGGTCGTTATCCCGACCCAAGGCGCGTTGTGCTTCCAGTTCCGCAGCCAGGGCGGCATTTTTTTCAGCCGCGACGGCCAGGTCTTGCTGACTGTCCAGTTGCAGCCAGACCAGCACGCCGGCGACTAAAGCCAGGGCCACGATTACCCAGTTCAATGGCAGCTGCCACCAGCGCAAGTTGTCTGTGCGTCGTCGGCGCGGTGGACCATGTTCGGCCGTTTGCTCGTCGAGCAGTCGCTGCATGGTTTTTTCGATTTCAAGACGCAAATCCTGACCGTGCTGATCCAGCACTTGTTCCAGCCAGCGATGCATCTCGGGCCAGTCGCCGTTCGACGGCGTCGCTTGGTCGCCCGACGTTGCATTCGCGGCATCTTCCGGTGGGATGATCTCGACTTCGATGTCGTCGGCCGGTTGCGGCGGAATCAGGTGCAGGGATTCGAGTAGCGCGGAAACTTCCACGGGCTTGATCTGCTTCGGCAGCACGCCCACCGCGCCCAGGGCTCGAGCCTGGCCAACGTACAACTCCCCTTCCTGGGAGGTGTACATCATGATTGGAATGGTGGCTGTCGTCGGGTTTGCCTTGATGGCTTGCACGGCCTGAAGCCCGTCCATGCCCGGCATCTGGTGGTCCATGAAGATCACATCGGGGCGGGTATGCCCCAGGCGTTCCAGGGCGTCCTCGGCGGATTCGGCCATATCCACAGCCACTGCGTGTTTCTCGAGGACGCTCGCCAGCACGGCCCGGGCCGTGCGTGAATCGTCAACGATCAGTGCAGATCTATGGGCCATCGGTCGTCCCTCGGAACCATGGCGGTGGTATCCCCTGTCCTGATTCTAGCGTTGATTCGCCTGAAAAAAACCTCGACCCTGCGCACACTCCGCTGACTGGCATAAGATAGCGGTCGCGCCCCGCCCGGCAGGATCCCCGTGACCTCAAACTCATTCGCCAGCCTGAACCTCCCCGCCGAGGTCCTGCAGAATCTTGCCTCGCTGGGCTATGCCGCCATGACGCCCATTCAGGCCCTGGCGTTGCCGCCTATCCTGACCGGCAAGGACGTGATTGCCCGGGCCAAAACGGGCTCGGGCAAGACGGCGGCTTTCGGCTTGGGTTTGCTGATGAAGTTGCAGGCTGAGCAGCGTGCGGTGCAGGCATTGGTGCTGTGCCCCACGCGTGAACTGGCCGACCAGGTGGCCAAGGCGATACGGGAGCTGGCGCGCACCACGCCGAATATTAAAGTTCTGACCCTGTGCGGTGGTCAGCCGTTTACGCCACAGGCGAATTCACTGACTCACGGTGCCCATGTCATTGTTGGCACCCCCGGGCGTATTGAAGACCACCTGCGTAAGGAAACCTTAGACCTGGATGAGGTGTCGACCCTGGTGCTGGACGAAGCTGATCGCATGCTCGACATGGGCTTTCAGGACACCCTGGAAGCGATTGTTGAACAAATGCCGGTGCAACGACAGACCTTGTTGTTCAGTGCGACTTATCCTGAAGCCATACAGTTTATCGCCGAGGATGTGTTGCACGAGCCGGTGATGGTGGAGGCGGTGGACAGTCATGACGACAGCACCATTGAACAGCATTTTTATCCGGTCAAGGACGAAGCGCATCGCCAGGCGGCTTTGCAGGTCTTGCTGCTGAAGCATCGGCCGGAGTCAGCCGTGGTGTTCTGCAACACCAAAATTGAAACTCAGGAGGTGGCCGCGGAGTTGCGGCGCCGGCGTTTCAGTGTGCTGGCCCTGCATGGCGATCTGGATCAGCGAGATCGTGACCAGACCCTGGTGCGCTTTGCGAATAAGAGCGTGTCGGTGCTGGTGGCCACGGATGTGGCCGCGCGCGGCCTGGATATCGACGCCCTGGACGCCGTCATCAATTACCAGCCGGCGAATGATCCTGAAGTACACGTGCATCGTGTGGGTCGCACAGGCCGGGCCGGCAGCCAGGGCATGGCTTTCACCTTCTATTCGGACAAGGAGCGCCGCCGCGTCGACCAGCTGGCGGAGTATCTTGACCGGCAGATTACCGATGAAGCCCTGCCACCGGAGCGGCACCTGGAAAAACGACCGAACCCACCGGCGATGGTCACTCTGCTCATTGACGGCGGCAAGAAAAGAAAATTACGCCCCGGGGATATCCTGGGTGCATTGACGGCCGGCGGTGGTGTGTCCGGCAATCAGGTGGGCAAAATCGATCGTTTCGATTTGCGCACTTATGTAGCCGTGCATCGCGACGTCGCCAAAGCTGCTTTGACCAAGCTCACTGAAGGTAAGCTCAAAGGTCGATCCTTTCGGGTCCGGCGCCTGTAGGCTGAATCTCTAGCGTCGGCGCCGCCCGCCGCCGCGTCCGCCAAAACCGCCTTGCCGGCGGGCCCGTTGATGATTGCCATAGCGCTGGTAACCTCGCGAGCGGTTGCCGTAGTCGCGATCCAGCCGGCTCCGATCATAGTTGCTGGCCGATCGGGCCCGCTCACGTTCCGCTGCTGCGCGTGATTGCTCCGCAGCCCGCTCTCGCTCAGCCGCCTGTGCGCGCTGCTGGCTCGCCTGGCTATCGGGTGCCGGATTTTCTACCTGGCTCCAGCCGTCCTCAGTTTTTTTGTAGACCTCGCCGTCGCGACCGGCATAGACATCGCCCCCGCTGGATTCGGCCACAAAGGCACGTTCATCGCCCTGGCGCACCACAGTGCCCTGGCCACCCTCACTGGTTTCGAAGTCACGCTGCACACCTTCGGCTGTGCGTGTTG
>JBPCXH010000166.1:0-3114 GCA_051008735.1 Gammaproteobacteria bacterium | reverse complement strand
GTGTCCTTGACCAGCGTCGCCATGGGAATGAACTCGGCGTCCTCGTAAACCATCTGGTCGTAGATTTCATCGCTGAAGACAACCAGCTTGTGGGTCTCAGCCAGTTGCGCAATACCCTGGAGTAATTCACGCGAGTACACCGCCCCCGTGGGATTATTCGGGTTGATGATGACGATGGCGCGAGTCCGCTCGGTGATGCGGCTCTCGATGTCGGTCAGGTCTGGCTGGAAAGCATTCTCAGGTCGACACTGGTAGTGCACCGGCTTGCCTTCATTCAGGGTCACCGTCGCCGTCCACAAAGGATAGTCCGGGCTCGGAATCAGCACCTCGTCGCCCGGGTTGAGCAAACCGCGCAGAGTCAGGTCAATTAATTCGCTGACGCCGTTGCCCATGAAGACGTGCTCGGCCGTCACATCTTTTAAGCCCCGGTCCTGCTGCTGCATCACCACGGCTTCACGCGCCGGGAAAATACCCTTTTGATGACAGTAGCCTTCTGCACTGCGCAGATTTTCAATCATGGCCAGGCGCATGGTCTCGGGGGTGCGAAATCCGAAGGGCCCGGGATTGCCAATATTCAGCTGCACAATCTCGTAACCGCGGCGCTCCATTTCCTGCGCGCGCGCAGCCAGGCGCCCACGAATCTCATAGCGCACATCAGTCAGGGCTTTGCTGGGTCTAAAGGCGTCGCTCACACCGGCTTTCCTTTGGGTAGAAACTTGATCCTAGGCGATTACGGCCTGGTAGTCAGCGGCCAGGGTCGCGAAAGCGCGTGGCCAGCAACACCGCGACGGTGACCATCACCGCGACCAGGGTAAAGGGACGCGTGTAGGAGCCCCAGGCGTCATACATCAGACCGGTCAGAAAGGGCCCCATACCGCCGCCGAGGGTATCCAGGACCGTGATAGTCCCGAGAATCTTGCCCAGGTCACGCAGACCGAAAGTCTCCGCGCACAACAACTGCAACAGCGTATAGACACCGCCCCAGCCGAGGCCGACAAGGAAAATCGCCGGCCAGAAGCTGATGTCGTTGGTGCTGATCATCAGCCAGGTACCCACCGCCATCACGGACAGGGTGCTGATAAAGACCCGCTTGCGACCCAGGCGATCCGCCAGAAAGCCGCTGGCGATTTTTCCAATCAGTCCCAGGGAAAACAGCACGGTCAGGCCGGTCGCGGCCTCCTGAACCTCAAAGCCCTGCCCCAGCATGTGCAGAAACAGGTGGGTCACATAGGTCAGGATGGAATAAAAAGTCAGCATCGCGACGCTGGCAAGAATCCAGAAATTCGCTGTGCCCACCGCTTCGCGATACCGCATGCCCGGGAGCGAGACTGGCTGCCCGTCCGGGACGTCTTCGGCACCCGGGGCAACCAAGCCCATATCGGCCGGCTTTTCCCGCAAGACAAAAATTACCAGCGGAATCAATAACAGGGGGATCACCGACGTATACATAAATGCCGTGCGCCAGCCGAATTCACCCAGCAGCCACGCATTCAACTGCGGCAGGGCTGCATTACCCAGGCTGGTCCCGGCCACGGTTATACCCACAGCAAGTCCCCGGTTCTTCACGAACCAGCGAGACACAATCATCACGTTGACCACCAAACCGGCACCCGCCAGGGCCATGGCAAGCAACACATGAATGCGATAAATATCGTTCATGGTCTCAATGCTGGCGTAAAGGAAATTACCGGCTGACAGCAGCAATAAACCGACCACCATCAAGGGACGCACGCCGATACGGTCGGCCAGGGCGCCGGCAATGGGCGCCAGCAAACCGCTGCCCAAAAGGGTGATGGTGTCGCGGAACTTCAGCGCGCCGCGCAGGCCATCTCCGCCCTCCTCGCCACCGAGAAAATCGAGAATCTCTTGATCGAAAATAGTCAGGCCGGCCAGGGTGATGCCGTTGGTGATCCACATGATCACCAAGGTGCTGACGGCGATAACCCAGCCGTAATAAAAGCCCTTGGTTTGTGTCACGATTTTTCCCTGTCTGCCCTGAGCGTGGCGGCCGACGATACCGGAAAGGCCCAGTTGACCCAAGGTCTTTGGAGGCCGCTAGAATGGGCGCCACCACCCGCGCAGCCAACCGGAGACATGGCATGCTCAAATCTATAGTGATGGTCACCATTGCCGTGGCTCAGCTAAATACCGTAGAGACGGCCTACCAGGAGCACCTGGCCTATGAGTCGGTGGGCAATGGCATCGTCAGCGCGGCCACTGCAGACGTGTGGGGTGCGCCTGCCGCCGCCGGTCAGGCCTATGTATTGATGCAGGCCGAGAGCGGCCATCCCACACTGATCCGGTTCATTCAAGCGCAGCCGCCTGCTTCCTACGCCCCCATGCTCACTGACGGCTGGAACGCGACAGAACTATTGAGCACGGACCCCGATGCCATCGCCGAGCGGCTGGTTGATTCTCCGTTCAGGATTGTGGGTCCGCCGGCCGATTTATGGGACGCCCCGAATGCGCCACGGGCAATGCAGGCGATTGGTCCGGGTAATGAACTGCTGTATCTGACCCGGAACGATGACTTTGTTATTGAGACACTGGTTGACCGGGTGTTCATCATGGTCCTCGGCGGCCCATCCATGGACGCATTCAAGGACTTTTACGGCGACCGCCTCGGCCTGACCGTCAGCCCGCCCACACCCTTCTCCATCGGCGTCCTGTCGCGGGCACAGAAGATGCCCGCCGATACAAAATATCCCCTGGCCATCGCCAGTCTTGCTGGGCCGTTCCTGCTGGAACTGGACGAGTACCCGCGGGGCGCGACCCAGCCGCGTGAGCGCAGGACGGGTGAATTACCGCCGGGCGTGGCCATGGTGAGCTTTTCGGTCGCTGACCTGGATGCGCTGAAACTGGACTTTCGCGGCGCACCGACCCGCCTGACCGAAGCGCCCTACGCGGGCGCCACGGTAGCAGTCACTGTCGGACCAGCGGGTGAATGGCTGGAATTCGTGGAGTCCGCCGAAGACGACTGACCCTGCACTTTAGTCTGCAGTGCCCGGGTGGTCATCGTGGATCAGTTCCACGAGTTCATAAAAGGTTTGCATGTAGCCGCCGATGTCCCCGCGCAGGAAGATGAAATCATCATCGGCCGTGCACCAGATGTCA
>JBPCXH010000165.1:0-4917 GCA_051008735.1 Gammaproteobacteria bacterium | reverse complement strand
GGCCGTCACGATGATATCGTCGATCCCCATTTGCTGGGCCGCCACTGGCATCGCCAGCGTCATGGCAATCAGTGCGCAAAAAGCCGCTGGATGCGGCACGGCAGTGTGGAACATTCTGTTTCCCCCCGTCTCAACCCCGCTGCCCCGAGACCACCCCCCGTGATCACGATCGCCGCTTCTAGCCAGGCTAATGCCGCCTGGCGACTCCATTAAATCATATGACTTATCTCGTCACACTCGCTGCCTGGAAAACTGGATACGCCTCAATCGGACATCCGCAATCCGAGTCCCTGCTGGCCACCTTGCGCCGACACTGCGGCCCTGTCCCCGTCCAAGATTTTGCCCATTCCCGACCCCGGCATGACTCACTCTCTTGCATCACGAATGGTCGGCTGGAACCGGCCCGTGGCGACCCGCCAGGCTTGCACGACCATCATGATGACGGCGATCCCGATTCCGGCCAAGAGCACATAGCGGTTGTAAGCCGGCAGCGCACCGCTCTGAGTAAAGCGCAGTCCCCAGGCAGCTACAACAATCCAGCCCACCAGCGGCGCAAACGAGCAAAAACCCGCAGCAACCGCTAAAGCGCAGGAGATCAATAGCCCCACCGGGATAAGCAGACTGATTGGTCCGTGCTCTGCCCCAGGCACTGGCGACGGATCCGCAGAAAAGGTGGCCATAGTCAGGGTGATGAACAGCATGAGCAGAGCCGGGATTGCCGGCTGGGGACGACAATTGGCAATCAGGACTTCTACCACCCCGACAGGCGGGCGCCCGCGCGCCTGTCCGGTAAATTCCGTCTGACTGCTATCAGTCATGCTTCCTCCTTTGCTCGGCAGATAACAGCACGAAGCGGTCGGTGCCTCAAGCCATTGGGCCTGACTACCCCTTGGCCAACCCGGTGAAACAAGCAAATAGCATTCGCCAGGAACCCGCGGCGACGGTTAGTCTAGCCGCCTGCCCAGCCTTCAGCCGTTGAGATAATCCTTTGTCTGACAAGATGGACCCCTACGCGGGGCGCTTTTTGGTGGCGAGTGCCATTTCCCTGTTCGCCGTCAGCCAGGCCATGCCCGTATTAGTTGTCAGCCCGTTGATCCGGCAGGTTGGCATCACAGAAATGGAATTCGGCCTGACCTTCAGCGTGGCCAGTATCCTGTTAATTTTCGCCGCGCCCTTCTGGGGAAAACGCAGCGATCAATACGGGCGTCGCCCATTGGTATTACTGGGCCTGGGTGGCGCAGCCGTAGGCACCCTGGCCATTGCACTGACCCTGGAGGCCGGACTGCGCGGTTATCTCAGCGGCCTGGGCCTGCTGGTGGTGCTGGGCCTGGCCCGCTTTGCCTACGCCGGCCTCGCCTCAGCAATTTACCCGTCAAGCTCAGCCTATATGGCCGATGTCACAACCCGGGAACAACGGGCACAGGGCATGGCCCTGCTGGGCGCGGCCAATGGCATGGGCGCCGTGATTGGGCCGCTGCTGGTGGCAGCGCTGGCCTTCCTGGGTGTGCTGTATCCCATGTATGCCGCGGCGCTACTGACTCTCATCGCCGCCATTGTTGCCTATATCAAGCTGCCCGAACCCACCCGGCACACCCCTCAGGGCGCGTCTGCGCCGATCCGCGCAACCGATGCCCGTCTGCGCCCGTACATGATCACCTGGTGTCTTCTGTTTATGGTGTTCATGGCCATGCAGTTCGTCACCGCCTTTTTCGTGGCCGATCAACTGGGTATTGAAGACCCCGGGGACATCGCCCGATCCGTGGCCCTGGCACTGGTCGCAATGGCCGTCGTCATCATGGTCATGCAGGGCGCAGTCTTGCAGTTCATCCGGGTCAGCCCGACGGTTCTTTACAAGTGGTGCTCGCCGTTATTCATGCTGGCGTTGATCGTCATGGCCTACAGCACCAGCCTGTTCCAGCTGTCATTGAGCTTTGCCATCGTCGGACTGGCCTTCAGCTGCGCGGCGCCCGGCATAAACGGCAGCGCGAGCCTGAGTGTGGAGCCTCACGAACAGGGCGCCGCCGCCGGATTCCTGTCGGCCGCCAATACCCTGGGCGCAATTCTTGGACCGGTCGTCGGCACATCCTTATACACTCTGGGCCCCAAAGTCCCCCTGCTCAGCTGCGCCGCCCTGATGGCCGGTGTTTCGCTGTTTGCCCTCACGGTGAAACCAGTAAAGACGTGATGCCACGCACGACAACGCCAGCGCACGGCTGTTTGTTGTGCGGTCCGAAAAGACCCCGGGTTTTATTCAGCCTCCTTTCCATGGTCTGATTCAGACCTTTGCAACCAATGCGGAATTCTCTTATGCAAGAGCCTGCAGCAGCCCAGCAAACCAGTCCCGGCCGACCAAAACCGGCCGTCGCCTGGTTCGGCGTCGGCGTCCTGGTGGTGGCCTTCATTTTTTCGATAGCCGACCGGATCATCATCAGTCTGCTCGTGGACCCCATCAAGGCAGATCTGGATCTGACCGACACCGACATGGGCTTAATGATGGGCATCGCTTTTGCGATCTTCTATGCCCTGATGGGGCTGCCGATCGGCCGACTGGCAGACAAATACAGTCGGCGAACCATCATCGGTGTCGGCATTTTTCTGTGGAGCATCATGACGGCTTTGTGCGGGCTGGCTAAAAGCTTCACCCAGCTATTCCTGGCCCGGGTCGGCGTTGGTGTCGGTGAAGCCACCCTGTCACCGGCTGCTTACTCAATGATTGCGGACTATTTCCCCAAGGAGAAGCTCGGCCGAGCCTTGGGCGTGTATCAGTCCGGTGCGTTTCTGGGTGTGGGACTGGCCTTTATTTTTGGTGGCCTGGCCATTCAGTTTGCCAAGGGCGCTGACGAGATTGTGATGCCGCTGATCGGTGCCCTCAAGCCCTGGCAACTCGCCTTTATCATCGTGGGCTTGCCCGGCGTTCTAGTTGCTGGCCTGATGTTTTTCGTTACGGAGCCTGCACGCCAGGGCATCAGTTCCGCTGCGGAAGACGAAATCAGTCTTGGACAGACTTTCAGCTTTGCCTTCCAGCGGTGGCGCGTTTTCATTGCTCATTACACGGGTTTTGCACTGCTGGCCCTGCCCATGACCACACTGGCCACCTGGGTGCCGACTTATTTCGGCCGCGTGGTCGGAATGGCACCGCCGGAAATAGGCTTAAAGCTTGGTCTGATCGTGCTGATTTTTTCGCCCCTTGGCGTCATCAGTGGCGGGGCTTTTTCCGACTTCCTGTTCAAGCGCGGCTACCAGGATGCGCCGCTGCGCGTAGCCGTTATGGCCGCCGTACTCATGGTACCGGTGAGCCTGGTTGCAACGAGCATGCCCGATGCCAACGTTGCGCTCGCACTGATGGTGCCCTTTGCATTTGGCGCCAGCATTAGCATGGGCCTCGCGCCCGCTGCCCTGCAATTGGTGACACCCAACCGCCTGCGTGCACAGATCGCAGCGGCGTGGATGCTGTTTCTGAACCTGATAACAGCCAGTCTCGGACCGTGGGCAGTTGGCGCAATCAGCGATCTGTTCTTTGCCGACCCATTACGCGTGGGCGACTCCATGACCATCGTGAATGTGGCCTCGGTGGCCCTGGGCGGATTGATTCTGTGGGCGACGTTGAAACCCTTTCGACAGGCTGTCGAAAAACAGAATATCGGCTGATAACAACCAGCGGCGGGCGGGCCCCGGTCAGTTCATGGCCTGGCCGTTTAAACCGGCCTTTAAATAAGCGGCTATGGCAGAGCGCTGAGCGGTGTCCATCCACGCAAAGCCGGGCATGGGCCGATTAGAAATGCTGGCCTCGTCGTTTGGCAGGCGACCGACCTTAAGAAATTCGACCAACACAGCTTCGGGCTGCGTCTGAACGAAGCTGGAGTCTGCCAGACTGACGCCCAGCCCCGGCACACCCTCGCCCCGAGGGCCGTGGCAAAGCAGGCAATAGGTGCTAAAAAGAGCCGCTGGAGAAACAGACTCTGGCTTGGCCGATGCGCTATCAGCACTATCGCCGGCTGATACAGGCAAGGTCGCCAAAATATTAACGACGCCTGCAGCCACCAGCACCATGACACCAGGTAGTCGCCGGTGGTCACCCGGGCCCGGATCCCGGCCGCCCATCAGGGCTGTTCTTTCAGAGAAATCGTGCCTGATTGCCACTCGTAGTCGGCCAAGACAAAATCTTTCAGTGCCGCGGTAACGCGCGTGTAAATACTGTCACCTGCTGCCTTCCCAACATTGCCAGAGAAATCCGGAACCCACCGCACCAGGTGACGCTCGGCAAAATCAATCTGCGCGAACTGGTAGGGCTCAGGCTCATCTTCTGTCGCCGCCTCGCCATAGCAAAGAAAGTGCATGAACTCGAGTTCCACGGACAGGTGATCCGGCGCCCACGCAAAACGCTCGGCCAGGTTATAGCCGAAGAAATCGTAAAAGCGAACCAGGTCTTCCCGCGTACCGGCTTTCTGCCCGGTCTGCAGGTCCTCCCGAATCGGGACCGGGGGCCCGTCGCTGCCCACCTCGAACAGGCTGCTGTATTGGCGCTTCAGCACATCCAGTTCGGTGTCGATGAACTCGTTGACCAATGCGTCCAGTGGCTTGCCGTGGGCTACCGCAGACCACGCCCCGAGTTTCTCACGCAGACCCGGCCGCGGATCCAGATCGTGGGGCGACGCGGTCAGTTCTGACCACGCCGCATAACAGGCACATCGTCCTGGCGCCGTTGTATCCAGGTCACGATCGTGCACCTTGCGCACGGGCTGCGACTCGACAGACTCAGGTTCCACGCTCACGCTTTGGGCTCCACTTGCTTTTCAGGCCTGGACATCACTTCACCAGCACCTTAAGTCCATTCCCTTCTATTTATAGATAGCAATGTGATCTTCAATGAACTGCTTGAGTGAAATCGGCTCGCGACCGATCAGATCCTTAAAGGTA
>JBPCXH010000164.1:0-4043 GCA_051008735.1 Gammaproteobacteria bacterium | reverse complement strand
TCCCGATAGCGTTGCTGGGAGGGCAACCAGACTTCCAGGTCATAAGTCTTGGCGGCACCGAAACCGATATCGCCGGCACACAGGGCCATCACCCGGTACGGCAATTCCAGTCTTTGCAGAATGCTCTCCGCATGCCCCGTCAATTCTTCCAGTGCCTGCCAGGACTGGTCCGGCTTGACCACGTGGACCAGTTCGACTTTCTCGAACTGATGCTGACGAATCATGCCCCGGGTGTCCTTGCCATGGGACCCGGCTTCAGACCTGAAACAGGGCGTGTGAGCCGTGAACTTAACCGGCAATTCTTCGCCATCCAGAATGCGATCGCGAGCCAGGTTCGTCAGGGGCACCTCAGCCGTGGGAATGAGATAGAAATCCCGCTCACCCTTGATGGCGAACAAATCCTCTTCAAATTTGGGCAACTGCCCGGTCCCCTGCAGGGATTCGGCGTTGACGATATAGGGGGCATAAACCTCGCGGTAGCCGTGCTCCACCGTATGCACATCAAGCATAAATTGAATCAGCGCCCGATGCAGGCGTGCCAGACCGCCGGTCATCACGGTGAAACGACTGCCCGTCAGTTTGACGCCGGCCTCGAAATCCAGCATGCCCAGCTGGGCACCAATATCAACGTGGTCACGTGGCTCGAAGTCAAAACGGCGGGGCTCGCCCCAGCGACGAATTTCCTCATTGTCGCCTTCGTCAGTACCCGGGGGCACAGTGTCATCAAGCAGGTTGGGCATCTCAAGATGGGCCGCCTGCAGCCCGGTCTGAATTTCCTCCAGCTGAGCGGCAGCGAGCTTCAGTGACTCGCCCAACTGATCGACTTCGGCCCGCAGAGGCTCAATGTCCTCCCCGGCAGCCTTGGCCCGGCCGATGGATTTAGACTTCACGTTGCGCTCGTTACGCAATTCTTCAACCCGCACCTGCAGGCCCTTGCGCTGCTCTTCCAGCGCGTTATAGGCAGCCGTATCCAGGGCATAGCCCCGGCGAGCGAGGTTAGCCGCTACGGTCTCAAGATCGTTTCGTAATATTCTTGGATCTAACATTAGGTATTAAATATAAAATACTGTTTATAATGGTATATCTATGACATACCCTTTGCCATTCTCGACAAATATGTCGGCCCTTCCAGCAATCCCCTTCGGCAGGATCCCGATGCCTTGCAACTGGCACGCGCAAAAACGCCGGGGCCAGCGGTAGCGCATTGTATAGGCTCACGAGAAACAACAGGGCGAAGCGTTACCTGCCAGAGACGGCCATGAATTATACGGCCGGGGACCCTGGCCTATACTCGCTCCTCACTGGACCCCAGATAGCCCACAGCCAGCCGTGTGTCCTGGGCCTTTACCCGGTCGGAGCCAACTGAATATGACTTCCCTCGGTAATAAGGTCTTCCGTGCCGCCGTCTGGGCGGTGGGCATGCGATTGTTTATCAAATCCCTGGGCCTGATAAACACTATCGTTCTGGCTCGACTGCTAATCCCTGAAGATTTTGGCTTGGTCGCCATTGTCATGGCCGTTTATCAGTTTATTGCCCTGCTGAAGTCTTTTGGCTTTGATGTTGTCCTCATCCAGAAACAGGATGCCAGCGACACGGTCTACAACACAGCCTGGACGATGCAATTGCTCTTCGGCCTGACAGCCGGACTGTTAATGCTCGTTTTCGCCCCGCTTATTGCCAGCTACTACGGAGACGAAAGACTGGCTGATATTGCGCTGGTAACGGCTTTCATTTTCATGGTCAACGGCGCGATCAATATTGGTGTGGTGAACTTCAGAAAAAATCTGGAGTTTCACAAGGATTTTTTGTTTCTCTCCTCCGTCAAAGTTGTCACAGTAATCTGCACCATTGCACTAGCCTATTACTTTAGAAGTTACTGGGCTCTGATCATCGGTAGCTTAATTTCGGCCTTCCTGGAATTGGGCCTGTCCTACGTAATGTCGAGTTTCCGGCCGGTGGTTACCCTGCGCGCGTGGCGGGAAATCATGAGCTTCAGTTCATGGTTGTTGCTGAGTAGCTTTATTAGCTTCTTCAATAACAGGGCCGTATATCTGATTGTGGGCCGGCTAATTAATGTCCCAGCGGCCGGAATCTTGACCATGGGTTCAGAATTCGCATCCCTGCCCAATGATGAGCTGGTGGCAGCGGTCAATCGTGCAACTTTTCCAGGCTACTCTAAAATTTCAGATGACCGAAAGGCCTTACGTTCGCTATACCTGCAAACGCTCAGCGCCATTGCCCTGATTGGCATACCCGGCAGTATTGGTGTTGCGGTGCTGGCGCCAGTGTTCGTACCCGTCGTACTGGGCAATAACTGGCTTGAGACTGTGCCCCTGATGCAGCTGCTTGGCTTCGCTTTTGCTTTAATTTCAATCAACACCAATTCGGGCTACGTCTTCCATGCGATAGGCAAACCCCATATCCCGACTATCGCCAGTGCCTTCCGCGTAGTTGGACTGCTGGCTGCAATCTTTTTCTTTATCGATGGCTATGGGCTCATTGGTGCGGCGTACGCCATAGGGCTGATGGCCTGCGTGATGCTCCCGGTTTACGTCCTCCTACTGCGCAAATGGATCGGGCTGAAGCTGGCTGATTATCTTCGCGCGCTTTACAGGCCATTGCTGGCCGCCGGCGTCATGTATTTTGCTGTAGCCAGCTTTACTTACGGCACAGCTATTGCCCCCAGCAACGCCAGTCCTGATGCGTCTTTGCCCTTGTTGCTGCAAAGCGTGGCCCTGGGGGTCTTGGTGTTTGGCGTGACCGTGCTGGGACTGTGGCGCCTGTCCGGAATGCCTGATGGAGTGGAACGCAATGCACTCCAGATCGCCCGCCGGTACCTGCCCGGCTAAGCCTTTAGCTGACCGTGATAGGCAAGCTACCTATAGGGCTAAATTCTACTCGGCCTTCTTATGACACTGATGGCCGCGGCAAAAATCTTTCTACCCAGCGCGGCCAATGCCGCAAACCCAGCCAGGCCAAAAACCAGCCAAACAGGATGCCGAGCCCATCAGCCAGCACATCCCAAAACTCAGCCATTCGATAGGGCAAGAGACTCTGCAGCCCTTCAATCAGCAAACCGAACAGCACCAGACCAATCCCTACCCAGGGTGTCAGCGGCAAGCGAAAAACACCGCAAAACCAGAGCATCATGGCCGCGAAAGCAAAAAAGTGGGCAGTTTTATCTGACACGATCATGACGGCGGCCATCCGCCCTGTTGGCGCAAGGGATAAACCCAGCACGACGGCCATAATAAACAAGCCGATACCTAACCAGATATAGGGATAGCGAAGCGGGACCATCGTAACGCTCAGAATTCAGTTTCGCTGATCACATCGACACCTTCGGGCGGATCGAAGCGAAAAAACTCATCAGCCAGGGGCACACCCTTCACCTGCCCTGCAAAGCGCAGCTGCGTGGTCTGTCCCAGCCTGTCCTGCAACTCCAGCCGAACCAGCTCATCAGCCCGAAAACCGAGTCTGATGCTGTCAAAATCTGCCTCGGCGGCTCGTGGGCCAAGATTCACCCACAACAAATCACCGTCTTGCGCGCTCCCAAGAAAATCAAAACGCTCTAGGATGGCGGCGTTACCCGTCAGCAAAGCCGCCGGGGTTGCGCCCAAACCGGCATCCAGACGTCGAATAGTGACTTGTTCAAGATCAGCCTCGTACAGCCAGACACGTTCGCCGTCGGCGACGATCACGCGCTCGAAGGGCGTGAGGTAATCCCAGCGAAAGCGACCGGGCTTGCGCAGCGCCACGCGGCCACTGGCAGACTCCACCAGCTCGCCGTCACGATTGATGACCTCCTGGGTGAATTCAGCTGTCAGGGTATCGAGGTCTGTCAGATAGCTTTCCAGGCGCGCGCGACCCGGGTCCACTCTCGATTCCGCCGCAAGCGCGGCGGTGGCCAGCAAAAGTAAAGCCGGCCAGATGCCGGTCATGACCATCGCGGGCACGACGGTCTAGCGATCCTCCGGCGGAGCCGGCGCCAGAACCTCGCGGGAACCATTGGCCTGCAGCGTACTGACAATACCAGCCGCTT
>JBPCXH010000163.1:0-4033 GCA_051008735.1 Gammaproteobacteria bacterium | reverse complement strand
TGACGTAGTTTGCCGCTACGCCCGGAATGATGAAAAGCAATATCGCTGTGAGCAGGTCGTCGGCCAGTAAGCCCGCGATGAAGAAGGGCAGGGTGACAAAGGGAACCATGGCGAGCATCCATATGCCATGTTGGAAGCCGCGGTGGGAGAGCCGATCGAACCACTTGCCAAAGGCCTGCGCGAAAGCATTTGCTACCTGATGCGGCCGCTTGGCGCTCAGTCTGTCGCGGGGCGCAGCGCCGCCCTGCGGCGAATCTCGGCAGCCACCAGCCACAGTCGGTCCTGGCCCCAGACTTCCAGGTCAGGTTCATCCGCAGGCCCGCACAGCTTGTAGCAGGGGACCCCCCACAGGCCCATGGCGTCGACCATCTCGTCCTGGTTCTGCTCGACGATTGCTTTCCAGTCCTCGCTACCGAGGTGCTTTTCAGCCTCGGCCCAGTCAAGACCGGCCTCCTCAACGGCATGCCTGAGGTTGGCCTTGCGGTGCAATGCCTTGCCCTGCGACCAGGAATACCGGAGTAGCGTACCCAGAAACTCGCAATCCTTACCTTGGGCAGCTGCCCAGGGCAGCAGCGAGTAGGCGCTACGGGTAGGCTCACCGATCGGGGTGACATGGTGACCAAACGGCACATCGAAAAAGTCAGCTTCGCGCTTGGTATCAAACAGGATGTACAGGCCCTTGGCACGCGTTGCTGGCACGCCTCGCATAATCATTGGCAGTACCGGCTTGTGGTGCAGGCGCACATTGCAGGCACGGGCAAGTTCAATCGTCCGGTCATAGATGATTGACGTATAGGGGCTGTTCAGGGATGGAAAAAAATGCAGGTCCAGGCCGCTGGCATCGATGCCGGATACATCGTGCTCCGGGCGCGGCACGATATAGGGCGCATCGGGCACCTTGCACGCTCCCAGTTCACGCAGGCGCTGCTCCAGGTGGAACAGCCTGTCCACACCCCAGTACCATTCCCCGCCATAGTAGAAGGTGGCTCCCGAGTAATGCTCCAGTTCCGCCAACCTGGCGGACCCTCTTTCCAGCGCTGACTGGGCCACATCTTCGACTGACTGCTCATCCGGCACGGCTTCCCCGTTCCAGGTGGCAGTGCTGATGCGCTCAAGCTCAGAGAGAAACCGCTCAGTATCGAGATTTGCCAGAGCGCGTAGCGCGGCCTCCGCCGGCCCTTCCTCAGGGGTAAGCCCCGCAGCCGCAGGGAACTCCAGCCCATAATGCGGCGCAATCAGCTCGACATCACGCCGCGCCCAGACTGCCAGCTTCTCCTGCTCGGGCTGGTTCCTACCCCCGCTCGCACGGATCAGGTGCGGCACAATGGTGACATCATAGCGCTCGGCAAACCTGGCCAGCACCTGCGCGGTGAGGTGAGAGTAAGGATCATCGACCTGATGGAAATACTCCACCTCGTGCCCACGCTGTTCCGCCTGCCGCCTCTTCTCAAACGCCGCGCGTTTTTTCCGGATCTGCTTCGTATTCACGATGCGGCTCAGGTACCGTGCCATAATGAACCGCACGATGCGCGGGGGGTCGACCATGGCCTGTGGGTTGGGATTGTTTTCCGGTTCTAGCATGGTGTGAAATTCCTGCTGCTCTCTCTGCTATCAACAACCAGCCTCGCTGGCGGGAATGCGCTCAGTTCGCGCCCTTGTTAAACACTGGCCGGCGCTTTTCCATGAAAGCGAGTACCCCTTCCTGGGCATCTGCAGTACCCCTGACCTTCTCCCCGCCAGGGTAACCACGACCAGTGAGAGATTCCCCACTATTGAGGGGCCCCCATTATGCCGAAAATGCCTTCGCGCAGGCCGGGCGAGTCAACAAGCGGTCTGCGTAGGCGCTGAGGTTGGGAAAATCCTCGTCCGTAATGATGCCCAGGCGTTTTGACATGATGCAGGCATGGCCGAGCATAGTGTCGGCGGCGGAGAAATCGCCGATGAGGTATTCCCGCCCGCTCATGGCCTCTTCTACCGGGGCCCAGGCCTTGGCGAGTAGGCGTTGCGCCTGGCCGCGTACGTTTTCATCCTGGCGCTCGGGTGGCAGGAGGAGGGTGTGCACCACGATGGTGTTGACCGGGGGCATGACCATGCCTTCGCAGTAGTGGAACCACTGGAGGTATTCGGGGAAACGGAGATCATCCGGAGCTGGCTTCAACCCGCCGTTCTTGTGGCGCTCCAGGATGTAATCTGCGATCGCGCCCGATTCAAAAATACTGACTTCACCATCATCGAGGACCGGGACACGGCCCAGTGGGTGTCGGGATCGGTGCTCGTCGGATTTCAGGTCTTTCGGATGGAAATCCATCCGGTTGAGTTCGTATTCCAGCCCCAGTTCCTCCAGTAACCATAGGGTTCGACTGGCACGAGAATTAGGTGCGAAGTGAAGTTTCAGCATGCTTGCTCTCCGTTCTGGTTAGCAGTTTTATCAATGAAAAAATTCGTGGTGATTGTGATGGCTACCTGCTATAGCGCATTATCCTGCAGGATCATGTCAGACGCTTTCTCCGCGATCATATAGGTAGGTGCATTCGTATTGCCGCCAATAAATGCGCTCAGTTAGCGCCCTTTTTAAACACAGGCCGGCGCATTTCCATGAAAGCGAGTATCCCTTCCTGGACATCAGCAGTACCCAGGTTCGCCACAACAGCTTTCATCTTGCCTGAAGATGTCTGATCTATGTGTCACCTGAGTGACAAAATCGGTAGCTAGCAAAGCGATGACTTTCCTGATTTCCGTGCTCTAAGGGTTTACTCTAAATCCTGTTGCTGTTTCGCCAGAGCCCTACCGCAGAACCAGAAGTGTACGGAGCCCCACAGCCCCACCAGGGTAAAGTAGGCAAGTGCCACGCCCAGTGCATCTTCGCCATGTTGAGGAGTAAGCAGGTCGCTCAGCAAGCCTACCAGCAGGGGCCCCAGGCCCATGCCAATGAGGTTGAGGCATAACATCATGATGGCCGAGGACACGGCTCGCATTTGCACATGCGACAGCGTCTGTACCATGGCGATCGTGGGTCCTATGACGTAGTTTGCCGCTACGCCCGGAATGATAAACAGCAATATCGCTGTGAGCAGGTCGTCGGCCAGTAACCCCGCGATGAAGAAGGGCAGGGTGACAAAGGGAACCATGGCGAGCATCCATATGCCGTGTTGGAAGCCGCGATGGGAGAGCCGATCGAACCACTTGCCAAAGGCCAGCGCGCCTATTGACCCCGGAATGCCAAATACGCCGGCCATCAGCATGCCAGTCTGGGACTGGCTGAGATCGTGGACCCTGAAAAAGAAGGTCGGCAACCACTGTGTGAGGCCGTAACTTATCAGCCCCGCGACCACTGAACCTGCGATAAGGTGTCGCATGGCGGGACTGGCCCACATGGTGGCAGCAGTGGTCAGTATGGGCGGGGGAGCGGGTGGTGCTTCCGTTTCGAAGGCCCCCCTGGCGGGCTCGCGCAAAGTCTTGGCCATTACAGCGGCCAACAATAAGCCCGGAACGCCTACCGAGACCATTGCAATGCGCCAGTTATAGGCTTCGGCGATGAGGCCGCCGCCCACAAAACCCAGCATCATGCCGAGGCTTCCTCCCAGCATCAGGATAGCCATGGCGAACGCCCTGCGCCGCGGAGGAAAGTAGTCGGCGATAATGGAGTAGCTGGCAGGGTTGACGCCCGCTTCGCCAATGCCCACGCCGATGCGCAGTATCAGCAGGCTGATGAAGCCCGCAGCCAGCCCACTGAAGGCCGTCATCAGCGAGAAGATCGCCAGGCTCACGATAATGATCCACTTGCGGCTGTATTGGTCAGCCAGGCGAGCAATGGGCAAACCCATGGTGGCATAAAACAGGGCGAACGAAATGCCACCCAATAACCCCAGCTGGGTATCGCTCAGGCCGAACTCTGCTTTTATATCGGGGAACAGTATCGACAGAATCATCCTGTCGCACATCGACAGGGTATAGGCCAGCATAAGCAGGGTCAGTGTCTTGCGATGACCCGGTAGAGGCAGACCGCCGGTGTGTGTGGCGTAGCCGGAAGCGT
>JBPCXH010000162.1:0-7329 GCA_051008735.1 Gammaproteobacteria bacterium | reverse complement strand
GCAAGCTCGCTGGCTGAGGCCCGCGTAACCCGGGCACGCAAATGGTGGCCATCCATATCCAGTAGAACGTCTGCATAGGCTGACTCGTGTTCGGTATCAACGGACAGGATTTTTGCCTCGAGCACATTTCGAATACTGGTGTCCGTGGGTCGGCGGGTCGCCAGGGCGACATCCCGGGCGCGCACCCGCAGGCGCACTTCGCTGCCCACGGCTTGCGTCACGGCCGGTACGCTGATTTCCTGATTGCCGATGCTCAGCCGGGTGAGGGCGAATTCCGGCAGCTGACCGGCCACGGTTGCTCGCAAAAGTGCGCCCGTGGCGCCGCCACCGGTGAAGTCGGGCAGATCCAGGCGTTCGAGGATGACACGGGTCTCATCCTGAGCAGTCCAGCGGCCGTGGCTCATGAGGATGGTGCGATCGGCAACCCGCGCCACTTCCTCAATGGCATGGGTGACATACAGCACCGGTATGTCAAAGCGCGCAGGCAGGGTTGCGATCTGCTCCAGCAGACGAGCACGGCGATCCAGGTCGAGGGCCGCCAGGGGCTCGTCCATCAGCAAAAGCCGTGGCCGGGCGAGCAAGGCGCGACCGATGGCGACGCGCTGGGCCTCTCCACCGGACAGGGATTGTGTTTGTCTTTCCAGCAGATCTTCCAGTTCCAGTGCCGCGACGACTTCCGCCTGATCGGGACCCGGCCGTGACGGACTGGCCCGCGTGGCCGCGTAGGCCAGGTTCCCGGCAACGTCCAGATGCGGAAACAGGCGCACATCCTGAAATAGCAGAGTGGCGCCGCGCCGCCAGGCAGGCAGGTGGCGGGTCGGTTGCTGCCAGGCTTCGCCGGCATAGTGAATATGGCCGATAGCGCGGCGCTCAAGACCGGTGATGATACGCAGCAAAGTACTTTTGCCGCTGCCGCTGGGACCCAGCAACGCGGTGACGCCGGTCAGTTCTGCCGCTTCATCAATCTGCAATTCAAAGTCGCCCAGGCGCAGGCGGACATCAATATCCAGGCGCGCCATTAGCCCACCCTCGGCGCGGCGCGGCGATTCAGGCTGTAAACCAGCAACAAGGTCAGGAAGGAAAAGGCGAGTAACAGGGCAGACCACTGGTGAGCCTGTGCGTAGTCCAGTGTCTCGACCTGCTCGTAGATGGCAATGGAAATCACCTGGGTGCGGCCCGGAATATTGCCGCCCACCATCAGCACCACACCGAACTCACCGACGGTATGCGCGAAGCCCAGCACGGCTGCGGTCAGAAAACCCCGGGCTGCGAGGGGCGATGCAATGGTCATGAAGGCATCCAGCGGCCTTGCGCCCAGAGTTGCGGCAGCTTCCATCGCGCCCCGGCCCTGCCCCTGGAAAGCCGTTTGCAAGGGCTGGACTACGAAGGGCAGTGAGTAGAAGAGGGAGGCAATCACCAGTCCGCTGAATGAAAAGCTGAGGGTTTCGCCCGTGAGATTCAGCCAGAAGGCCCCCAGACCTGCCTGGGGGTTGAACAGCAGCAGCAGGTAAAAGCCCAGCACAGTAGGCGGCAGTACCAGGGGCAGGGCGGTCAATGCCTCCACTGCCGGCACCAGCCGGGCTCGACTGTGGGCCAGCCACCAGGCCAGCGGCGTGCCCACCAGCAGCAGGATGATCGTGGTCACAGTGGCCAGACGCAGGGTGAGCCAGATGGGCGACAGGTCCATCATTGCGGTGCTGCTGCCGGCAGGGTATCGAGGAAGTTTTCAATTTCGTTCAGGATCGAAGCGCTGTCGCCGACGAACCACCAGTGATCATCGCCGTCCAGCAATTTGAAGCGCGCGTTTGGAATGCGCGCGGCGATATCTTCGCCAGCCCGGGCTTTGGCGATGAGATCACCTCGCCGGTGCAGGACCAGTGTGGGTGCCTGGATGTTCGGCAGGATCGGTCGCACATCAATTTCGCGTAAGGCTTCCAGAATGCTGCGCACGCTGCCTGGAGTCGCTGCACTGCGCAGATAGCGGGACCATTCATCGCGCACCTGGGGATTCATGGCAATGTTGGGCGCGAAAAATTCCAGGGAAGCCGGCTCGCCCCAGGCGCCGATAAAATTATCCAGCCATGCGTCGTACAAGCGGCGGGAACGGGCCCAGGGGTAGTCTTTACTGCGGACGCCCTTGGCGAATGCGCCGTACATGATGACCGCCGCCGTTCGTTCCGGGTGTTCAGCGGCAAACTGGGCGGTGGCGGGCCCGCCTTCTGACACCCCGAAGAGAATCGCTTTCTCGACTTCAGCCGCATCCAGCACAGCCAGCATGTCCGTGACGGTGTTCTGAATAGTGGGTGGATAAGCCACGCGCTCGGACAGCCCCATGCCGCGCTTGTCAAAACTGATCAGGCGTCGGGTCGCAGCCAGGCGCTCATCGAAGCGAGACAAAGGCGCTATGCGGTACCGCATGTCCAGATGTGATACGAAGCCGGGCACGAACAGCATGGCCGGGGAACCTTCGCCCAGATAACGCCATGCAATGTGCAGGCCTTCACTTTGTACGAAGTTGACGGGCGACAGGTTAGCCGGCTCTGCCCCTTGGCCGGAAGCAACGGCAGCCGGTGCATTAAGCAGGCGAGCCACGAAACGGTAGCCGCGTTTCGGGATGGTTTTAATCACCTCCTGCGGATTGCTTGCATCAGCCACGGCTTTACGGGCTTTCATGATGGTCCGGGATAAGGCCGCTTCAGTCACGATGACATCCGGCCACAGGGTGTCCAGCAGTTCATCATGCCCCACCACGCGTTCACGCTGCTCCAGCAGGTACACCAGCAGGTCAAAGGCTTTGGGCTCGATATTGCGTGACTGCCTGTCCACGTGCAGTTCCCGCCGGGCTGCATCCAGCTCACAGTTGCCAAAGCGCCAGGTGTGATCAGGTTCGGCCATGGTCAAAAAATGGTCATGAAAAGGTCACGGCTGCGTCAGGACCCCCGGTCAATACAGGAGCAAAGTATCTCCACGGGCCAAAAGGCTCCATTGCCATTTCCCAGGAGGAATATGAAATGAATGCTGCCACACTTTGTCGAGTTGCCGGATTTTGTTTGGCCCTGGGTCTGAGCCTTCCGGCGCAGGCCATGGAGCCCCCCGCCGCCAGCTACCGGGCGGAACTGGACCGCTGCCTGGTCGCCCTGCGGAGCGATCTGCAGGAGGCCGGGACGACCCGGCTTCGCCACACCGTTCGAGGCATAGAAAAGCAGGGCATCTGGTTCGAGTTCCGGATCGAGTCCGAGGTATTCCGGGATAACCAGCCCACCGCAACCCGGGCCGTGACAAGCCGGTGCCGCGCCAGTCGCCGGGCGGACGTCGCTCAAATCAGCTAAACAGATAAGGGGCCGGTGGCGCGCGGGCAGTCAGGCTCCCGGCGCCACCGGCAAGAACCGGCGCGGGGGGGGCGCACCGGTGGGGGACGGGTTAATCAGTGTTGTCCGAGTCGGCGCCGTGACGGGCCTGGTGGCGCTTACGGGCAGCGGTGCGCAGCTCGTCATGACTCACGTAACCGTTGTTGTCGCCGTCCAGACGGGCGAATCGCTCGTTCACATTGATGTCATCGCGAGCCGGCAGGCTACCCATCTCATCAATGGACAACTGGCCATCGCCGTCGGTGTCCAGCTCTTCGAATCGGGGTCGATGCTTGCGCATGCCCTGTCTGGCCTGGTGTATTTCTTCCTGAGTGAGATAGCCGTCGCCGTCCGTGTCCAGGCGGGCAAAGCGTTGTTCGGCGCTGCGGTCCCCGCGACTGGGCATTTGTGCCATTTCAGCCGCTGACAGGCGACCGTCGCCGTCCGTATCCAGATGGGCGAAACCGGGTCCATGGTGGTGTTCGGCTCCTTGAGCCGGGCTGGCTAACAGGCCGATAAGCAGGGTGAGGCTGAAACAGGTGGCTTTTTGCATGGTTATCTCCGCTTGAGCGGGCTGGCTTTGCCCGCGCTTCCGGAGGGATTAACGCAGCCGGACCCGGCTCGTTGACAGCCCGGCGAATTGGCTTAATCGGAAGCTGCGGTCAGGCCGAGGCGGCGAGGTCCTGCTTGGGCAGCGAGATCTTATGATCTGTGCTGTAGAGGTAGTCGTTGAAGACGTGCTCTGCCGTGAGCAGCTGATAGCTGCCACTGGGTAGCTGGTGGCTGGTGTCCTTCAGGCGATAAACGTAGTGCCCGCAGGTCCACACGTTGTGCTTGCTGAAGTGGTAGCAAATACAGATCTTGTCCGTGACGGGCAGTTTTTTTCCGGCCTCGTCCACGGGGGTGTTATCCCAGGCGGTGATGTAGGGACAGTTACCCGTTTTGTCCAGGGTGTAGCCCAGAGGTTCGCACTGGGGCTTGATATTAGATCCCAGAGCCGGGCTGTTCTTCAGCAGTCGCATCAGATAGCCCGTGGCGGAAACAGTGGATACATCCACCATGTCCTCGGTGGCTTCGAAATAGGCTTGTTTGACCTTGGTGGGCAAGCCGCATTCTTCCGTTACGGTAAAGCGCGTGGCCACCTGAACGGCGCCAGCGCCAAGTTCCATCATTTCCACGGCATCGGTGCCGGTGAAAACACCACCGGCAGGGATGACGGCGATATCCAGGTTTTCCTCGCGTACAAAGTCGATGATCTCTTTGACGATGTCCTTGAGGTGATACTCCTGCCAGTCTTCGCCAAAACCCAGATGGCCGCCGGCGAGGGGGCCTTCCACGATCACATAATCAGGCTTGCGTTCCAGCCGCTTCCCGCTGCGAAGAAAAATCTTCAGGGCCCGGAGGCTCGACACGATGATGCCGATTTTGACCTCATGGAAGCGCGGGTTGTCCTTCATGAGCTTGAGGCTGCCGTTATGCAGGCCGGCCGACAGGGTCACGCCGTCGATTCCACCATCCAATGCACCCTTCAGGCGAGTGCTCAGGGTTTCAGACGGGGCTCCCATCTGCAGCTTTTCCATCACATTAATATGAATGGCACCGGGGCCGCGTTTGCGTTCCATTGTGTGAGCCACATAGCGGCGCTGAGCCTCGTAGAGTTGCTCATAGTCAAAGCGCACGGAGGTCTTGTCGATGCCGTCGCGGCTCGCGCGGTTCTTCAGAGACTTCGCTTTGGTGTATTTGGTCGAGAAATGCCGGTCCGAGACGAAGGGCGCCATCGCATCAGAGATGTGGCCAATTCCACCGAGCCGGCACGCCTCCAGGGCGAGTTCGGCGGTGGATATGTCTACACCCATGCCTCCGACCATGATGGGAATGTATTCGGAGGAGCCAAGGGTTAGACGGAAATCGTCGAGGCGAGCGCTCATTGAGGAGAATTGTACCATGTGCTATCCATTGGCCGGCGCCCCTGCAGGCGCCCGGTAGCGCCTTTCTGAGCGCCCTGACCGGCTCAGACGGCTAATTGACCTGCGCTGACGGGTCCAGCAGATCAGGCCCGCTGCCCAGGCGCAGTTCCATTTCCAGTTCCTGGACCCTGGCCTTGAGCCCGTCGTTCTCCCGGCGCATCTGATCCAGCTGGCTTTCCATGTCCGTGCGCTGGCCAAGATTGTCATGGAGCATGCCCTGACTGGTCTTGAACTCTTTCTGGGCTCTCGCCATCGCGGCTTCCAGATCATTGGCCCGATTCGTCGTCAGGGTCAGTTCTTCACCGGCTTTTTCGGCGTCGGCCTGGGCGGCAGCCAGTTTTTTGCGCAATACCTTGCCCTCTGCCAGCAACTCGCGAATCTGGGTGTCCCGGGGATCTTCATACTCGGCGATGACGCGCTCGCGGGCCACTTTCCAGCGCGTATAGCGCATGCCCGCGAAAGCGGCACCAGCGCAGGCGGCCAGCGCGATCAGGAACCACACAATTGACATAAACCGAGGCCCTTCCTGGAGCGAAATCCGAGTTTAGTGAGTTCTGCTGCGCAGGTCACGGTCATGGGTCCCGGTATGTGGTGTCTGTGACCCTGCTCATGACGCCGCTGTCTCATGTGAGTTCGGCTATGGCCTGGTCAATACCAAAGTCTGGCCTTCCCAGGGGCGTGTTGTCGGGGCACGCCTGGACTATCGCTTCGGCGACTTCGGTTCCTGAACTTCGATACGAAAGCCGGCCGGTGTTTTCAGGCTGATCATGGGGCCAGTGCCGTAAATCGTATCCAGTGAGCCATGATCACGGAAGGCGATGCCTTGCTCGTTCAGGTGACGGCGCACGGCGTTCAGGTCAGCCACTTGCCAGCCGGCGTGCAGCGTCCCGGTTGCAGGCGGGCGGGCCCGGTCAAAGCGGTCTTCGCCACCCGTGCGCTGGTACTCGATGACTTCAATGCGGCCCATGGGGTCGGCCTCGTCGCCTAGTACGCGAAAATCAATGCCGGCACCGGCGGGTAAACCCACCATGCGTTCTATCTCCGGTCCGGCCAGAAAATCTTCCATGATCATTTCCAGGCCGAGGATGTCAGCGTAGAAACGGGTTTCTGCTTCGGCATCGCCGACCACGATAATCAAGGGTCCGATGCCTGCGTAGCCGGCCGGACTGTGCGAGTAATCTGTGTCCAGGATCTCGAGCAGCACGATGTTAGTGGCATCGTGGCCGGCCATCTGCACTTCCCGAAATATCAGCCCACCGGGGGCCGGCATTTCCGTCCACGGGGCACGAAATACATAGCCTGCGTCGCGCATTTCTTCGTAACGGGCCGGCAGGTCCCGGGCGTAGACGTCAAGATTTTTCGGCAGCCGATCAAATACTGCGGCGCCCTCGCGCACCGGCTTGTCCGGGTGCACAAATTCCACCAGGTGCAGAGCGCCCGTGTTCAGTGCCGGGGTGCGCACAAGTGCTTGTCGACTGATGCTGTCAGCGGGTATGTCCCACAGACTGGCAAGGGCGGCATCGGGGCCGGCTCGAGTGGCGCTGACTTGCAGGGCGAACTGATCACGCCAGAGTTCCAGGGCGGCGTCCAGGTCGGCCACGCCGACGCTCACATAGGTGAATGCCCCCAGTCGGGGAGCGGGCTGATCGTCGTTTTCCAGGTTCAGGGGTTCTCCCTGGCAGGATGCCAGCAGGACAGCGCCCGTGACCAAGACCAGGCGAGACATCGTCAGCATGGATCTGGAGTGCATTGAAAGATTGAATGGGCCCTGCAGGACTCGAACCTGCGACCTGGCGATTATGAGTCGCTCGCTCTAACCAACTGAGCTAAGGGCCCCGCACGATGCGAAGTGTAACCGAGGCGGCTTCAGCCTGGCAGGATGGCAGGGCAGGGTTGCACCTTGCCCCCGTGGGCCAGGTAGTCGTAGCGGCGACTGTCGTGCAGTAGTCCGATGGAGTAGCCGCAGACCTGCCCGTGCGTGTCGCAGTCGATCTCGCAGCCGCTTAACTCATCGC
>JBPCXH010000161.1:0-3553 GCA_051008735.1 Gammaproteobacteria bacterium | reverse complement strand
CGCTCGATGGCAAGGACGTCAGCAGCTATTTGTACACGGATCGTGAGGTGACGGCTCTGCACCGCGGTGGTGTCCACAAGATTTTCCTGGGCAACGTAAAGACAGGCGACCATGAGCTGGTTGCGATTTTCACGGGTACAGGTCCCCATGGGCGCGACTACAAACGGGGCGCCACCGTGAATTTCAACAAGGCAATCGGTGCCAAGTTCGTTGAGTTGCAGATTACTGACCGCGAGATCAAACAGCAGCCCGAGTTTTTCGTCCGGGAGTGGGAGTAGGGAGTGCGGCCGCCTGGGTGTGACCGTCGGGCGCAGGTCGCGGCCACGCTGGCGGCTATTCTGCTGCTGGGTGCAGGGCTGGCATCGGCGCGCGATGCGGCCGGCCTGGTAGTGGAAGACCCGCACTTCGGCGAAGTGCTGTTTTATTTTTATCAGCAGAATGATTTCGATGCGCTGACGCACCTGATGGCCGCCCAGGCATCCGGTCGGGTGTCAAAGCACGAAGTCGAAGCCGAGCTGCTGCGCGGTGGTCTGAATCTCGCCTATGGCCAGCATCGTGATGCCGGGAAGATTTTTAATCGCCTGCTGGCGGACGTCAGTGATCCGCTTGTCAGGAATCGTGCCTGGTTTTACCTGGGCAAGGTTCGCTTCCAGCGAGCCCGTTACGGGGAGGCCGAGGCAGCCCTGCGCCAGGTTCAGGGCAATCTGCCCCCGGCTCTGGAGGCGGAGTACGTCCTGTTGCTGGCCCAGAGTCTGATGGCCCAGTCACGTTTTGCGGAAGCCACGGTGGTGCTGGACGGCTGGAAAGGGGCGGCGGACTGGACGGCTTATACCCGCTTCAATCTGGGCGTGGCGCAGGTGCGCAACGAGCAGCTTGAGGCCGGCGCCCGCGCACTGAATCGCGTCGGCCGGATGTCAGCGCGTACTCCCGAACTGGCCAGTCTTCGCGATAAGGCTAACCTCGCCCTCGGCTATGCCCGCTTGCAGGCCGGCGAAGCCGACCAGGCGCGCGCCGTGTTGCAACGGGTGCGCCTGCAAGGTCCTTTCTCGAACAAAGCCCTGCTGGGTGTCGGTTGGGCCGATGCCTTGCAGGACAACTATCGTCGTGCGCTGGTGCCCTGGCTGGAGCTGGGCGATCGTGACCTGCTGGATGGCGCGGTGCAAGAGTCCTTGCTGGCAGTGCCGTACGCCTTCGGTCGCCTGGATGCCCATGGCTCTGCTGTCGATCACTATCTGACTGCACTGGATGCGTTCGGCACTGAACTTTCCCGGCTGGATGTCGCGATCACCCGTGCGCGTGATGGCGAACTGGTGCCCGCCTTGTTGCGGGCAGATGATCCCGAGATAGGCCGTTGGTACTGGCAGCTGGAAGATGTGCCGGACTCTGAAGACGGCCGCTATCTCTACCAGC
This sequence comes from Gammaproteobacteria bacterium, assembly GCA_051008735.1. Taxonomy (GTDB): domain Bacteria; phylum Pseudomonadota; class Gammaproteobacteria; order Steroidobacterales; genus J054. The sequence continues at coordinate 2,143 of JBPCXH010000161.1, read as the reverse complement.
TGGTTGCCGACCATGCCTTCCAGGATGGCCTGAGAAATTATCGAGATCTGCTGGGTCTGCATGAACACCTGCAGGAATGGCAGGACAAGCTGGCGGCCTTCGAGGATATGGTCGATACCCGCGCCGAAGCTTATGCGGAGCGATTGCCCCCGGTGGCGGCACGGATGCAGAACGTGAATCTCGCCACCTTGCGCGCTCGGCGTGATGCGGTGGCTGAGCAGCTGACACAAATCCGAGCCTCGCGCGATGTGGTGGGCCTGGCCAACCGCGATGAGCGGGCGCAGTGGGAGTTGCTTGCTGAGCTGGAACGCAGTCCGGCCTGGTCTCATCCGGATGCCGCCGAGGCGCGTGAAAAACAGCGCGTGCTTAAGGGCTTGTTGAGCTGGGAGCTCGACGCGGACTATCGATTCCGTTCATGGCAGCAGGGGCATGAACTGGCCACCCTGGATGAGGCTTTGCTCGAATCCGATCGGGGTATGCAGGAAGTTTATGCCACCCGCGACCAGATACCCGGGCATCTCGCCGATTATCGCGCGCGTATCGTGGCCTTACAGCCGCGACTGAATGTCATGCAGGACACGGTGCTGGCCGTTCTGGGCGGGCAGCAGAAGCGCTTGCAGCTCTACGCGGTGAACGAACTGGAAGCGCAGAAAGAACGCTTGCTGACTTATCGGGTGCAGGCGCGCTTTGCCCTGGCCACTATCTATGACCGCGCGGATGCCCAGTTCGCCGATCGCGTCCACGCGAGGTGAAGCTGGTGGTTCTTGCCGCAAGCATTGCGCTGTCTGGCGGGCTTTGGCCCTTCAGTGATAACGACGGTGCACGGGATCCCAATGACAGGATCGCCGATCTCAAAGGCAAGAAGCTTGAGCTGCGCGATCAGCCCAGTGCGGTCGACAGTGCTGCCCTGGCCCGTCAGCAATACCGCTCTTTCCTGGCAGCCGGTGACGGTCATCCGGCGCTGCAGCTGGAGGCCATGCGCCGGCTTGCCGATTTGAGTGTTGCCGCAGCAGAAGAGGCGGATGCCGAGGGCATTGCCGATCCGGCTTTTCTGAACGAGGCCATCGCCCTGTATGAACGGCTGCTTGATGACCCCACGGCCCGGGCCGAGCGCGATGCCTTGCTGTACCAGCTGGCGCGGGCGCGTGAACTGACCGGTGATACCCCGGGTGCGCTGGCCGCGCTGAATGTATTAGTCAGCTCGGAAGCAGACAGCGATTTTTATGATGAAGGCGAGTTTCGTCGCGGTGAAATCCTGTTTGTGGCTAAACAATATCGCGAGGCCGAGCTTGCCTACGCAGCCGTGATTCGCGCGGGCGACAATTCCCGCTATTTTCAGCAGGCCCTGTACAAACACGGCTGGGCTCTGTTCAAGCAGGGCATTCATGAAGAAAGTCTGCCGTCATTCATGGCCGTGCTGGATCATCGTTTGGGCGACGAGGCCGATCCGGCAGCTGCCCTTGAAAACATGTCGCGCCCGGAGCGCGAGTTGATCGATGACACCTTCCGGGTGATGAGCATCAGCTTTTCCTATATGGACGGACCCGAGACCCTGGACGCGATGCTCGACCAGCGCGGTGAGACGGCTTACACGAGCCTGCTGTACAGCGGTCTGGGGGATCTTTATCTGGACAAGGAACGTTTCTCTGATGCGGCGGCGACCTACGCGGCCTTTGTCAGCCGCGAACCCACGGATGTGGATTCGCCCGTGCTGCAGCAGCAGGTCATCGAGGCATACACCCTGGGCCGTTTCCCCAGCCTGGTGCTGGAAGCCAAGCGTGACTACGTGCGTTTGTATGGCTTTGATACCGACTTCTGGCTTGGCCGGCAGCGTGATGACTACGCCGTTGTCGTGTCAGAGCTCAAGGAGCACCTGAGTGACCTGGCCGGCTATGACCACGCATTGGCGCAGGCCGATGGCGGAGTCCAGGCTTATGAACGCGCTGCCGGCTGGTATCGCCGCTACCTGGACTACTTCCCGGAAGACCCCGACTCGGCGCAGCGCAGTGTTTTGCTGGCGGAGATTTATCAGGAGCTGGATCGTTACGGCGATGCCACCGTGCAGTTCCTGGATGCGGCCTATGCCTATGGGCCACACGAGCAGGCAGCTGATGCCGCCTACGCGGCGGTGCTGGCCGCCCGC
>JBPCXH010000160.1:0-5232 GCA_051008735.1 Gammaproteobacteria bacterium | reverse complement strand
GCCTTTACTCCGACCTGCTCATCCAGTCACGTCCCGCGCTATGACGAGTTGGCACCTCTGTTCAAGGCGCAGGGCGTGGATGAGGTGATCTGCATTTCGGTCAATGATGCTTTCGTTATGCAGGAGTGGGGTGCACAGCAGGGCGCGAAAAATGTGCGGTTTCTGCCTGACGGCTCCGGTCATTTCACGCGGGGTATGGGTTTGCTGGTCGATCGTGATGATTTGGGTTTTGGCCCGCGTTCGTGGCGCTATGCCATGCTGGTACGCGATGGTGTCATCGAAAAGCAGTTTATTGAACCCCAGGAGCCCGGCGATCCTTTCCATGTGTCCGATGCGGATACCATGCTGGAGTATCTTGCGCCCGGGGTCGAGAAGCCCCTGGAAGTCGCCATGCTGAGCCGGGCGGGTTGTCCCCACTGCGAGCGCGCCAAGGCACAATTCAAGGCCCGCGGGATTGAATTTACCGCCCTGGAGCTTCACCGCGACTACCCCCACAGTGTGCTAAGGGCAATGGCGGGGTCTGAAACCTTCCCACAGATCTTTATCAATGGCGAGCATGTCGGGGGCGCCGACGATCTGGAAGCCTGGCTGGCGACCCGCGAGGCAGCCTGATACTTGTGAGCCGGCGGGCTGCCCCGTATCCTCGTCACGCTTAACAGGGGAGGGGGTATGTCCGCCACACAAGTCATGTTTGTCTTTCCGGGCCAGGGTTCGCAGTACCGTGGCATGGGCAGCGATGTTCACGATGCTTACCCGGAAGCCCGGGCAGTTTATGAGGAGGGGTCCCAGGCCCTGGGCTTTGATCTGGCTGAGTTGTCCTTTGCCGATCCCCAGGATGAAATAGGCCTGACCCGCAATACTCAGCCCGCCCTGCTGGCTCATCAGATTGCCTGTTTGCGAGTATTTGAAAAACTCACGGGCGGCGCGGTGAAACCCATGTTGTCCGGCGGGCATAGCCTGGGTGAGTACACGGCCCTGGTGGCTGCGGGGAGCCTGAGCCTGGCCGACGGCTTGCGCCTGGTGCGCAAGCGCGGGGAATTGATGGGCGAGTATGGCGAAGGTGGCATGCTGGCGCTTACCGTTGATGAGACGACGGCGAAAGCCGTCGCTGACAGGTTTTACTGCGAAGTGGCCAGTTGCAATCTGCCTGAACAGACTGTCGTCGGTGGCCGCGAGGCCGATTTAGAAGACCTGGCCGCCTGGGCAAAAGATAATCTGCCGCGCAAGCGCGCGGTGCCCCTGGCAACGGAAGGCGCCTTTCACACCTACTTCATGGTGACGGCAGCGCGCATGTTTCGAGAGGTGCTGGAGCAAACCGCGTTCGCCAGCCCGAACTATTCGGTGTTGTCGAATTACACAGCTTTAGCTCATGAGGTTCTTCCGGCTGCGATCCGCACGCGGCTTTTCTTTCAGTTGTTCAACCCGGTGAACTGGGTGGGCTGCCTGCAAACGGCCATGGCCGAAGGCATTGATTGCTTCGTGGAGTTTGGTGGTGGACTCGGTAAAGGGGAAGGGCCGGCTGAAAAGCGCCCGAATCTAGAGGGCATCATAAAGAAAACCCTGAAAGCCAGCGACCACTCTGCTACGTACCTGCCAGCAATTAATCTGGAGACGCTGGAAGCAGCAGCTGCGAATTTCTCGAGCTAGGCTCCCGGCGCGACGACGGTCTATTCGTTACCGAAGACGGATTCAGCGAAGCGCTCGTCCAGGTCTTCCAGTCGAAGCATTCCCGTGGCGCTGGTGTCATTTGCATCCATTTCCGGTACGCCGGCTGTGCCTGCGTTGGCAAAGTTCATTTTCTTGCGCTCGGCTTCGGCCTTATCGGCCACGTCGGTTTTCTCAAAATCGTCAGGTGAAAGCATGTCGGCTGCGATTTCGCTTGCTGGCGAAGTGTCTGGCTTGCTTTCTTCATTATCCCTGGATTTGGCCGAGTCAGTACTTGCGGTCGCCGCCTCCGGGGAGTTGGCTTCCTTCGTCGCGGCGGCAGCCGGTATGGCTTTGGCCTGAGCCGGTGTGGCGGACTTGCTTCGACCGCCGAGGGTTCGCCAGCCCAGGCTGCGGGAAACTTGCTGAATCAGTTCTGCTGTAATGCCGTCCAGTTGTTGCAGGGCGCTTTCCATCAGGGCGGCGTCCATCAGCGTGTTGATCAGGCGGGGTACGCCGGCCACATAGCGGAATACCAGCTCTGGGACTTCATCACCGAGCAGTTGATCGGGATCACCGCCGACAGCTCGCAAGCCATCAGCAATATATGCTTTTGTTTCTGCCTCGGCTAAGGGGCGAACCCGATGACGCAAACAAACCCGTTGGCGCAATTGAATGAGTCCGGGTACATCAAGCACCTTGTGCAGGGTATGGGGACCCATCAGCACCAGATTCAGGGGCACATTGGCTTCACCCATTAAGTTGGCGAGACTCAGTAGTCGTTTAGCTCCCGGCGCTGTGACATTGCTGACATCAACAACGGCGGTCACGTATCGCCCGGCGGCGTGGTGCTCCTGCACCGCTTGTCGCAGTTTCTGCATAGCCAGCGGGTCACTGCCATCGGTGGGATCCACACCCAGGCTGACCAGTAACTGGTCGAGAAAGCTATCCGGGTCAGCCTGCCTGAGATCAGCCCAGGCCAGGACCGTGTCGTCCGTAATGCCGGCTCGAGCCTGATAAACCAGGGCCGATTTACCTACGCCCGGACCGCCCGATATGACAGCCACGGATCCCTGGCCCAGAAGGACATCCCGAACGCGTTTGACCGTTGCATCAACGCCGTCATTAGGCACAAAGAACTGGTGGTTATCGGCTGCCGCAAAGGGCCGCCCGTTTAGTTTGAAATGCTCTACATACATCGCATTGGCCAAGCTTCCGTCTAATACGCGGATTTTGGCGAAGCAATGCGCTGCAGGCGATGAACGGGGTCACATAATAATGAAAACAGCCACGTTACCGCGTCGCAGCATATTGGTATCTGGCTCTACGGAGTCTGGAAAAGCAGCCGAATTCCCACTGTACGAGGTTGCGGCAGGTAGGCGTAGTAGGCGACCGGGAATGCGAAGCCGCTGCCGAATACAAAGCCAGACCGCTGATCCAGAAATTCCTGCGCATACCGGATGGTGTCATCGTCAAAAAGATTCTCGGCATAGCCGATCAGGGTCCATTGTTCGCCGCCGATGCCCAGCTGAAGGTTGGCCAGCCAATAGTCGTCCAGTTCTACCAAATTAGCCACATCGGCTTTGCGCTCACCCTGGTAGTTGCCTGTTAACTGGGCGAACCATTCAAGGTCACTGTTCCAGGGAATTCCCTGGTCATAGCGCGCCTGGAAGGACAAGGCGTGATCCGGGATGCCGGCTATGTCATTACCTGAGAAGTCGGCTTCCGGGTTGCCAGACTTAACCTTGTTACTCGAGGACACAGGATTGCCCGGCCCCTGAATCTCCGACAGGTTGAAGTCATCATATTCCCCGTCTGTGTAGGCATAGCTCGCCGACAGAGAAAGTTCATCCGTTGCCCGCCAGAATAATTCCAGCTCGCCACCCCAGATGTCAGTTTCCGCCGCGTTGACGGTTCCTGAGCGGGGGATGCCGCCGGGGACTGCCGCTGCAAACTGCACCAGCACCTGCTGATCCTGATAATCGTTGTAGAACAGCGCACCGTTGACGGTCAGTCGATCGTCGAACCAGCTGGTTTTAGCACCCACTTCATAGGCCCATAGGTCTTCCTTGTCCACCTGGTTGATATCGGGATCAACCAGATCGGTCACATTGTAAGTGGGTGGCTTAATGCCATTGGAAACTGATGCATAGGTCAGAGCGGTGTCACTCAGGGTGTAGTCAATGGTGACTCGTGGTACGAAGTTGGTGTCATCCACGCTGTCATCTGGCAAGGGGGCCGGCGGCGGAAGCAGGAACGCCGGCAGCAGGGTGTTGGCCAGGCTTTCGCTGGAATTGGCCTTGACCTTGACCTCGTCGTAAATCAGACGGGCTTCGCCTGTCACAGTGAGTCGGTCGGTGATATCGAAGCCGAGCAGGCCAAAGGCCGAGTAGCTGGTGGTTTCCCGTTTAATGGTTTTGTCGAAATCGACAGTGTCTTCAAAGGCACAAGGTACGCCGGGGAATCCACAGGACGCACCATTGGGGTCACGGAACCACAGCTTGCTGCGATTCCGGTCATCTGCATCCTCCCAGAAGCCTTGTATACCGGCGAGCCAGTTCAACCGCCCGCTTACTTCGGTGGGGCGGAGAATGAACTCCTGTTGCCACTGTTCATAGGTAAAGGCGTAGTTGCCATCGGTATTGTTGCCGGCATCATCAGGAGGTGTGAAGCCGAATTGCTGGGTGGTATCCAGGCGCAGGTCCTGCTCGCTGTCCAGGTAACTTGTACGGGATTCTACCGTCAGGTCTCCCAGGTCCCAGTCGACGATCAGATTGGTGCGCCAGGTTTCGTTATCTGAGCCTGAATAGTCGTTGAACGGCTCACGAGCATCGGGGGAGATATTGATGTCGCGTTTGTTGGCATCAATGGTGCCCGTGACGGCCGCCAGTTGATCGCCTCCCGGTTCAACGGCCGGCAGAATTTCATTGGACCGGACGGCAACGATGGCGCTCGGGGCGAACTCATCATCAGCATAGGTGACATTCAGGTAGGCTTCCAGATTGTCGGTCGGCGTAAACAGCAGGCCGAAGGCGGCACCTTTCGTGTCAGCGCCGCCAATATCCTTTTTCGTGTTTGGGCTTTGGTAGTAGCCATCCATGTCGTAGCGTGAGCCGAGTATCCGGAAAGCGAGTTTGTCTTTGATCAACGGCCCCGTCAGTGCTGCCCGAAACTCCTGACGCCCTTCATCCGGGGCCACGTCCACGCTGCCGTTGGCACCCCATTCCATGGAGGGTCGCCGCGTAATGTAGTTCACGGCGCCAGCGAAGGCTGTGCGGCCGTACAGGGCCACCTGCGGGCCCCGGGCGACCTCTACCTGTTCAATGTCGATCAGGCGCTGGTTCAGGAGCGCGGAACCACCAGCACTTTCCAGTTGTTCACTGCCGGCATCGATGCCGTCCACAAGTATGGCCGCGCTTGGCCGTCCGGCGCGATTAAACAGGCCACGAATGGAAACCCGGGTGTCATTGGGCCAGAAGCCCTGGTCAAACTGCAGGCTAGGCGTGATATCAGCCACGTTTGATAGATCACGAATGGCCTCGACCTCGATACGCTGCTCGCTTACCACTGAAACAGCCACCGGGATTT
>JBPCXH010000159.1:0-8837 GCA_051008735.1 Gammaproteobacteria bacterium | reverse complement strand
TGCCCTCTACCAGGAGTTCTTTGCTCTTGTAGCCGATCTTCTTCTCATTTTCGTCAATCACGCGGGCGTCGCTGGCGAGTATGTCGGTCCATGCCAGATAGTCGATCGGGAAAGTGCCGACCAGCTTGCCGGACTTGGTCAGGAACCAGGCCTGGTCATCGATATTGACGATGTTGCCGCTCTCGTTCGCCGCAATATAATTGGCGAGCATTTCGGCGCTCTCCTGCACGTAGCGGGCGATGAGCCCGTCCGGTGCCGCGGTGGCGTAGGCGACGAAGATGTCGTGGCCATCGATATCGCCCATGCGCTTCAATGCCTCGACCATAATGGTCATCTGCATCGGGGTGTAATTGTAGTTCTTCAGCAGTGCATTGCTGTTGTGTTCAGCAATGCCCATACCTTCAAGCTTCGCCTTATTAATCTTGGCCAGTGCCGATGGCGGTTCATCCTTGAGAAGTTCCTTCATATTGGCCGTGCTGGTCACCATGATAACCGTGCCTACTGTTGTACCCTGTGTCGCGGCGTCCGTAACCATGGACATGGTGAGGCCACCCGCCGTGGCGGCCCTGGCCACCCGGGTAAGGCGCTCAAGGAAGGGTTCGAAGTCTGTATTGGGATCGACACCCAGTTCAACAGCGTAGGCCCGTTTTACGCCATCATAGCCAAGCAATGTTTTTCCCACGTTGTCCTGGTGCGGGTCATCGCTGGTGATCGATCGTCCCACGTTGCCCAGCCAGCGTCCGACCCCTTTCGCAGCACCCTTGGTCGTTTCGACAGGCGCTTTGACAAGGGATTTTCCGCCTTCGACGATATCGCTGGCGGAGCCCTTCACACCCTCCTTGAAGGCATCGCTACTTTCTATCTCTTCCAGCAATCGGATGGCGCGAATCTCCATCTTCCGGGCGGCCAGAGCACCGTTGCCGGTGACGGTAGAGTTGCCGTAGTCGCTTTTGACACTATAGGTGTTCTGGAAACCGTCGTTACTGACGGCATTGCCGACGCTGTAGCCATTGCCGGACAGCAGCGCCTTGGGCGTTACTTTGCTGGCTTCAAGGGATAGGGGCAATTGTTGCGATGTTGGCTGCGCTGTTACTGATGTGGCGCACCAAAATAGTGCGACCAGGGTGGCGGTTTTCAATGTGCTGGCTTCTTTCTTAATCATGTTTGACATTAAGCTTCTCCTAGAATGATGAGCGGCTTTCCATTACAGAATCACACAGACTCGAACAATATAAATATATAGAAATCAGATATTTTTTAAAGTAGTCTGCGGGCAGTTTAGCGATGCATATTTTAAAAAATATTTCTAATGCAGTGTACTGGCGATTCGAACAGTTAAGATGTGATTTGGATCAAGCGATTGTAAGTAGCCGTCAATAGCAAGGGTAAAGCGCTCCCTAACTAGGGTCGTGGGAAATAATGTATTTAACACATGTGAACAAGAACGCACTCTATGTATCGTTGTTTTGGGGCGTGCTCTTCATTGGTTTTCTTCCTAACACTTATGCCAGCCGCTTGGAGGGTGCCGCGGAGGCGCGGGTCACCGGCGAGCAGTACCTCGACGTCTCCCTGGTGCCCATGTACCAGAACGCCCTGCGGGAGGGGCGGGATACCGGCAACTACACCTTTGACGTGATTGGCAAATTCACGCTGGTTGATCGGGAGGGCACCTTCGGCAACACGGATCTGATCCTGTGGTTTAATACCTCCGACAAGCTCGGGTCCGGTGACTCTGCGCCCGAGCTGGCTTCGAAATCGGGCCTGTTGTGGGACACCAACGATATTTCCGCGGACAGCTCCAATTCAACGCCGCTGGTGCTCGGACTGGACCAGTGGTTTTTCGAGGACAGGGTGTCGCTCGGTTTTGGCAAGTACTTCCCGGGACAGGGTTTCCTGCTCAGCCCCTACACTGCGGATAACTCCAACAGTTTCACCAGCAAAATGATTTCCGGCAACCCGGTGGTGTCCTGGTGGGAGGCCATTGGTATCGGCATGCTCGGGGGCTACTGGGGCGACGAGTGGTTCGTCCAGGCGGGCTTCGTCGATTCCAAGGCGGAGGACGATCTGGACTTCGGTAGCTTCGAAGACGGCGAATTTGCCTACTTGCTGGAGACCAGCTACGAGCCCGAGCGGGAGTCCGGTCAGACGAGCATCGGGGTGGTTCTGTATTACATCGATTCTACCGAGAGCAAGGATAGCGAGTCCGGCATTGTCGGCCAGTTCACCCATGAATGGGGTGAAAATGAGGCCTACGCCGCATTTGGCCGCTATTCCTGGCGCGATGACGGCGAGTCACGCAAACCCAATGATCCCTCCCCGGAGCCAGCGGTAGACCACGGGGGCTTCATCGGGGCGGCCTGGAATGAGCCCTTTGGCAGCCGCAAGCAGCAGTTAGCAGCTGCGCTGGTATACGGTGAGCCAGCGGGTTATAAAGACGATCAGGGCTTCAACAACCAGTTCGGTACCGAGATATTCTGGGCCTTCCGGCCCAACCACTGGTTTACGATCATCCCCAACGTGCAGTTCATGCGTAATATCGACGACGATATCGAGACGGTCGTGGGGCTGCGTATTGGTCTGGGCTTCGAGCGCAACTGGCCCGAGTCCTCGATCATCGGGCCGTGATATTCAGTGCGACCAGGGTCGGCCGGCCTTTGTACATAGTGTCAAAAAGGCTATATATAATTTTCTGAATTGAAACATTTCTGTAATAAAGGAATCCAGCTATGAAATCGTCTGTTTCCAGAGTACTTGGCACACTCACGGTGTTGGCATTAGCCTTGGCCACGGCCGGGTCCCTCCGGGCGACCACCGACGCCCCGCGGACCCTGGTGGGCTACAGCAGCATACAAACTGCGCGCCCAGGCGATTCCGTGGATTTCATGGTGAACGCCATCGACGGCGGCCAGTACACCGCCGACCTTGTGCGTATCGTTAATGGCGACTTCCTGTCGCGCTACAAGAAGCACTTCAAACTGTTACCTGTGGACGCGCCATTCGCCGGGGACTACGACGGCGTAGAGCAGGCGCTTAATCTGGGGTCCTATGTAGAAGTGCCCGGCAGCCGCAAACTGGACGGTTTGAAAAGCTTCACCGTGGCGGCCTGGATTTACCCCACCTTTGATCCGAATGAATACCAGGAACCGGACCTCGAGAACCCGGACCCCTTTTACCCGCCGACCCTGAATATAGGCAAGTCCATCGGCGAGCAGGCTATCGTGTCCCGCTTCGACGCTGCCACTAACACCGGGTGGGCGCTGCGCATCAACAAGGCCTTCCAACTCGAATTCATCGTGGGTGACGGCACCGGCGTCAAGGCCGTGACAATCCCAGACAACCTCAAAGACTGGGACTGGAGCTACGTGGCGGCGAGTTACGATGCCGATAGTGGTGAGGCCCGTGTACTGCTGCTGGAGAAGCCCTACGCGCCTGGCGACCAGTTCACGGCCCGCAACCTCTCAGCTGAAGGCACCGTGGGCGACGTTACCCAGGCCGGCCCTCTGCGCATCGCAGCGGTGCGCAACGGCAAGGGTGCCGTCCGCGCCCGCTTCGAGAAACCAGGCCACGTGTTCAATGGCCGCATCCAGGACGCACGACTGGCCGACAAGGTGCTGTCGGACGATGACATCGAAGCGCTATCCGCCGCCGTTACCCCGAAGAACCTAAACCGGTCGCTGGTGGCGGACTGGAACTTCGCGGAAAAAATGAAGAGTGCCGAAGTCGTCGATATTCGCGGTAAGCACAATGGTGAACTTATCAATATTGCTGAGCGTGCGGTGCGCGGCCGCTTCTGGAGCGGCGACACCGTGCAGTGGCGAGACAAGCCTGAGGACTACAGCGCAATTACCTTCCACGCCGATGACCTGTACGACGCCGAGTGGGGGGTTGATTTCACGTATATCGTGCCCGACGACCTGGCGTCAGGCCTCTACGCCGCGCGTCTGAAGCGCGAGGGAGATACCGACGAGTTGGCGGAGTATATCGTGTTCTTCGTGGCGCCTGAGAAAGGCAAGGCGAACGCCAAGCTGGCTCTGTGGATTTCAGACAACAACTACCTCGCTTACCAGAACGTTTCCCTTGGCGCCACGGCGAAAAAGAACTATCCAGGACACTGGTTCAATGAACGTGACAACGCGTTCTACATCGACAACCCGGAGTACGCCACCGGGGGTGTCTACAACCAGCACGCCGACGGCCAGTATTTTCACGCCGGGTCGCGCTTGCGCCCGGATATTTGCTTGAAACCGTCAGGGTGCCTCATCTACACCTTCACGCAGGATACACACATTACATCCTTCCTGGAGCACGAGGGCATCGACTACGACATCATCACTGATGAGTTGGTGGACAAGGAGGGATTGGAGCTGTTGTCGCAGTATACGGCCATCGTCACCTCCACTCACCCGGAATACGTGCCTGGCGCTACCTTCGATGCGATCGGCGATTACACCGCCAATGGCGGTCGCTTTATCTACCTGGGCGCCAACGGGTATTTTTGGGCGGTCGATGAAATCCCGGGTTTTCCGGGTACGATGGAGTCCCGTAATTTTCATAAAATGGGGGACCGCTACCTGACCAGTGGCAGCCGCGGCGGATTGATGGTGGAGACCGGGCGTAAAACGGGCCCGCTGGTGGGTATCGACATGGGCGGTATGATCTTCAACGGCTCCAGCCCTTACCGCAAACTGCCGGCAGCCGATGACCCGCGCGCCAGCTGGATATTTGCTGGTACTGACGAGGGTGCGGTGTTCGGCGACTACGGCCTCGACCAGGTACACGGCGGTGTAGTCGGCTTCGAGATCGACCGCTTCAACGCGGGTAACGGCGTCCCCCGTCATGCATTGAACCTGGCCACTTCGGAGCCGCTGCGCGAGACTATCGAGGATGTGATCGCGCTGGACAACTTGCCGATCAACATCGTGTACCACCCCAGCGAGAAGGAAGTGTGGGCACAGGCAGACGTGGTTTACTTCGAAACGCCCAACGGCGGTGCTGTTTTCACGACTGGCTCGATCAACTGGATCAGTGCCACACTGGATAACGACTACGACAACGATGTAGCGGTCATCACCCGCAACGTCATCAATCGTTTCCTCGATCCCAAGCCCTTCCCTCCGGTGGCCGCCAACGATGTGCCGGACGTGGACCGCCTGTCCCCAAACCCGGAGTACGAGCACGCGGACCAGCGTTAACGCGAAATGATGACGGGGGAAGGTTAATCCCTTTCCCCGCGTTACAGCCAGCGATTAGATCTAATCTTTGAATCTCTCTTTACCAGCCGCTTGTCGCAGAGCTGCTAAGCCTTGCATTTGATTGCCCCGGTCTATCAGGGTGCCTTATTATCTTGTTTGGTCTGTTAGCCGGTTAGGACGGGGCACATATTATGACTACAACGCATCGCGGTCCGGGTCTGGGTGTCCAAGTGTTTATCGGGTTTGCGTTGGGTATATCGTGCGGTGTATTTTTTGGCGAAATGGCGGCCATCCTCAGCCCCGTCGGTAGGGCCTATGTCCGGCTCCTGCAGATGACGATCATTCCCTACATCACAGTTTCCCTGATATCTAGCTTGGGGAGACTGACGCCCAACCAGGCGTCCCGGATAGCGGTCTCGGGTGGGGTGGTGCTGTTTCTGGTCCTCATGGCCGGCATGTTACTTGTGCTTCTTGCGCCTCTGGCCTACCCGGACTGGGAGGCAGCGACCTATTTCACCAGCAGTTTGACGAGTACTTCCCAGGGAACAGATTTCGTCAGCCTGTATATTTCCGCAAATCCTTTCGATTCCATGGCCAATTCGGTTATTCCAGCAATCGTCGTCTTCAGTCTGGTGATGGGGGTGGCGGTAATGAAATCCGAGCGCAAGGGGCCATTACTCGATCTGCTCGCTTCGCTGGATGACGCCCTTATTAACATTACCGGCTTTGTCGTGAAGTTAGCGCCTATAGGGATTTTCGCCATTTCTAGTAACGCCGCTGGCACCATGGATCTGTCCGATTTCAATAAACTACAGGTTTATATCTGGAGTAGCCTGTTGCTATGGGCGCTGATGTTCCTGCTGTTCCTGCCCGGCCTGTTGGTTGTCCTTACGCCGATCCGTTATCGGGAAGTTTTCGCGGTGTTCCGCATAGCTTTCATCACGGCGTTCGTTACAGGCAGTGTCATGGTAGTTATTCCAATGATTATCGATGGCGTTGGAAAACTCTTGAAGAGTCACGAGATCGCAGATGAGGAGACCGAAGCCGCCGCGGGAGTGTTAATACCCACCATGTTCAATTTTCCGACCGTGGCCACATTGCTGTCACTCAGCTTTATACTGTTTTCAGGCTGGTATGCAGGAAATCCCCTGGCGATTGATGCCTACCCGGTATTTGCCTCTGCGGGACTGTTTGTCTCCTTCGGTGGGGCCAATTTGGCTCTACCGTTTCTGCTGGATTTATTTCGTTTTCCAGCCGATATGTTCGAGCTCTTCCTCGCTGCCGGTGTTATAACCAACTTTTTTCTCAAAGCGCTTTCGGCAATGAGTCTCGTGGTGCTGACGTTGCTATCAATATTTATTATCAAGGGCAGGATCACACCCAAGCCGCTACTTCTGGCGACACTGTTGGCCGCAATTCTGCTTGGTGCGCCCCTCCTACTGAAGGCCTCTGGTGCTGTTATGGACCACCTCATCTCGTTTGAGTATCGAGGTTATGACGAGTTCATCAGTCGCCAACTGACACATGAGACCCGAACGTTTCGCGAATCCAGGTACCAGCCTGATTTGCCGGTCCAGCCGACTTCATCGCCGCGGCTGGAGCGGATTCGCTCCGACGGTTGGCTGCGCGTGGGCTATTCCGAAGATTCGCTGCCCTGGGTATTCAGGAACAGCCACGGAGAGATCGTGGGCTATGATATGGAGCTGCTCCACCGCCTGGCCAGTGAGTTTAACGCGGGATTGGAGGTTATACTTATCGACTCTGGTGACATCGGCCATGCGCTCGAAAGTGGCCAGATAGACATGTATGCCTCCGGATTTATGATCGACGCCAGCAGAGTCAGCGAGTTCACCTTCAGCAAGCCGTATGCTGAGGTCAGCCTCGGCCTGCTGGTTGAAGACCACAAGCGGGACGAGTTTGATACGAACCGAAAATTGGACAATGCCTTGGATTCCAAGTTGGCCGTCCTGGACTCGACTTCACTGTTGCATACCTACAGGGTGATGGCGCCAGACCGACACCTCATGGCGGTCAGTTCGCCGAGAGAGTTCCTTGAAGGCGATATGCCCGCGCTGGATGCTCTGATTATGCCTGCGGAGACTGCCTCGGCATGGACTCTAATATATCCGCAGTTCTCTGCGATAATTCCTGGCCCCGGGCATGTTAGAATTCCAATTGTTTTCGCCCTGTCAAAGTCAGATGAAACCTTTGTTGAGTTTGTAAATACCTGGATTCGTACTTCGGCGTCGTTGGGTGTGATGGATATGGCCTATCAGCACTGGATACTGGGGCGCGGGACTCTGCAGCGCCAACCTCGCTGGTCGATTATCCGAGACGTGCTCCACTGGGTTGAGTGAGCCATGTGGAAACAGGTCGCTGACGGGCATCAACAAGTTAAAGGGCCGGATTTGCTAAAATCGGTCCATGAACACATATAAACGCCACTGATTCCACCAGATATTATCTCCTACGCTATCTGGCTCTACTATCGCTTCAATCTCAGCCATCGGGATATCGAGGATCTCCTGGCAGAGCGTGGCATTACGGTCAGTTACGAGACAATCCGCCTCTGGTGCATCAAGTTCGGTGCAGTATACGCTCGCAGATTGAAGCGAAAACATCGAGGCTTCGGCGATACGTTCTTCATCGATGAAGCCTTTGTGAAGATCAATGGCAAGCAACACTATTTGTGGCGGGCTGTGGATCAGGACGGGGAGGTGGTAGACGTATATCTGCAAGCCAAGAGGGATGGTGCTGCCGCGAAGCGATTCTTCAGGCGGCTACTACGGAGCCATGGAGGGGAGCCCAGGAAGATCGTCACTGATAAGCTCCGCAGCTACCCGGTGGCACATCGAGGCATTATGCCAGAGGTCCTCCACATTACTGACCAGTATGCCAACAATCGGGCTGAGCAGTCTCATGAAGTAACCAGAGTCAGGGAGCGAGGCATGCGGAGATTCAAGTCGATGGTCTAGGCTCAGAGATTCGTGACAGCCCATGCCGCGGTTCAGAATCTATTCAATCTGGGTCGGTATCATGTCAGGGCTGAACATTATCGGAACTTGAGGATGAGTGCGTTCGAACAATGGAGCAGGGCAGTAGCTTGATATTCTGGAGCTGGATTTTTATTGAATCAAAGGTTTAACTTGTCAGTACCTTCCATTCCATTACTCTTCGGGTTTTGTACTCTAGAGTGAAACTATCAAATCTATGAATCGCTCGCCATCCGTGGGTCTATAGATCTCTCCATATAGTCGGATGCTCTCTTCTATAGAAAAGCTAAAAATTTCAATAAGATGGTGGGCCAGAAGGAGTCAACGGGCAGGCCATCCGGCTTAGTCCTACCGATTATGTATATGGACTCCTCCGTTTACACCAGCGAGTTTTAGATCAGACTAAAGGCGCTTACGTATATTCGGCCTTTTAGTGTAGACGTTGGTTGAAAACCGAGTAGTACATCCCAAAGTGGAACGGCCGGAATGAGGTGATAAGGGAAGTCCCAGGTGGCGGTTCTAGCGGCGGGCTAAGGTCTCGAATCGCCTAATAGCTGACATTTGGGCTAAGCTGGCTGGAATGTCCGCTTTCAACTCAAAGTGGATGCTCGTGATCTGGCGCAAGCCCCGATTCACACTCTCTGTCTATACT
>JBPCXH010000158.1:0-10212 GCA_051008735.1 Gammaproteobacteria bacterium | reverse complement strand
CCGATCATCACCGGTTCAGCGCTCAAGGCGCTGGAAGGCGACACCAGCGAGATTGGTGCGCCGGCGGTTGAGAAGCTGGTCGAGGCGCTGGACAGCTGGATTCCGGAGCCGGAGCGGGCGATTGACGGTGCCTTTTTGATGCCGGTTGAGGACGTGTTCTCGATTTCAGGTCGCGGCACGGTGGTTACCGGTCGTATTGAGCGCGGCATTGTGAACGTGGGCGACGAAGTGGCGATTGTCGGCATCAAGGACACGGAGAAGACGACGTGTACGGGTGTTGAGATGTTCCGCAAGCTGCTGGACCAGGGACAGGCGGGTGACAACGTGGGTGTGCTGCTGCGTGGCACCAAGCGCGAGGACGTTGAGCGTGGCCAGGTATTGGCCAAGCCGGGTTCGATCACGCCGCACACGAAGTTTGAGGCTGAGGTTTACGTACTGACGAAGGAAGAGGGCGGTCGTCACACGCCGTTCTTCAAGGGCTATCGGCCGCAGTTTTACTTCCGGACGACGGACGTGACGGGTGCGTGTGAGTTGCCGGAGGGCACCGAGATGGTGATGCCGGGCGACAACGTGCAGATGAAGGTTGAATTGATTGCCCCGATCGCGATGGAAGAAGGCTTGCGTTTTGCCATCCGCGAGGGTGGCCGGACGGTTGGCGCCGGTGTCGTCGCCAAGATTATTGAGTAAGCACAATGGCCACTAATCAGAACATCAGAATCCGCCTCAAGGCCTTTGATCACCGGCTGATCGATAACTCAGCCCGGGAGATCGTGGAGACGGCCAAGCGCACGGGGGCCCAGGTCCGCGGGCCGGTGCCGCTGCCCACCAAGAAAGAGCGTTTTACGGTCCTGATTTCGCCCCACGTCAATAAGGACGCCCGGGACCAGTATGAGCTGCGGACCCACAAGCGGATGATGGATATCGTGGAGCCCACGGACAAGACCGTGGACGCCCTGATGAAGCTGGAACTCCCTGCTGGGGTGGACGTGCAAATCAAATTGAACTGAACAGAATTAGTGCTATAATTTTCGGCTCGCTACGGCCCGGCGCGGGTTTTCCCGCACCGGGCTTAGTTGCGCAAGAGATGGGCTGACAGCAGCAGCACCGGCTGACCTACGGGGGGAAGACTCCGCAAGGCGCGATCTCAGGCGTCAGAGGTCAGGCGGGCAGACGGCGGCACAGGCATATATAAAACCAGTAGCCTGGCCGTGGTATTTGTTTCATTTATTAAATTGTTCCGGTTCCATGGAGGATTCGGGGCAGCAGAGGATCCGGCATGGCCATCGGGCTCATCGGCAAAAAATGCGGTATGACTCGCGTCTTTACTGAGGCAGGCGAATCTGTGCCTGTCACGGTTATCGAGGCGCTGCCTAACCGCGTGACGCGGGTTAAGACCGCAGATTCTGACGGCTACTCAGCGCTGCAGGTCACGACCGGCAGTCGCAAAGCCTCGCGTCTGTCCAAGCCCCTGGCAGGCCAGTACGCCGCGGCGTCTGCCGAGCCCGGTGAGGGTCTCTGGGAGTTCCGCCTCGGCGCAGGCGAAGGCGAAGATGTGCTGACCGGAGCTGAACTGACCGTCGAACGTTTCGAGCCGGGCCAGATTGTTGATGTGGTCGGTACCAGTATTGGTAAGGGCTACGCCGGTGCGGTTAAGCGTCACCATTTCAAGACGCAGGACGCGACCCATGGCAACTCGCTGGCTCACCGGGCACCGGGCTCCATCGGCCAGAACCAGACGCCAGGGCGCGTGTTCAAGGGCAAGAAAATGTCCGGTCATCTTGGCAATGTTCGTCGCACCGCCCAGAACCTCGAAGTCGTAAAAGTGGATCCGGAACGTAACCTGATCCTCGTCAAAGGCGCAGTGCCGGGTCATCGCGGCGGTCGCCTCGTAATCCAGCCCGCCATCAAGGCGCGAAGCTGAAGCTGCGGAGTCAGGTGATGAAGATCAAAATTCATGGTGGAAAGAAAAGCGTGGAGGTCGCGGACAGCACCTTCGGCGCTGACTTCAACGAGGCTCTGGTCCACCAGATTGTGACTGCCCATCGTGCCCAGGCGCGCAGTGGCAGCAAGGCACAAAAGACCCGTTCCGACGCCCGCGGCGGCGGCACCAAGCCATGGCGCCAGAAGGGCACCGGTCGGGCGCGTGCCGGCACGATTCGCAGTCCGATCTGGGTCGGTGGTGGCCGCGCTTTCGCCGCGCGCCCCCGGGATTACGAGCAGAAGGTCAATCGAAAAATGTACCGCGCTGGCATGCGTTCGATTCTGTCCGAACTCCTGCGCCAGGAGCGCCTGGTTGTCGTGGATAGTTTCGAGTGCGAGAACGCCAAAACGCGTGAGTTCGCCGCCAAGCTCGAGACGCTTGGTTTTAGCTCTGCCCTGATCGTCGTCGACCAGTACCACACCGATACCTGTCTGGCTGCACGGAATTTGCCTGACGTCGACATTCTTGATCTGCGCGAAGTCGACCCGGTCAGCTTGATTCGCTACCCCACTGTTATCGCCACCGCGGCGGCAGTGAAAGGCCTTGAGGAGCGCTTCGCATGACTGCCATCGCCAATCAGGAGCGCTTGATGGGCGTGTTGCTTGGTCCGCATTTGTCGGAGAAAAGTACGCGTGTCGGTGAACTCACCAATCAGGTTGTGTTTCGGGTGCGGCCCGATTCGACCAAGCAGGAAGTCCGTCGCGCCGTCGAGCTGCTGTTCGAAGTCCAGGTTGAGAAAGTGCGGATGGTGAACTGTCGCGGAAAGATCAAGCGCTTCGGCCAGACCACCGGTCGTCGTCAGGATTGGAAAAAAGCCTACGTTAGCCTCGCTGAAGGTAACGAAATTGATTTCCTGGGCGCGGAATAGGTTAAGAGGTCGATACGATGCCACTGCAAAAACTTAAGCCCACCTCGCCTGGCCGACGCTTTACGGTAAAAGTGCGTTCGCCCGAGCTGCACAAGGGCGAGCCCCATGCGCCGCTGCTGGAGAAAAAATCCAGTACGGGTGGACGTAACAACCGCGGTCGCATTACGACTCGCCATCGTGGCGGTGGTCACAAGCACCACTACCGCATCGTTGATTTTAAACGTGATAAGGATGGCATTCCGGGCCGCGTCGAACGGATTGAATACGATCCTAACCGCAGCGCCCACCTGGCATTGATTCTCTATTCTGATGGTGAGCGCCGTTACATCCTGGCCTCCAAGAAGCTGGCCGCCGGTGATGAAGTGATGTCTGGCCGGGAAGCGCCCATCAAGATTGGTAACGCATTGCCGTTACGGAATATCCCCCTCGGTACCCTGGTGCACTGTGTAGAGCTGAAGCCTCGCAAGGGTGCCCAGATGGTCCGTGCTGCGGGTGGCAGTGCGCAGTTGGTTGCCCGCGAGGGTGTCTACGCCACCTTGCGCATGCGATCGGGTGAGATGCGCAAGGTTCACGTGAATTGTCGCGCCACGGTGGGCGAGGTAGGTCACGGTGAGCACAACCTGCGCAAGCTCGGCAAGGCCGGCGCCTCGCGCTGGCGCGGTCGCAGACCGACAGTCCGCGGTGTTGCCATGAATCCGGTGGATCATCCCCATGGTGGCGGCGAAGGCCGTACTTCGGGTGGCCGCCATCCGGTAACGCCCTGGGGCGTGCCAACCAAGGGTTACAAGACCCGCAGTAATAAGCGCACCGACGGCATGATCGTCCGTCGGCGTAATCGCAAGTAAGGGAGGCGAGGGACCAAAGTGCCACGTTCCGTTAAGAAAGGGCCGTTTGTTGACGCGCATCTGGCGACCAAGGTTGCCGAGGCAGCTCGCACTAACAGCCGGCGGCCAATCAAGACCTGGTCGCGTCGTTCGCTGATTCTGCCGGACATGGTTGGTTTGACCATCGCTGTCCATAACGGACGTGATCACGTGCCCGTGCTGATCTCCGAAAATATGGTGGGCCACAAGCTTGGGGAGTTCGCTGTAACGCGCACCTTCAAGGGCCACTCGGGCGACCGGAAGAGCAAGTAGGGGCCGACTATGCAGGTATCAGCCAAATTGAGGTACGCGCGTATTTCACCGCAAAAATGTCGTCTGGTTGCTGACCAGGTTCGCGGCAAGCCTGTGGAGAGTGCGTTGCAGATACTCGGCTTTATGCCCAAGAAGGGCGCCGCAATCCTGAAAAAGGTTCTGGAGTCGGCTGTTGCCAACGCCGAACACAATCACGGTGCGGATGTCGATGAATTGAAAGTATCCGTAATTTGCGTCGACGAAGCGCCGAGGTTTAAGCGCTATCGGGCGCGCGCCAAAGGCCGCGGGACGCAGATCATCAAGCGAAACAGTCATATCACCGTGCAAGTTGCGGACGAGTAGGAACGGACTATGGGACAGAAAGTAAACCCCATTGGCATCCGTCTCGGTATTACCCGGGATTGGTCGTCGCGCTGGTACGCCGATAGCAAGGATTATCCGGGCCTGGTGGCCTCGGATTTCAAGGTGCGCGGCTTTCTTAAGAAAAAGCTGAAGGACGCATCTGTCAGCCGTATTCAGATTGAGCGCCCGGCCCGCAAGGCCCAGATCACGATTCACACGGCCCGACCCGGCATTGTGATCGGCAAGAAGGGTGAAGACATCGAGCGGCTGCGCGTTCAGGCAGCACGCCTGCTTGAATTGCCGGTGCATGACGTGCGCCTGAATATTGCTGAAGTTCGCAAGCCAGAGCTGGATGCGCAGCTGGTTGCCGAGGGCATTGCCCAGCAGCTGGAGCGTCGGGTGATGTTCCGCCGCGCTATGAAGCGGGCGGTAACCAACACCATGCGACTGGGCGCGCAGGGCATCAAGGTTAAGGTCGGTGGCCGCCTGAATGGTGCCGAGATCGCCCGCAGCGAGTGGTATCGGGAAGGTCGCGTGCCTTTGCACACCTTCCGTGCCGATATTGATTATGGCTTTGCCGAGGCGAGCACGACCTATGGGGTGATCGGCGTCAAGGTCTGGATCTTCAAGGGTGAAGTCTTCGCTGCCGAAGAAGCGCCTTCTGAGGGTGCCGAAAAGGCAGCCAGGTAAGAGAGAGCAGTCATGCTACAGCCCAAACGAACAAAGTTCAGGAAGCAGCATAAAGGTCGCAATCGCGGTCTTGCCCAGCGTGGCAGCACGGTTTCCTTCGGAGAGTACGCCCTAAAGGCCACAGGCCGCGGGCGCTTGACGGCCAGGCAGATTGAAGCCGCGCGGCGTGCGATGACTCGCTACGTGAAACGTGGCGGCAAGATCTGGATTCGTGTTTTCCCCGACAAGCCTATTACCAAGAAGCCCCTGGAAGTTCGCCAGGGTAAGGGTAAAGGTAATGTCGAGTACTGGGTTGCCCAGATCCAGCCCGGCCGCATTCTTTACGAGATGGAAGGTGTTGCTGAAGAAGTGGCCCGTGAAGCCTTTCGTTTGGCTGCGGCTAAGTTGCCGATGGGAACCACCTTTGTATCCAGGCAGGTAGTCTGATGAACGCACAGGAATTTCGTGGCAAGACGGACGACGAACTGGCAGAACAGTTGGTAGGTCTGCGCCGGGAGCAGTTCAATCTGCGCATGCAGCAGGCGACTGGCCAGCTGGTTCGGTCCGATCAATACGGCAAGGTGCGCAAGGACATCGCGCGTATCAAGACGGTGCTGACTGAGCGCGCTCAGAAGGCATAGGGCAACAGGCATGAGTGAAGAGACAAACAAAACTGACGCCGGCGACAAGAAGTTGCGCACGGCAACGGGCTGGGTAACCAGCAACAAGATGGACAAGACGATCTCGGTTTCTATTGAACGGGTCGTCAAGCATCCCGTTTATGGCAAGTACCTCAAACGTACCAGCAAGGTAATGGCTCATGACGAAGCCAATTCCTGTGCCGAGGGTGACAAGGTCAGCATTACGGAATGTCGGCCCCTGTCGAAGAATAAGTCGTGGCGCCTCGTAGAAGTGCTGGAGCGTGCAGATTCTCGCTGACAGGCGGGATGATTGACGGAAAACGAACATGATCCAGATGCAGACAACACTCTCGGCAGCCGACAACAGCGGAGCTCGGCGCTTGATGTGCATCAAGGTGCTTGGCGGTTCCAAGCGTCGGTATGCGGGCGTCGGCGACATTATCAAGGTGAGCGTCAAAGACGCTATTCCACGTGGGCGAGTTAAGAAAGGCGAGATTTACAACGCAGTTGTCGTGCGAACCCGTAAGGGTGTGCGCCGGTCTGATGGCTCGCTGATTCGCTTCGATGGTAATGCTGCCGTGCTACTCAATGCTCGTCTGGAGCCCATCGGTACGCGTATTTTCGGCCCCGTAACGCGCGAGCTGCGGAGCGGGAAGTTCATGAAAATTATCTCCCTTGCGCCGGAAGTGCTCTAGGCACCGGGAAGCAGGAAGGCAATAGAAATGCAGAGACTACGTAAAGGCGACGATGTGATCGTAATCTCCGGCCGCGATAAGGGCCGGCAGGGATCCGTGCTTAACGTGCACGAGGATGGCCAGGTACTGGTCGAAGGGATCAATGTCGTCAAAAAACATCAGAAGCCCAATCCGAACGCCGGGGTTGCCGGCGGCATTATCGAGAAGGAAATGCCGATGGATGCCTCCAATGTGATGTTGGTCAATCCGACCACAGGCAAGGGCGACCGGGTTGGATTCAAAACTCTGGAGGACGGCCGCAAGGTGCGCTTCTTCAAGTCAAACAAAGAGGTGGTCGACGTCTGACGCGAGTCAGACGGGAGCTAAAAAATGGCCAGGTTGCAGGAATACTACGCAGAAACGGTGGTCCCCAAGCTCGTGGAGCAGTTGGGTATCAAGAACGCTATGGAAGTCCCCCGGATCGAGAAGATCACGCTGAATATGGGCGTTGGGGAAGCTGTGGCGGATCGGAAAGTTGTTGAAAAGGCAGTTGCCGATATGCAGCGAATTGCTGGCCAGAAGCCGCTGACCTGTATGTCTCGCAAGTCGGTCGCTTCCTTCAAGCTTCGTGATGGCATGGCTATCGGTTGCAAGGTAACCCTGCGTCGCGAGCGCATGTACGAATTTCTCGATCGTCTGATTGCCATCGCAATTCCACGGGTACGTGACTTCCGCGGCTTAAACCCCAAGTCATTTGATGGCCGGGGTAACTACAGCCTTGGCGTGCAGGAGCAGATTATTTTTCCGGAGATCGATTACGACAGCATCGACTCCATTCGCGGCATGGATGTCACCATAACGACATCCGCCACCAACGACGAGCAAGGCCGTGCCTTGCTTGACGCTTTTAACTTTCCCTTCAAAAAATAGAGTCGGGTCAAAGACGAATGGCAAAAAAATCCATGATTGCGCGTGAGCGCAAACGGGAACGAACGGTGCAGCGATTTGCTGCTAAGCGTGCTGAGATCAAGCGCGTGATTGCGAGTCCCAAGAGCACTGACGAAGAGCGTCAGGCAGCACTGCTTGCCTTGCAGAAGCTGCCGCGGAACGCGAGTCCGTCACGGATGCGCAATCGGTGTTCCATTACGGGGCGTCCTAATGGGTATTACCGCAAATTCGGTCTCGGTCGTAACAAGCTCCGTGAGGAAACCATGCACGGCAACATCCCTGGCTTGGCCAAGGGTAGCTGGTAAGCCGGCAGGTATAGAGGTACAGCCATGAGCATGTCAGATCCCATCGCCGATATGTTGACGCGAATCCGCAACGGCCAGACTGTAGGTCATCAATCCGTGCGGATGCCGTCTTCTCGCGTGAAAGAGTCCATTGCAAAAGTTTTGGTCGAAGAAGGCTATATCGATCGCTACGAGGCCGCCGACCTGCCGGGCAACAAGCGCGAGCTGACTGTCTGGCTGCGTTATTTCGAGGGACGCCCGGTGATTGAAGAATTGCGCCGCATCAGCCGTCCGGGTCTGCGGATATTCAAGAAAAAGGATGAGCTTCCCAATGTCCTGGGTGGTTTGGGTGTGGCAATCGTCTCTACTTCCGAGGGAGTGATGACGGGACGTGCTGCGCGCACCAAGGGCTTCGGCGGCGAAGTTATTTGCGTGGTGTCCTAGTCGGACACCAGGCGAGAGAGCGGAAACAGGAACATGTCCAGAGTTGCAAGCAAACCAGTGACGGTGCCCAAGGGCGTAGACGTCAAGCCCAGCGGGAATACTCTGCTGGTCAAGGGCCCCAAGGGCGAATTGAGCATGCCTCTGAATCAGGAGGTCGAGATCAGTATTGGAGACGGCACGGCCAGTGTTGCTTCACGGTCGGGTTCGCGTTTCGCGCATGCCATGTCTGGCACCACGCGGGCGCTGCTGTTCAATATGGTCACCGGTGTCAGTGATGGGTTTGAGCGCAAGCTTGAGTTGCGAGGCGTTGGTTATCGCGCACAGTCCAAAGGCAAGACCCTCAACCTCACCCTGGGTTTTTCCCACCCGGTTGATTACCCCGTTCCGGAGGGCATCACCATTGAGACGCCCAGCCAGACCGAAATTGTCGTCAAGGGTATCGACAAGCAGAAAGTTGGACAGGTTGCGGCGGAAATTCGCCGGTACCGTCCCCCCGAGCCTTATAAGGGCAAGGGCGTGCGCTACGTCGATGAGCGCGTAGTGATGAAGGAAGCGAAGAAGAAGTAGCTGAATCGCTGCTAGCAAGGTTTAAAAAAGATGAACTCGAAGGACAAAAGACTACGGCGGGCAAAAAAAGCCCGGTCCCGTATCCGCACGCAAGGATTGCCCCGGCTGACGGTGCATCGCACGCCTCGGCATATGTATGCCCAGGTTATTGCCCCTGACGGTGCGACGGTGATGGCGGTTGCCTCGACGGTGCAGAAAGATCTGCGCGAAGGGGCTACCGGTAATGTCGAGGCAGCAAAGCGGGTTGGTCAGGCAATTGCTGAAAAAGCAAAGGCCGCCGGCGTCACCCGGGTGGGCTTCGATCGTTCTGGTTTCCGCTATCACGGCCGCGTTCAGGCGCTGGCTGATGCGGCTCGCGAAAGTGGCCTGGAGTTTTAGGCGGAGTATTGATGCATGGCAAGGGTTGAACACAACCAGAACGCTGATGACCTGCTGGAAAAGCTGGTTACGGTTAATAGAGTGGCGAAAGTGGTGAAGGGTGGCCGTCAGTTCGGCTTCACTGCACTGACGGTCGTCGGTGATGGAGCTGGCCGCGTTGGCTTTGGTTATGGCAAGGCGCGTGAAGTGCCGATCGCCATCCAGAAAGCTATGCAGGTTGCGCGTAAGAACCTGCGCGAAGTTGCTCTGCGCGACGATACCTTGCACTACGCAATGACCGGTCGTCACGGCGCTACCAAGGTTTACATTCAGCCGGCCTCTGAAGGTACCGGCATTATCGCCGGTGGCGCCATGCGAGCTGTTTTCGAATGTGCTGGCGTTCGCAATGTGCTCGCCAAGAGTTATGGCTCCCGCAACCCTATTAATGTGGTGCGGGCTACGATTGCTGCTTTGTATGAGGCCCAGTCGCCCCAGCGCATCGCAGCTCGCCGCGGCAAATCTGTCGCTGAGATCAGCGGGTAAGTATCGATGGCTGAACCGGCAAAATTGAAGGTCACCCTGGTTCGTAGCAAGCATGGCCGCTTGAAGGCGCATCGTGCCTGCGTCGCGGGTTTGGGCTTGCGTCGCATGCACCAGACCGTCGAGGTGATTAATACGCCTGAGAATCGCGGGATGATTAATAAAATCTCCTATCTGCTCCGCGTGGAGGATGTCTAGGTGAAACTCAATACACTGAAACCGGGTAGCCGGAAAAAGCCCAAGCGTCTGGGTCGCGGGCATTCGGCCGGCCAGGGTAAGACCTGCGGCCGTGGTCAGAAGGGTCAGCACGCCCGGTCCGGCGGCTTCCACAAAGTGGGTTTTGAGGGTGGCCAGATGCCAATCCAGCGGCGTCTGCCCAAGGTGGGCTTCACGTCGCGAACGGCTGACGAGAACGCTGAACTGCGCCTGCATGAACTGGTGCTGGCCGGCGCGGAGATAGTTGATCTGGATGCCCTGAAGGTCGCCGGCCTGGTGCCGATGCAGACCAAGCGCGTCAAGGTAATTGATTCAGGCAAGCTCGAGCAGGCCGTGAAACTTCAAGGCCTGGCGGTAACGCCCGGCGCCCGGAAAGCCATTGAGGCTGCCGGCGGCAGTATCGAGGACTAATGGTTCCTGCGGGAACGGTAAACAGGCATGGCTAAGTCCAATATAGTCAATCCGGCTGCAGCCCTCGGCGAAGCTTCGCGCTTCTCTGATCTGCGTCAGCGCCTGTTCTTCCTGATTGGTGCCCTGATTGTTTA
>JBPCXH010000157.1:0-9424 GCA_051008735.1 Gammaproteobacteria bacterium | reverse complement strand
CCGGTGTGCTGGAAGCGGCTTGTGCAAAGCTCAATGCCGGCTTCAACAGTCGCATGCAGCGCGGTCGGCCACTGGTCCGGATTAAGCAGGCTGTCAGCCTGGATGGTCGTACCGCACTGGCCAGCGGTGTCAGTCACTGGATTAGCGGTGAGGCGTCCCGGGCCGATGTGCAGCGTTGGCGCGCCCGCAGTTCTGCAATCCTGACGGGTGTCGGCACAATACTGGCTGACAACCCGTCACTGAATGTCAGGGATCAGTCCCTGGGGGTTATTTCGCAGCCCCAGCGCATCATTGTCGACAGTCAGCTGCGCACGCCGCCCGGTGCGCGTACCTTGCAATTGGACGGCGTGACGAGAGTTTTCTGCGCAACGGACGATGAGTCACAACGGCAAGCCCTGCAGGAGGCGGGGGCCGAGGTCGAGACTCTGCCCGGCCCCGATGGCCGCGTGGATTTGGAGCGGCTTCTCAGTCGCCTGGCTGAACTGCAGATTAATGAATTGCTGGTAGAGGCCGGACCGGCCTTGAACGGTGCCTTGCTTAAGTCAGGTCTGGTGGACGAACTGCTGATGTATCAGGCGGCCCATGTGATGGGGGCGGGCGCGCAGGGTGCATTCGCGTTGCCGGATTTGCAGAGCATGGACGAGCGTTACCTGTTTAACCTGCAGGATGTGCGTCGTGTCGGCGACGATCTGCGGCTGTTGTATATAAGGAGCTGAACTCGTGTTTACGGGCATTATTCTGGCGCTGGGTCGGATCGACAGTGTGCAAGAGCGTGGCGGAGATCGCCGCCTGCTCATTACTGCGCCGGATCTCGACCTGGAAAAGGCGAGTCTGGGTGACAGTATCGCTGTTAATGGTGTCTGCCTGACCGCGGTGGAATATAGCGGCAATTCATTTGCCGCCGACGTGTCGCGGGAGACGCTTGATTTAACAACCCTGGGAGATATTGGCGCCGGTCAATCAGTCAACCTGGAACCGGCCCTGACGCTGCAAACCCCGTTGGGCGGACACCTGGTGTCGGGGCATGTGGATGGCGTGGGGGAGTTAGTGTCGCGAAGCCCGGAGGCTCGGTCCGAGCGCCTGGTATTCCGGCTGCCGGCAGACTTGCTGCGCTACGTGGCGAAAAAAGGCTCGATTACCATTGACGGTACCAGTCTGACAGTCAATGAGATTGACGCCGACCAGTGTGGCGTGAACATCGTGCCCCATACCCTGGAAAGAACTATCATGAGTGAGTATCAGGCTGGCAGTCGCGTCAATATTGAGGTTGACCTGGTTGCCCGCTATCTCGAGCGCTTGCTGCCGTCTTCCGCTTAACTCAGAGACCACCATGTCAGATACCAAACCCAAGCACGTCAATTTCAGTCCGATTGAAGAAGTTGTCGCCGAGATTCGCGAAGGTCGCATGGTCATCGTCGTTGACGATGAGGATCGTGAGAACGAAGGCGATCTTATAATGGCTGCATCCCGGGTTCGTCCGGAGGACGTCAATTTCATGGCCCGCTACGGACGTGGCCTGATCTGTCTGACACTCACGCGTGACCGCTGTGCACAGTTGCGTCTGCCATTGATGGTGTCTGATACAGATGAGAAAAAATCCACCAACTTTACGGTGTCGATCGAAGCTGCTGAGGGCATTACGACGGGCATCTCGGCCTATGACCGTTCGCGCACGATTCGCTCGGCCGTTGCGCCCGGCGCGACCTCAGCCGATTTACGTCAGCCCGGCCATGTTTTTCCACTGATGGCCCAACCTGGCGGTGTGCTCAGCCGAGCCGGTCATACCGAAGCCGGTTGCGACCTGGCGCGTCTGGCAGGTTGCGAACCCGCCGCCGTAATCGTTGAAATTCTCAATGAAGACGGCACCATGGCGCGGCGGCCTCAGCTGGAAGTATTCGCCCGCGAGCACGGTCTTAAGATTGGCAGCATCGCTGACCTGATCAGCTATCGCTTGCAGCATGAAGAATCTGTGGAGCGAATCTCCGATAGTCTGATTGGCACCGAGTTCGGTGAGTTTCGCTTGTGCTGTTACGAGGATCACGTGAATCGTAATGTGCACTTCGCTTTAATACGGGGCGATTTGAAGCCCAGTGATACGCCGCTGGTGCGTGTGCATGTTCAGGACACGCTGGGTGACGTGCTGGGTATCCGGCATCCCAGTCTGGGCTGGCCGTTCCGTTCTGCCCTGGAGCGTATTGCCGCTGAGGATGCCGGTATCTTGTTGCTCTTGCGCTATGACGAGATTCCGCGGCAACTGGCGCGCGATGTCCGACACCTTGATGATGCGCCGCCAGCAGACGACGCCTCCGACGGCGGGCAGATTTTGCGAACTTTCGGCACCGGTGCCCAGATTCTCAGAGACCTGGGCGTTACCCGCATGCGCGTACTCAGTGCACCCAAGCAAATGCATGCTATTTCGGGATTTGGTCTCGAGGTTGTAGAGTATGTGGACGATCCTCATCCGAACAAGCTGAGCACTGATGAAAAGCATTGAAGGCAATCTTGTTGTCGGTGACGCCCGTTTCTGCGTCATTGCGGCGCGTTTCAACGACGCAATCGTCGCACGCATGCTGGAGGGAGCCATCGATGCTCTCCAGCGAC
Organism: Gammaproteobacteria bacterium; assembly: GCA_051008735.1. Lineage (GTDB taxonomy): Bacteria > Pseudomonadota > Gammaproteobacteria > Steroidobacterales > J054. Next base: position 6,823 of record JBPCXH010000157.1, on the reverse strand, counting down.
ACGGCGCCGATGAATCGCAGATTCACGTGGTGCGCGTGCCCGGGGCTTTCGAGTTACCCCTGGCGGCACGGGAAGTAGCGAGAAGTCGGCAATATGAGGCCATCGTCGCACTGGGCGTTGTCATCCGCGGCGCGACGCCGCATTTTGATTTTGTCTGTGGCGAAGCTGCCGCCGGTCTCAACCGGATTAGCCTGGAGCACGGACTGCCGGTCGGTTTCGGCTTGCTGACCTGCGACACCATTGAGCAGGCCATTGAGCGTGCCGGCACCAAGGCCGGCAATAAGGGCGTCGACGCCGCGCTCACGGCCATCGAGATGGTCAATCTTCTGCGCCAGTTGAACGGCTGAATCACGATGGCAGCCAGCGGTCGACGCGGGGCGCGTCGCATGCTCCTCCAGGCACTGTATCAATGGCAGGTCAGTGGGCATGATTTGCCGGAACTGCAGGCCCAGTTTGCCTCGCGGCCTGGTTTCGAGGCGATTGACGCCGATTATTTTAACGAGCAATTGCAGCGCGTGATCCAGGAAGTTGAGCGTCTGGATGCCAATATCGGTCAGGCAGCAGATCGTCCGGTGGTGCAGTTGGATCCCGTTGAACACGCGGTGTTGTGGATTGGTTTGTCAGAGTTGAACTGGCGGGCGGACGTGCCGCGCGGTGTGACAATCAACGAAGCGGTCGAACTGGCCAAAGCTTTCGGTGGCAGTGACAGTCATCGCTATATCAACGCCATCCTTGATACGGCCACACCCATCGAATAACGCAGGCCGACCCGGTGGATGAATTTGAACTGATTCGCCGCTTCTTTTCGACGGGCTATCCGCAACGCCCTGACGTGATGCTTGGCGTGGGTGACGACAGCGCAATTTGTCAGCTGGAGCGCGATGAGGAACTGGTCAGCTGCAGCGATACCCTGGTGGCCGGTACACATTTCCCCCCCGGGCTGCCGGCCGATGCCGTCGCCCACCGTGCGCTTGCTGCGAATCTCAGTGACCTTGCCGCCATGGGTGCCAGCCCGCGCTGGTTTTTGCTGGCAATTGCTCTGCCGCAGGCTGAGCCTGACTGGCTGGAACAATTCAGCTCCGGTCTGGCGCGGCTTGCGGCGCGTTACCAGGTGGCATTAATCGGCGGTGACACGGTTCGCGGTCCGCTGTCCGTGACCATAACGGCTTTGGGCAGCGTGCCGACGGGCACCGCTGTGCATCGCAGTGGTGCCGTCGACGGCGACCTGATTTATGTGACGGGTCCCTGCGGAGACGCAGGGCGCGCCTGGCAGGCCCTGGCCGGTGGTGCGACCCTGGCAGCCCAGGACCCGTGTTATCAGCGCTTTGCCTATCCCGAACCCCGGGTGAGCGAAGGGCTCGCCCTGCGTGGTCTTGCCAGCGCAATGATTGATGTCTCCGATGGCTTGCATGTGGACCTGGAGCGCCTGCTGGCGGCCAGTGGAGTCGGGGCGACGGCCAGGGCCCAGGATGTGCCTTTGTCCCCTGCGCTGGTTGATCAGGTGGGGCTGCAAGCGGCGCGTGACCTGGCTCTTACCGGCGGTGACGACTACGAATTGTGTTTTAGTCTGGCCCAGTCGCGGGCAAAAGATCTGGCCCGGCTGAGTGTCGACTGGCTCTGTCCTCCGGTATGCATTGGCCAGGTCGTTGCCGAGCCGGGCTTGAGTTGGCAACTGGATGGGCAGGATCTGCTCAGTCCCGCCCCGGCCTTCCGGCATTTCTGAGGTCTTATGTCGAATCAGCAAAATTCTTCTCTCGCCCGGCAGGTCCTGACTGACCCCGTGCATTTTCTGGCCTTTGGTTTCGGGACAGGCCTGGGGCCTGCGGCGCCCGGAACCTGGGGTTCTTTGCTGGCGGTGGTTGCCTACGCCCTGGTCATGCCTGTGCCGCCGGTCTGGCTGGCCGTGACAGTGGCTGTGCTGTTCGTGCTCGGCATCTGGATCTGCGGCGTCAGCTCGCGTCGCCTGGGCGTTCATGATCACGGCGGCATCGTCTGGGATGAGATCGTGGGCATGCTGGCCGTGTGCCTGGCGGTGCCTCCTGAGCCGGTCTGGTTACTGGCCGCATTCCTGGCATTCAGGCTCTTTGATATCTGGAAACCCTGGCCGATTCGGGACCTGGATCACAGCCTCTCCGGCGGGCTCGGGATTATGCTCGATGATGTTCTGGCGGCTGCCTATGCCGCGCTGTTAACGGGTTTGTTGCAGCGCTTTATCGCCGCCGCTTAACCCCAGAGGGTTTGTGTGGATGGCCGAGTCAGCGACCCAGAGAATTCCTGCTATCAGGCTGCCGGAGAAAATCGGAAAGTACACCTTTATCCGACATGTCGGCCAGGGCAGCACGGGCAACGTGCATCTGTCCCACGATCCGTATTTCGGCCGCGATGTTGCCGTCAAGGTCTATGACATTGAGGCCGATGCCGATCCGGCACAGATCAAAACGGCCCGCAAAATGTTCTTCAACGAGGCGCACATGGTCGGCATGTTGCAGCACCCGAACATTTTGCCCCTCTATGACGCCGGTGAGGAGAATGGCAAGTATTACGTGGTGATGGAACATGTCCAGGGTGCCCGCACTCTGGCTGCCTACTGTCGTCCCGATCACCTGCTGCCCATCGACGATGTGGTCAAGATTATCTACACCTGTGCCAAGGCGCTGCACTATGCGCACAAGCGCGGTGTGATTCATCGTGACATTAAGCCCAGCAATATCATGCTGACACGGGACAATGAGGTGCGGATTATTGATTTCGGTATCGCTTTGCTGCGCGATGCGGATATATCCCGCATCGAAGGGATTGCCGGTTCGCCCAGTTATATGTCTCCCGAGCAGATCCAGTCGGAGGAGATAACGCCGGCAGCCGATCTCTATTCGCTGGGCGCCCTGATGTATGAACTGCTGACGGGGTTCCGGCCATTTCGTGCCTCCACGCTGTCGCGACTGCTCAACCAGATTGTGTTTGCCACGCCGCCGCCCCTGCACCAGTTGCGCCCGGATATTCCTGAGGACCTGGAAGAAATTGTCGCGGTATCCCTGCAGAAAGACCCGTCACGACGACATTCAAGCGCAGGCGATATGGCTGCTCGTCTCACCCGTGTGTATCAGGGTCTGCGTGAGCAGGAACAACGCATTGATAGAACTGAACAGTTTAATCTGTTGCGCCACCTGAGCTTCTTTCATGAATTCTCTGTTGAGGAAATTCATGAGATACACCGTGCCGGCGAATGGCATGAGTATGCGCCGGGCAACGAAATTGTTCGTGAGGGCGAGATTGACGATCGCTTCTATGTGATCGTTGACGGCCAGGTTGAAGTTGAAAGCAATGGCAAGCCGGTCGGCCGACTGGGCGAAGGCGATTGCTTCGGCGAAGCCAGCTATGTGGCAGGTTCCAAGGGCAACAGTACGATTCGGGCGGCCAGTTCCGTGACGATTCTGAGTGTCAGCGCAACGTTGCTGGAGCAGGTTTCTACCGCCTGCCAATTGCGTTTTACGCGGGTCTTTCTCGGTGAAATGATCCGTCGACTGCAGGGCGCAAATTCGCCGGCTAACTGACCCGTTTAGTCTGTATCTGCATCCTGGGCGTCGAAATCACGCAATTCATCGCCCATCAGCACAGCGACCTTTTGCTCGGCCTTTTCCAGCGCTGACTGGCATTCCCGGCTGAGTTTCACGCCCCGCTCAAACTGCTGCAAAGATTTGTCCAGCGCCAGATCTCCGGTTTCCAGCTGTTCTACGATATCCTCGAGTTCGCCCATGGCTTTCTCGAGATTCAGGCGTTTTGCTTTCGATTCGGCCAAGGGTTCGGCTCCGCTGAAATGTGCGCAGAGACTTGCACAGGGCAGGGGGCCGGTCAACGCAGGCCGACTGCTAAATCACGGGTTGACCCCGGGGGCACACAGGGCCTATAAGTAGACTCAGTCTAAATAAGGCGGCGAAGGATCGTCGCCAATAACCAGGAGAACGATCGTGGACCTTAAGGGCAGCAAGACCGAACAGAATCTCAAGGATGCCTTTGCAGGCGAATCCCAGGCCAATCGCCGTTACCTCTATTTCGCGAACAAGGCGGACGTGGAAGGCTATAACGATGTGGCGACCGTTTTCCGGTCAACCGCCGAAGGCGAGACCGGTCATGCGCACGGGCATCTTGATTATCTGGCGACTGTGGGTGATCCGGCTACAGGCCTGCCCATCGGCGCCACCTCCAGCAACCTGAAAGCGGCTGTTGCCGGTGAAACCCATGAGTACACCGATATGTACCCCGGTATGGCCAAGACAGCCCGCGACGAAGGTTTCGAGGAAATTTCGGACTGGTTCGAGACCCTGGCAAAAGCCGAGCGTTCTCACGCCAACCGCTTCCAGAAAGCGCTGGATACCCTCGACGGCTAGTTTGCCGACAGGGCGTCCGGCGGATGCCGGGCGCCCTGCCTTGATTGACCTGCCTATGACGAAACAGCCAAGCACGCGCGAGGGCAGCCTCGAAGCGCCTACCCGCCATCCCATCGATTGGCGCAGCGACGATTTTTATGATGAGAGTTCCCTGTTCGCGGAGCTCGAGCGCATATTTGATATCTGTCACGGCTGTCGTCGCTGCTTTTCCCTGTGCAACGCCTTTCCAACGCTTTTTGATGCGATTGACGAGGGTGACACGGGCGAAGTGGACGGGGTCGGAAAAGAGGTATTCTGGAACGTCGTCGATGAATGCTACCTCTGTGACATGTGTTACATGTCCAAGTGTCCCTATGTGCCGCCCCACGAGTGGAACGTTGATTTTCCGCACCTGATGTTGCGAGCCAAGGCCAAGCGCTTCAAAGACGAAGGTGCGCCGGTACGGGATAAAGTATTGGCCGCCACAGATCGTGTTGGCAGTCTGGCCGGTATTCCCGTGGTAGCTGAAGTGGTCAACGCCGTAAATCGCAGCGCAGCAGGTCGCAAGGTTCTTGACGCCACCCTGGGTGTGGCACCTGATGCGCCAATTCCTGAATATCACAGTCGGACTGCCCGCAAGCGTTTGGCCGGCAGCCTGGCGCAATGTACGCCGGAAGCGGTCAACGGCACCCAGGGCAGGGTCGTGCTGTTTACCACGTGCTACGGCAACCGCAACACCCCCGAAATCTGCGAGGATCTGGCTGCCGTTTTTGCCCATAACGGGATTGGCCTGACATTGGCAGACAATGAGCGCTGTTGCGGGATGCCCAAACTTGAACTGGGCGACCTGGAAGCAGTGGCCGCTGCCAAAGATGCCAATGTGCCGGAGCTGGCCCGCTGGGTTCGTGAGGGCTGGGACATTGTGGCGCCGATTCCTTCCTGCGTGCTGATGTTCAAGCAGGAATTACCCTTGCTTTTCCCGGACGACGAAGATGTGCAGCGGGTTGCGCAGGCCTTTTTTGATCCTTTTGAGTATCTGGCTCTCAGGCACAAGGGCGAGCGCCTGCAGACTGAGTTCCCCGTGTCCCTCGGCAAGGTTGCCTACCAGGTGCCCTGCCATCTGCGGGTGCAGAATATCGGTCTGAAAACGCGGGATCTGTTACAGATGGTGCCGGGCACCGAAGTCGACACCATCGAGCGTTGTTCGGGCCACGACGGCACCTATGGCGTAAAAAGCCGATTCCGCGAAGCTTCCCTGAAGATCGCCCGGCCTGTCATGCGCCGGGTCAAGGAAGCGCAGGCAGATCACTTTGTCAGCGATTGTCCCATGGCGGCAGAGCAGGTCGCCGGTGGCGTAGACGGCGCGACTGCGGCACACCCCCTGTCACTGCTACGCAAGGCTTATGGAATCTGAGATGAATAAACTCCAGCTGGATGATCTGTATCCCCTTGAGGTCTATGCCAGGCTGCGCGCCGATTTTCGCGCGAGGGTGATTGAGCACAAGGCTCACCGCAAGGTTCACCTGGGTGAGCATGTCTCCCTGTTGTTCGAAGACCGGCTCACGATGCATTACCAGGTGCAGGAGATGCTGCGTGCCGAGAAGCTGTTTGAGCCAGCGGAAATCGCCGAAGAGCTGGCCGCCTATAACCCGCTGATTCCGGATGGTCAGAACTGGAAGGCCACCATGCTCATCGAGTATCCGGACCCGAAGGAACGGCACGCTGCACTGGCCCAGCTGATCGGTATCGAGGCCCAGGTCTGGATGCGGGTGGAGGGCTTTGATCCCGTCATAGCTATCGCGGATGAAGATCTGGAGCGTGCCACGGAGGAGAAGACCTCCGCCGTGCATTTCCTGCGCTTTGAGTTGACGGATGGCATGGTGGCAGCCCTGCAGGCAGGCGCCTCTCTGAGCGCCGGCTGCGGGCATCCTCACTACACGATCACGGCCGCAGTCTCCGAGGCCGGTAGAGAATCCCTGATCGCCGATCTCGACCCGCCGGGCGCCGCCGACAACAATCGGGATTGACGAAATCCCCCTAGGGTCTAACATGGCCGGGTTGTTGTGCGCTACGCGGCCCGTGATGCGGGCCGGATTTTTCATTTCCGGGTTATAAAAAATGAGTCGCAGTTATGGTGCCGCTGACATTGAAGTGCTCAGTGGCCTTGATCCTGTCCGGCGGCGGCCGGGCATGTATACAGATACCGCAAGGCCAAATCATCTGGCCCACGAAGTCGTGGATAACAGCGTCGATGAGGCGGTAGCCGGCCATTGCAAGTCTATTAATGTGACTCTGCATAAGGATGGGTCACTGGAGGTCGCTGACGATGGTCGCGGGATGCCTGTTGACAAGCATCCCGTGGAGAAAATCCCCGGTGTCGAGCTGATCATGACCCGCCTGCACGCCGGCGGTAAGTTTTCCAACAAGAATTACCAGTACTCAGGCGGCCTGCACGGTGT
>JBPCXH010000156.1:0-4762 GCA_051008735.1 Gammaproteobacteria bacterium | reverse complement strand
GCGTTTAGAAGCTTGCGACTATCTGCGTCCATCGCTACCAGGTCCACCTCCGGTTCACCGATCCCCCCCTCTTCCGGCCCGGGGCTTGCCGATTCTTCGGCCTCCTGAAGACGTTTGGCACGTGTTTCCTCTAAAGACTTCAGAGCTTTTTCATACGCCAGTCGTCGACTGGTCATCACCAACCACCGACGCACCAGTGCCCCGATCAGCCAGATTGCCGTAATCAGCCAAATGGACTGAAATACCCGATACACGAGCTGCTGCGTTGTGTAGTTAAAACCTGACAGGGCCAGAACAGCCAAAGCCACAGGAATAAGCACGGCAAGGGGCAACCATAATTGGCGCCAGCGCCACCACTGACTCGTCGGATGAGCGGCCAGATAGGGCGCAATGACTCCTTTGGTGGGGTGGCCGATTCGAAGAATCAGAATCGCCAAGGTCACCATCAAAGCAGTAAAAGCGATCAAAGTCAGAGCGCTCCCGAAAATTCCCGCGTTATGATCCGTCAGCTTTGATGTCACCAAAACGAAATCCACCGGGAAAGCGACCAGAACGAAAAAGCGAATGCTCTGCCGGAGAGGATTCAGAACGGCACTTTCCCAGCGAAAATGCTTATCAGCCACGCCATCGGGTTTGAACAAGTCGATTAGAATCAGGGGAAAAGCCAGCCAGATTGCGATATCGACCAGGGCCGTACCCACGGCATTGGCAAAAGCCGGCGCCTCGGGAACACTCAGCAGGCTGGCGCCAACGGCGCCGAGAATAAGTGGCAAGGGCGCCGCCAGCAAGACACTGAATGCCACGGCCTTGAAGGTAACCGTCATGTTGTCTTCGCGGACCCTGGCTACCACGCGGCCTGTTTCCACCAGTGCCGCGTTCAGGGTCTTGTGTCGTAAGCCAAGCAATACCCCAATCAAAATCATCAACAGGTAAAGCGGCGCGTCCAGTAAGCTGGCACCGGCAAGACGCAGAGTGGCGATCCATGATGTCGGGGATAGATACCGGACCAGTTCACCGGGCAACTCGGCCCAGGTTGCCTTGTCCGCACCTTTGGTAGTGCGCACCCACAGCATGCGCTCGGCCAGGAATTCATCATAGGCCACGGTTCGCTGATCCAGCCTCTGTAAAGAATCGTCCAGGTCATAAAGCCTACGCTGCAGGGCACTGTCGTTGGCAATAGCGCGACCCAGTAGAGCCTTGCGTGTTTCAAGCAGCCCCTTCGAGGCTTTGAGCTGCGCCCCCGCCAGCTCTTCCTGCCCGACTTCCGCAGCGCGATCAAGCAGGTAACTATCGGGATCTCGCAGCTGCAGCAGTTCTTCCTCGGCCTCCAATAATCGCAAACTGACTGCCGACAGCGATCGACTGATTCCGCGGCGCTGGACCTTATAACTTCTTGCACTGGGTAACTGACGACGCTGCTCCAATACAGCGAGACCGACAGCCGAACCCGAGCCCTGCCCGTCTAACTCAAGTTTACGGCGGGCGCTGCGAAAGGCGCTGTCGACCTCGCTAGTCCGAGGTCGCTCCGCCTCTATCTCGATTAATTCATCGAGCTGGGCCACTTGTTCGGCCAATATACTGACCGAACCCAGATTCGCCTGCGCCAATTCGCGCACCAGCGGATCGTCGGGAGAAGCGACTTCCAGGGCCTCCTCGGCCTCCAGCATGGCTGTCTGCGCTTCGACCCTGCGACGGTCATTTACCGCGGCACGCAATTGTTCAATTCGCTGACTGGTACGGCTGAAGTTTGTGGCTTGCTCGTCCCGCTGTGCCCTCAGTAAATCATTACGAGGACCATAGGTGAGCAATTCCCTATCGAGTGAGGTGATTTTTGCCTGCAAGGCCTCCAGACGAGTCGCCGCAGCCCAACTTGTTGCTTCAGCAATCTGCGGATTCTGGTCGCGCGGCGACCGCTCACCGGCCTGACTCGCGAGCTCTCCCACTTCGCCACGGGCAGCAGTAATTTGCTGACGCGCATAAGCAGGACGCTGAACTTCTGATTCCAGGCGCGCCTCAAGCACCGCAAGCTTGGCATCAATGGCGGCTGAGTTAGCCAGCTCCTCGTCAAGTTTTGCTGACAGATTTTCGGACGTGGCGTTGTCAGATATCTGCGCCTCTGTCACAGGCCCCTCGGCTGCCCATCTTTCCAGCCTCGCATTGACTTTTTGTAACGCTGCCGGCGCTCGGCCGGCGAGCTGGCGAAATTCTTCCGTTGCCTCATCATTCGCCTTAGTAGCCTCCAGGTTACTCAGGGACTGACGATATAGAGCAATAAGGCGAGTCTTTTGTGCCTCATCCAGAGTTGCGGAATCCTGAGCCGCCGCAATCCGGGTCTGAAGCATGTCGGATGTGATCCGGGTACCCGTTTGCTGCCCTAACACCGGGGTAAACAGCAACAAACAAAATACGAAACCTAAATAATTCGCGACGTTTGGCAGCAAGCGTTTCATAGACGTAGGCCACTTTTGATCTGGCAGACATTGTAGCTGATAGCCCCTGTGAGTCTGGCCATCAAGCTGCGCAGCCAGACAGCTGCCAAGCCCACCATATGCTCAAGCATTCGGGCATTTGATAGCTGGCGGGCAAGGGGACGGATATGGCACCATCCGGGCATCATTCGAGCTGAAGGGCGTAGCAATGAAGTATTCGTGGACACTTTTCCTTATAACTGGCGCAGCAGCAATGACTGCCAGCAATCTAATGGCCGCCCAACTCACCACCAAACGGGAACCAACACCGATCACCGTGGGTGCTGGCGTGATCTGGGAAGACAAAATCTACCGTGATTTTGACGACGATGACAAAACATCTGTTGTACCGGTCATTTTTTATGAGGGTGAACGTTTATTCTTCCGCGCGGACACTCTGGGCTGGAAACTGTTCAGTTCTGACGCATGGGAAATCGCCCCGATTCTTGAATTCGGCCAGGAAGGCTATGATTCCAGCGACAGTGACTTTCTTGACGGGATGAGTGATCGAGACCCCTGGATAGCAGCGGGTGCCCACGTCATCTTCCAGCCAAACAGCTTTGGCGCTCGTGTCGCCGGGGCTGGAGATATAACCGATGAAAGTAACGGTGGCCGACTGGTTACCGAGGGTTTCTACGACACACGAGTCGGAAACATCAACCTGAATGCCAACGTCGGCACCATCTATGGCAGCGAAGGCTATTCAGAATATTATTATGGCGTCGAGAGTGATGAAGTGATTCCCAATATACGACCGGCCTATAATCCAGATACCACACTGAGCTACTATTTGGGCGGCAGTGCCGTATACCAGCGGGAAGACTCACCCTGGATGTTTATCGGCTTTGCCCGATACACCTTTTTTGACGATGACATCGATGACAGCCCAATCACCAGCGATGATGAGATGGCGACCGTGGGCGTCGGTATTGCCTATACTTTTCGTCGCAAGTAGGTCATCAAAATCTCTCCGTTGATCAAGGAAAAGGGCCGCTTAATGCGGCCCTTTTTCTGCTTTGCCACTTCCGATTCCGGGCGCAAAACTCCAAACCTGATGACTGACATCTAATTCCCGATGAAAGGTCTCGTTGCAGCCTATAATCACGGCATGCAATGACCATGCAATCGAGTCACCATGAATGACGGCCTGATCCACGCCTTATTAATTAATGGCTCCACCGTGGTGGTGCTGGACCGCAACGGTGTTCAACGCTGGCGGCCTGACCAGGGTTTATTGTGGCTCCACCTGGACTGGACGGCTGCAGACGTTCGCACGTGGTTACACCAACTGCCGGAAACCGCCGTCGCCGCGCTGCTTGCCGAAGAAACACGGCCACGTGCCGGCACCAACAACGATAGCCTGATCCTGAACCTGCGCGGCGTAAACCTGAATCCGGGAGCCAATCCCGAGGATATGGTGTCATTGCGACTTTGGGCAGATGCCGGACAGCTAATAACCACCCGTCACCGTCGGCTCCTGTCCGTTGAGGACGTGGTTAACTCCCTTGAAGAGAGGCCTTTTGATGGACCGGGCGACCTGCTTGTCCGCTTGGCTGACGCCTTGGTGGTACGCATAAATGATGTCGTTGACGATCTGGAAGACGACGTCGCAAAACTAGAAGACAGCGTCATGCGTGAACCCGACCGAGCTATGCGTGCACAGCTGTCTGAACTGCGCCGCAATGCCATTGCCTTGCGACGCTATCTGGCGCCTCAGAGAGAAGCCATGAGTCGACTTCAAGGCGAAAAACTAAGCTGGCTCACTGATATTGATCGGCTTCGACTCCGCGAGATCGGCGACCGCCTGATTCGCTACCTGGAAGATCTGGATGCACTACGAGAGCGCGCCGCCGTCGTACAGGAAGAACTTATGGGTCTGCTGTCCGACCAGATCAACAAACGCGCCTATGTGCTGTCCGTGGTAGCAGCAATTTTTCTCCCCCTGGGCTTTCTGACAGGCCTTCTGGGCATTAACGTGGGAGGCATACCGGGCGCGGAGAGCGCCGAGGGGTTCCTTATTTTCTCCCTCATGCTTGTCGCCGTGGTCGCACTCCAGCTTTGGTATTTCAAAAAGAAGCGCTGGTTCTGAAGCTAATCCTTCTTGTTATTTTTAAACGCATTTAAAATATGCGTCGACGTGAACAGGGACAATTCACACTGACACTCTGCTGCCGATGAACAGGCTGGCTTCGTTACCTGGAAGCCGGATAAGCAGCTGCAGACTTGCCGGCACGTCGTCCGAATGTGACGATATCGGAAACGGCATTGCCGCCGAGCCGATTGGCCCCATGCAC
>JBPCXH010000155.1:0-12035 GCA_051008735.1 Gammaproteobacteria bacterium | reverse complement strand
GCGGGATGCCTGTTGACAAGCATCCCGTGGAGAAAATCCCCGGTGTCGAGCTGATCATGACCCGCCTGCACGCCGGCGGTAAGTTTTCCAACAAGAATTACCAGTACTCAGGCGGCCTGCACGGTGTCGGCGTGTCCGTCGTCAATGCCTTGTCGAAGAATCTGGAAGTCTGGATTCGACGTGATGGCAAGGAGTACAACCTCAGTTTTCGGGGCGGGAAGAAAACCGGCAAGCTGGATGTGGTCGGCAAGGTGGGCAAGCAGAACACCGGAACGACCATTCGATTCTGGCCGGATCCCAAGTATTTTGATTCCGACAATTTCTCCGTCAAAGAGTTGACCCACGTTTTGCGGGCCAAGGCAGTGCTGTGTCCCGGCCTGAAGATTCGTTTCCAGGTTGAAAAGCCCGCGCAGAAATTCGAATGGCAGTACGAAGGCGGCCTGGAGCAGTACCTGACGGAGGCCACGACCGGCGCCACCTTATTGCCCGAGGTGCCGTGCGACGGAAGTTTGCGCGGCGCCCGCGATGAAGTGGAGTGGGCCGTCGCCTGGGTCGGCCCGGAGGATCCGGTCGCGGCGGAATCCTACGTCAATCTGGTGCCCACTCCGCAGGGCGGCACCCACGTGAATGGCTTTCGCACTGGCCTGACAGAAGCTTTGCGCGAGTATTGCGACTTCCGCAGTCTGCTGCCGCGCGGTGTGCGCCTGGCGCCGGAGGATGTCTGGGAGCGCGTTTGTTACGTGTTGTCTGTAAAAACTGAGGATCCCCAGTTTTCAGGCCAGACCAAGGAGCGGCTGTCGTCTCGTGAAGTGGCGGCATTTGTTTCCGGTGCGGCAAAAGATGCTTTTGGCATCTGGCTCAATCAGCATCCGGAAACGGGCGATCTGATCGCGCAGCGGGCGATTGAGGCGGCCCAGAAACGCTTGAAGGCCAGCAAGAAGGTTGCTCGCAAGAAGATCACGTCGGGTCCGGCTCTGCCGGGCAAGCTCGCTGATTGCAGTTCATCGGATCCCGAGCGCTGCGAGCTTTTCCTGGTTGAGGGTGATTCTGCGGGCGGCTCTGCGAAGCAGGCGCGTAATCGGGAGTTTCAGGCTGTCTTGCCCTTGCGCGGAAAAATCCTGAACACCTGGGAAGTGGACCAGGCCGAACTCATGGGTTCTCAGGAGGTGCATAACATCAGCCTGGCCATCGGTGTGGCGCCGGGTTCGGAAGACCTGTCGGACCTGCGCTATCACAAGATCTGCATCCTGGCTGACGCGGACAGCGACGGACTGCATATTGCGACGTTGATTTGCGCCTTGTTCGCCCGTCATTTCCCTGCGCTGGTGAAATCCGGTCATGTCTTCGTTGCCATGCCCCCCCTGTATCGAATCGACGTGGGCAAGCAGGTTTATTACGCGCTGGACGAGGGCGAGCGTGAGGGAGTGCTGAATCTCATTGAGGCCGAAAAACTTAAAGGCAAGGTCAATGTGATTCGCTTCAAGGGGCTGGGCGAAATGAGTCCCGGTCAGTTACGCGACACCACCATGGCGCCCGACACGCGCCGTTTGCTGCAGCTGACGGTGGCTGCCAGTGACCAGACCGAACAAACATTGGACATGCTGCTGGCGAAAAAGCGGGCGCGCGACCGGCGAGAGTGGCTGGAAACCAAGGGCAATCTGGCCGCCATATAGGCAGGCACGGCATCGGGACACTATGAGCAAGCAAAACCAACTGGATTTTGAAGGCATCGAGCAGATGCCGCTGCGGGCGTATACCGAGAAGGCGTACCTGGATTACTCCATGTACGTCATTCTCGACCGGGCGCTGCCGCACATCGCTGACGGTCTGAAACCTGTGCAGCGGCGAATTATCTATGCCATGAGCGAACTGGGCCTGAGCAGCGGCTCCAAGCCCAAGAAATCAGCGCGCACCGTTGGTGATGTGATCGGCAAGTTTCATCCCCACGGTGATTCGGCCTGCTACGAGGCCATGGTGCACATGGCGCAACCCTTTAGCTATCGCTACCCCCTGGTAGACGGGCAGGGGAACTGGGGTTCGACAGACGATCCCAAATCTTTTGCCGCCATGCGCTATACCGAGTCGCGCCTGACCGCTTATGCCAGTGTTTTGCTGAAAGAGCTGGGCCAGGGCACCACTGACTGGGTGCCGAATTTCGATGGCACCCTGAACGAGCCTGAGTTATTGCCGGCCCGTCTGCCCAACCTGTTGCTCAATGGCGCGAGCGGAATTGCCGTGGGCATGTCCACGGATGTCCCGCCTCACAACCTGCGCGAAGTGGTCAAGGCACTGGTGGCCTTGCTGGATGATCCTAAAGTGACGCCAGCCACACTCATGAAACATTTGCCCGGGCCGGATTTTCCGACAGGTGCGGAAATTGTCACGCCCCGCGCGGACCTGAAAAAAATTTACAAAGAGGGCAACGGCACGCTGCGTGTCCGCGGCACCTGGGAAACCGAAGACGGTATCGTTGTGATTACCGCTCTGCCCCATCAGGCTTCCGGCAGCAAAATTCTTGAGCAGATTGCAGCTCAGATGCGGGCCAAGAAACTGCCGATGGTCGAGGACCTTAGGGACGAGTCGGATCACGAGAATCCCACCCGGCTGGTGATTGTGCCCCGTTCAGGGCGGGTCGACAGCGAGCAGCTCATGGAACATCTGTGTGCTACCACGGACCTTGAGCGCACGGTGCGTATTAATCTCAATGTAATCGGGCTGGATGGCAGGCCGGCGGTACGTGATATCCGTACGCTGCTGAGTGAGTGGCTGCAGTACCGCACAACCACAGTCACGAGACGTCTGAGCTATCGCCTGGAGCGGGTTGAAGAGCGTCTGCACATCCTGGATGGCTTGCTGATCGCCTTTCTGAAAATCGACGAAGTCATTCGGATCATACGCAAGGAAGATGAGCCCAAGCCGGTGCTGATGAAGCGCTTCAAGCTGACGGACATACAGGCTGAGGCAATACTGAACCTGCGCCTGCGTCATCTTGCCCGGCTGGAAGAAGTAAAGATCCGGGCCGAGCAGAAAGAGTTGGCAGAGGAACGTGACTATCTGCAGAAATTATTGCGAAGCAAAGTGCGTCTGAAAAAATTGATTCGCAGCGAACTGCTCGAGCTTGCCGAAGAGCATGGCGACGCCCGGCGAACCCGGATCGTGGAAAAAGCCCCGGCCCAGGCCATGGCCGAAACGGATCTGGTCTCCAGCGAGCCTGTGACGGTGATTCTCTCGGCGCGTGGTTTTGCCCGGGCCGCAAAGGGTCATGAAATTGATCCGGGGACTCTCAGCTATAAATCCGGTGATGAGTTTCTTGGCGCGGCGCGTGGTCGCAGCAGTGAATTGGCGGTATTCCTGGACAGCACGGGGCGCGCCTACTCCTTGCCGGCCCATTCCCTGCCATCAGCCCGTGGCCAGGGAGAGCCCCTGTCCGGTCGACTCAAGCCGCCGGATGGCGCCAGCTTTCAGGGTGTGCTCATTGGTGCGCCTGACTCTCGCTGGTTGGTGGCCAGTGATGCCGGCTACGGGTTTTTTGTTTCCCTTGGGGAGGTGCATTCCCGAAATCGTGCCGGCAAAGCCTGCGTGCGCGTCCCGGCCGGTGGGAATATTGTGCTGCCGGCGCCTTTCATTGAGGGCGAATTTCCGGGCGATGCCTGGGTTGCAGCCGCCAGTAATGTGGGTCGCTTGCTGATGTTCCCGGCCGAGGAGTTGCCGGCCATGGCGCGCGGCAAGGGCAACAAGCTGCTGGGTATTCCCACGGCTAAATTTCGGTCCGGCGAGGAGCGCATGGTAGCCATGACCGTGCTGGGTGAAGAAGACACCCTGGAGATTGTTAGTGGCGGCCGACGTATGCGCCTTAAGTCCTCAGAGCATGAACGCTATATTGGTGACCGGGGTCTTCGGGGTGCGCTGTTACCTCGCGGCTGGCGCAAGGTAGAAAGACTGCTGGTGCCTGCCGACTAATCTGATCAGCCGGCGCGTTTCTGGGGCGCCGGGTCTAATTCCTCTGCGTCATCGTCATTTTCCAGCGCCCGTTTAATGGCGGCCTGGTCAATAATCTGGCTTGCCGTCAGCTCATTTTCGAAGTCTTTCTCCAGCAGCGACAGAGCTTCCTGCAAGGTGTCAGACAGTTTCGGGTCCTCGCTCTGGGCATCAGACAGGCCCTGCAGGTTCATATCGGCCGTTTCGTCCAGTTCCGCCGACAGGGAGTCGAGCTCGGCAGTGGGGCTTTCCGCCGTTGGGTCATCAATCACTGCGCCTGTCTCACCGACTTTCGGCATTTCTGCCGTCGGAGCCAGGGAGCTCGCTTCAAGATTGTCTTCTTCGGCAAATATTTCTTCGGGCAGATCCGTTTCCACCTGCACAGCGGCCATATTATCGGCAAATAGTTCGGCCAGTTCCGGTTCCTGTTCCGGGCTGTCAGCGGAGTCCGACGTACTGTCCAGCGGGGCAGCAAAGCTGGATGTCTGCCCCAAGGGGTCAAGATCATCCAGGCTATGTTCATCAATTTCTGCAACTTCCGCGGGTTCAGACTCTTCCGCAATTGGCTTGGCATCAAACTCTTCGGCAATTGCGGCGGCATCAGGTTCTTCCGCGACGTTAAGCTGAGATTTTTGATTCACCTCAACCACATAGGTTTCTTCAGCCGGCGTTCCGACGGACACAGGGTCGGGTTGCGGGATGGCCACCCCGGTTTTCAGCCAATCATCCGCATCAGCGTAGGTGGCATCAGCCGGGCTGTGGGAAAGTTTGGCACGACTGCGCACAAACAAGCTTGTCAGACCTTCAAGCAGTCGAACCCGCAACAGCAGAAGGCTCAGGCCGAAGCCGGCGAGTACGCCAAGCAAAACTGCCAATACCGGGCTGACCTGGGTCGATTGTGCCTGGGGTGTCTGTATCTGGGTGACTGTGACAGGCGGCGGCTCGACGTTCTGACTGACTTGTGTAGCCTCACTCGCCTCTATAGCTGGACTGGTCGGCAGTTCGTCGGCAAAGGGACTTGCCGGCGTTGTTGCCACCGTCATTTCGCCCGCCTGGCTGTCCGCGGCGACGCTCGGGGTGGTCACCAGTTCCGTCGGCATGACCGTGGTGACAGGGCTGGCCGCTTCGGTGAGCTGGCTTTCAGTCGGGCGTGGCGTTACCAGCACCGGTGCCGTCTGGACAGGTGCCGGGCGTGGCGCGGGGCCTGCAGGTTCTGCAGCTGTTGCAGTCAGTGAGTTGGAGGAGCCGGTGCCGGCGCTATTCCAGTCTGCGGCGGCAGGCAGGGTAATGGTTGTACCCAGCTTGATCAGGTTGGGGTTGTTGCGGATGAAGGCCTTGGGGTTGGCGGTGAAAATCCAGTCGGCCAGGGCCCAGGTGCTATCGGCCGGTCGTCCTTCGATACGCGCTGCAATGGTGGACAGTGTGTCACCTTCACGGACGCGGTATTGGCTGCCCGCGGCAATGCCTGCGCCGGAACTCGCCAGGCTGCGACTTCTGGTCGGGGCAGATTGCTGCGGTGGGAGCGCTGTGCGGCTAACTGCCGTCCCCGGGACTGTCAGGGGTGCACGCGCGGGGTCGTTCTGTGTTGCCACCTGGCTGGCTGCGCCCATACCCGGTAGATCGAGCATCAACACATAGTGACGCAGCACCGTGGGTATACCCGGGCAATCCACGCGTAAGGTCAGTTCGTACATGGGCTCGTAGAGCGGCTGGACCGTGCTGAGACCCAGTTGCAGGACGCCCGGACCGGATGCCTGTGGCGTATTTACCCTGGCGCTGGCCGGTTGGCGAAAATCACTTTGCCGTTTGGGGGGCACCGTAATGCAGCCGGGCCGCACCGACTCGCCGCTGGCCAGGCTGATGGGGACACTGGCTCGCAGCGGTTCACCCAATGACGATTGGGACTGGATCTCGCCCAGGCCGACAGCGGTTACCGCCGCTGGCGCAAGGCTAAGCAGGGCAATACCTGCCAGGTTGCTTACAGGACCGGCGGTGGGTATAGCCAGGCCGCGCTTTGCAGCGCTGCGTTGCTCCAGTATGGCTCTGACTGCTTGTGCAATATCCAAGCGGCTACCTGCGCTTCCCATGATGGCTCCCAGCGTAATTATCGGTCCCGGTCAAAAGTCCCGGGGCAAATTGAAGCTAATCACCGAAACTGTTTCCAGGCTACTAAAAGGCTCTCGTTTCGCTATAAATAAGCCCTCTTTGCGATGCTTTATGTCAAGACTGAGAGCCACGTCACTATTCGGCCAGGCTCAGAGTCAGGGGTTGCACAGTCTGGGTGTCTTCAAGCACTACGCCTCGCATCTGTGCATGGTTACCCTGAATGTAGGCGATGCCCAATTGCCACAGCACGGCCATGGTGTTGGCATCTTCCACTCTTTCGGCAATGGTGTGAATGCCCATTTCTTTGGCAGCTTCGGCTAATTGGCTGACGGTTCTCTGCGAATCCTGGTCCCGATGCAAGGCCTGCATCAGGCTGCCATCGATTTTTACGAAATCCATGGGCACGTGTTTGATCAATTGAGCAGAGTCTCGCCCTGTGCCTACGTGATCCACAGCAAAGCGGTATCCGGCCTTGCGCAGCCGATCCGACAGGTCTTTGGTCTGCTTGAGTTGCTGATTGACCACATCTTCGGAGACCTGGAAGCAAATTTTTTCCGGAGGAATGCGCGTACTGCGCTGCCTTGCCTCAAGCCATTCCATCAGCGTGGGGTCGGTAACCGATTGCAGCGACAGGCGAACGAACACCAGCTCTGGCTTATTGACAGAGCAGTAGGAGAATGAGGCGCCGATCACCCATCGATCGATACTCTTGACCATCCCGGCTCGCTCGGCGGCCGGTAGAAATTCGCTGGGCAGGATCAGCTGGCCTTGCTCATCCAGCATCCGCAGATTGGTATCAAAGACGCCTTCAATTTCTTCATTGAGGCTGGTGACTGGCTGATGTATCAGTCGCAGGCCGTTTTTCATCAGCGCGTTGCGCAGGCGCTGGACCCAAAGTTGATCCTTCTCGCGCTTGCGCATGGAAGCACTGCCATCCTGCGTCAGTTGCACCCGATTGCCACCGACTTCGCGACCGGCGCGGCAGGCTTTTTCAGCGTCCTGCAGGGCGTCGGCGATAGAGCCAGTCTCACTGCTGACCTCAGTCAGTCCCACGGTGCAGGTCAGGGAGGTGGAATGATCATCAACCTCGAAAACTTTCTCTACGACGCCTTTAATAACTGACTGGGCCCATGCCTCGGCATCATTGATGGTGCCGCGTTCCAGCAGGGCCACGAACATGGTGCCGCCGAAGCGTCCGTAAATATCATTGGGCTGCATGAACTCTTTAAGCAGTTCAGCAAAGCGCATGAGGAGTGCCTCTGTCGCAATCAGGCCGATATCGTCATGCACCCGGGCAAAATTATCCGGTCGGATGTAGACGATCGAGCGAGTTCCTCCGCGCAGGGGTTCCTGCACGCGCTGGTCAAGCCGCTCCAGAAAATAATGGCGATGAAAGAATCCCGTGGACGGGTCTTTGTAAACAGCCTGCTCGAGCATTTCTGCCGGTGTTTGCGTCTCCGTCGTCCCGATGGGAACGATGACCCTCACCGCAGGCTCACCGTCTATGGTGGCTTTCTCCAGCTGAATTTCGACGGGTAACTCACCGCCGTCGGCTTTCAGGCCGGCTACATTAAGGCTCTCGTCATTCCATTTGTCCTTCAGACAGGCGACCAGGGCACCTTTAAGTCCCTGCTGATCCGAGGCTCGAAACAAGTCCATGACGGGCAGTTCCTGCAATTCATTAATATCGGCATAGCCAAAGAGTTGTGCCCAGGCGCTGTTCACGGCCACCACAATGCCTTCCTGCACGTCGGCAATGGCTTCCGAAGCGCCTTCAATCAGGTCGCGCAGTTCTTTCTTATAAACAGAGGCAGATGACAGCACGCCATCCAGGGCGGTCCGCAGTCGATGGGCCTGCAGTTCACGTTCCACGACGGCTAGCAGCCGATTGCGGTGGACCAATGAGACAACGTCTCTGGCACCGCATTCCATCGCAGTTGCAATCACTTGCTCATCAACGCGTGTTCGCGCAATCAGCAGGGGCGGCGGCGACGATTGTTCGGCGAGGCGGGCTGTGACGATCGCGGGATCGAAGGCGGGCTCGTCAGCGAACAGGATGGCCATATCAGGCCGATGTTCGTTCAGTGCTTCATCCAGCCCATTAACTTTTGCAACACGAATGCAGTGAACAGCGTGACCGCCTTCACGGAGTACGGTATTGATCGCGGAAACGTTTTCGTCGCTCTCTGTCAGGATGACAATTCGAACGCCCACTGAGTCAGCCAAGGCCTGCACCTTCCGTTATTAAATTGCTTGAGACATGCGGGGTTGCGCCAACCGCCACTCAAGAACTTTAGGCTACAGGGCACAAGGATTATGTGACTTGTTCCTGACTTATGTGCTTGTTCCTGCTTATGTTATGTGTTTACAGAGGTGTCTTGGCAAAGGCCCCGGCTTGCTCCCGAACCAGCCGTGGAACAAGGTAGCCGGGCAATCGGGTTGCGGCCTCACGCAGGCTGTCGCGCGCCCGTGAATCACTCACGGCAAAGTGGGCCGCACCGGCGACGGGGTCGAGCTGGTGGAGGTAGTAAGGCAGCACACCCGCGGCGAAGAGTTTCTCCGACAGCTCGACCAGGGCCGATGCGGAATCATTGATGCCCTTGAGCAGCACTGTCTGATTGAGCAGGCTGGTCGAGCACTGCTTCAGCAATTCTGTTGCGCGACGGACCTGGCTATCAATTTCATTTGCATGATTGCAATGCAGGACGGTGACCAAGGGCTTGCGGATTTGCTGCAGAACCTCGATCAGGCTGTTATTCACACGTTCAGGCAGCACGATGGGTGTGCGGGTGTGGATTCGAATGCGGCTGAGCTGGGGCAGTTGATCAAAGCCCTCGAGCAGATGGTGCAGGCGGTCATCTGTCAGACTCAGGGGGTCGCCGCCGCTGAGAATGACTTCTGTGATGCTTGTGTCCTCGCGCAGAGTTTCCATCAAGGCTGCCAGCCGTTTGGGTCCGGCCAGTTGCTCGCTGTAGGGAAAGTCACGCCGAAAACAGTAGCGACAATGCACCGCGCAGGCGCCGGTCGTGATAATCAGCGCCCGCCCGGCATACTTCTGCAGCAGACCCGGTGTGCGAATACTGGGCAGGTCGCCGACGGGGTCGGCGGTAAATCCCGGGGCTGCTAACAGTTCTGCCCGGCCTGGCAGAACCTGCAGCAATAAGGGGTCTTGCGGATCGCCCCGGACCATTCTGGCCGCATAGCTACGCGGAACACGCATGGGAAATGCTGTCACTGCGGTGTCTGTGCCCAGGTGGGGCAGCCCAAGGTCCTGCAGCAGGTCTGCGGGGCGCACATAGGCATCAGCCATGGCTTGTTGCCACGACGTCTCACTGAGCTGTTCCTGGGCCGAAGGCATGCTGTACTTATCGGGCTCCGTGCTGGCGGTCTGCGGCCTGGGCGCTACAATATCGCCGCTCCGCCACGCTTGCGCGCCGGCCGGGGCACCCCGTTAGCTGATCCACACTTCGGAAGTATTGCATGTCAAGTTACAGCACCAATGAATTTAAGTCGGGCCTGAAAATTCTCATCGATGGTGATCCTTGCACCATCGTCGAAAATGAGTTCGTCAAGCCAGGCAAGGGTCAGGCATTTAACCGGGTCAAGATTCGTAATCTGAAAACCGGGCGGGTCGTGGATCGCACCTACAAGTCGGGTGAGTCTGTTGAGGCCGCCGATGTCGTCGAAATCTCCCTGCAGTATCTCTATAACGATGGCGAGTTGTGGCACTTCATGGATCAGGCCAGTTATGAACAGCATGCCGCGACGGCCTCAGCCGTCGCCGATGCGCGCCAGTGGCTCAAGGAAGAAGACGTTTGCCAGGTCACCCTGTGGAATGACCAGCCTTTGCTGGTGGCTCCGCCGAATTTCGTAGAACTTAAAATCACCCAGACGGATCCGGGCTTGCGTGGCGATACCGCTCAGGGTGGCGTCAAACCTGCGGATCTGGAGACAGGGGCTACGGTGCGGGTGCCGTTGTTTATCGAAGAGGGTGAGGTGATCAAGGTTGATACCCGCTCCGGTGAGTATGTTTCCCGCGTTAAATAGCGGACGTTCAAACGGGGAAGCTAATCGCCTGGTCGATATGCGGTAAATCCAGGCTCAGCATCAGAACCCGGTCAAAGCCCACGGCAACGCCACAGCATTCCGGTAGTCCGGCCTCCAGGGCGGCCAGCAGACTTTCATCCGCCGGGGCGGGCGGCAGCCCGACGCTTGCCCGCCGCGCCTGATCTGCGTCAAAGCGGCGTCGTTGTTCCTGCGGATCGGTCAGTTCCCGGTAGCCATTGGCCAGTTCCACGCCGCGCCAGAAAACTTCAAAGCGCTCGGCTACCCGGGCATCGGCTGGGTCCAGTCGGGCCAGGGCTGCCTGGGCCGCGGGGTAGTGGGTGATCGTAGTCAGCGTATTTGGCGCCAGGGCCGGGGCGACGCAGTGACTCATCAGCAGGTCCAGGCACTGGATGGTGTCGTTGCCCAGGCTCGCCGAATCGATCGGGGTTTTTTCCAGGGCACAGGCACGAATGGCGGCCGGGTCAGCTTCCAGTGGGTTAATACCCACATGCCGCTCGAAGGCTTGGGCATAGGACAGGCTGTCACCCTGGGGCGGTGAGGCGCCGGCCACGGCCGCAATGGCCTGAATCAGGGCAAGGGTTTCGGCCACCATGTCGGAAAGCTCCAGGTCTCGCCGGTACCACTCGATGAGGGTGAATTCGGGCTGGTGGTGCCGGCCGCGTTCGCCGTCGCGGTAAACCTTGCCCAATTGATAGATGTCCGGTGCACCGGCTGCCAGCAGTCGTTTCATCTGGATTTCCGGTGAGCTGTGCAGATACAGCGCCGCGTCGGGTATGGCGGTCAGCTGCAGGGCGATACTGGCGATTTGAGGGTCAGTGACAGGGGCTTGACCTAAGGCGGGCGTGTCGACCTCCATGATGCGACGGCGGGCAAAAAAATCGCGCACGGTGGCCAGCATGCGCGCCCGTGCTGTCAGGTTGGCGACACTGGCTGCCGGCTGCCAGGCAGCCGTCATGCCGGGCCGGCAATACGCTGACCCACGCGCAGCGCTGTGCCGGGTGCCAGACCGGTCTCGGGCGCGACGGCTCCCGGCGGGAGTAACAGAATGACGGTTGAGCCCAGATTGAAATGTCCCACCTCATCGCCGCGCTGCAGTTCGATGCCTGCCCGGCCCGGATAGTGCCAGTGGCAGGGTTCACGGGGTTCGCGGGGCAGGACTTCACCGGCCCAGCTGGTGGAGATGCTGGCCACGTTCAGCGCGCCAACCAGCACCAGGGCATAGGGGCCCGCAGGCGATTCAAAATGGCAGACCAGGCGCTCGTTGCGTGCGAAGAGTCCGGGTACGGCGCCCGCTGTGGTTTCATTGACAGCAAAGCGTTGGCCCGGCACGTAGTACAGGTTCCGCAGGGTGCCCGTCAGCGGGGCATGGAACCGGTGATAGTTGGATGGGGCCAGGTAAATGCTGATGAACCAGCCATCCTGGTAGGTGGTTTCTGCCGTTGGCTCACCCAGGAGTTCAGCAATGGAATAACTCAGGCCTTTGGCCTGAATCAGCTGATCGCCCTCAATCAGCCCGGCCTGCTGAACTCGCCCGTCTGCCGGGCTCGTGGTCGCGGCCGGATCAGGATCCTGGGGCCGGGCACCGGCTTTCAGGTGGCGCGTAAAAAAGTCATTAAAGCTGGCATAACCGGCCGGCACCGGATGCTCCGCTTCGTCTGTATCCACTCCGTAGAGTCGCACGAAGCCGTTTATGAGCAGGTCCTTGAGCCAGGGCACGCGCAGCCGCGCGAGCCAGTGGACGCCGCGCCCCAGAAGTATCTGGGGCAGGATGCGTTGGAAAGCGATATACAGTTCTGTCATCAGGGCCGCCGGTGCTGGTTACAATAGTTAAGCGGTGGCAATGATGCCGTCGGTAGCGAGCGAAATACACAGCATGCAAGCAG
>JBPCXH010000154.1:0-5264 GCA_051008735.1 Gammaproteobacteria bacterium | reverse complement strand
AGCAGGATCCCGCTGTAAGGCCGGATAAACGGCCACAGTGATCTGAGGGGGGTAAGAGACCGGCCTTTGGGCCGGTCGATGTCAGGGTTTTGAGGCGGCATGGGCTTGAATGATCACATATTCGTCGCAGGACAGGCGATGGGTTCACGGATCAGGCCATTTGCAGGGAATCGAGTGAACAAAACGCCGAACAATTGCGATTAATGGAACAGTTTTGGTATACTAGCCCAATTCTAGAATATATGAGTGAAAAGCAATGACTGCCAAGACGCTACTTAGCCCCAAGCTGGAAGGGTGGACGCCAAGCGCGGAAGGTCAGCAGGTCATTATCTGGCGGGTCCTGCAGCTGTTTCTGGCACGTTACGGCAGCATCCCCCTCGGTCAACTCCTGGTGTCCATGACCACAGTGGTCCTGAACGAACTGGGTCGTGCACCGACAGTCACCGAGTTGTGCGACGCTACGGGCCTGCCCAAATCGTCTATTTCTCGTTACATTTCAGCGGCCATGGAACAGGACATGGTCTCCGAGACTATCGATTCCGAAGATCGCCGGCGCCGTATGCTGGGCCAGACGGAAAACGGTAAGAATGAGCGCCGCTGGCAGGTCCGGGAAATTCGCAAGATTCTTGAGGAAACGGCCGACTGGGATCGACAACGTGAGACAGCGGGCGGGGCTCTGGACCCGGAAGCCGAGCTGGCAGCCATGATCCAGGTCTCCGCAAACCCCCCGGAATCGGTCGCTCGCGAGCGCAAAAAAGGCTCCCAAGAAGCCGCCTGATCACTGCCCCGCCGGGCATATAACCACCCGGCATGAATAATGAAGCAATCCGTGTTTCCGGGCGGCCGTCCGGACCGTAACCTTGCGGGCCCGCTGGGGTCCAAACCCCAGCTCCTGACTTTTTATTTATGGTTAGCCCCATGACCCAAGCCCTGACTGCCAACCGGCTCGGCGATGGCCGTGTCGTCTTTCTGACCAGCACCGGTGACTGGTCCGCCGATCTGAGTGCCGCCCGACTAGCCGAGGAGGCCGACGCTCAGGCTGAATTGCAGACCATTGGCGAGCAGGCCGAGGCTGACTGCGTAATCGTAGGCCCCTACCTGATAGAGGTCCGCGACACCGGCAGCACCATCGAGGCGGTGGAAATTCGCGAATCCATCCGTGCCAAGGGCCCAACCGTACAAGCCGGACAATTCTGAGACGCTTATGTATCGCTACGACGAATTTGATCATCAACTGGTTACCGAGCGCGTGGCGCAGTTTCGCCATCAGGTGAAACGTCGTCTGGACGGACAGCTCACGGAGGACCAGTTCAAGCCCCTGCGACTGATGAACGGCCTGTATCTGCAACTGCATGCCTACATGCTGCGCGTTAACGTGCCCTACGGTGTGCTGTCCGCGCATCAGCTTCGTAAACTGGCCCATATCGCGCGACGCTATGACCGTGACTACGGTCACTTCACGACGCGCCAGAATATCCAGTACAACTGGATCAGCCTGGAAGATACGGCGGACATCCTTGCCGAGCTGGCCGAGGTAGAAATGAACGCCATGCAGTCGTCCGGCAATTGCGTCCGAAACATTACGGCTGACCCCCTGGCCGGCCGGGCGCGCGACGAGATCGAGGATCCTCGTCCGTGGTGCGAGCTGATTCGCCAGTATTCAATTCTGAACCCCGAATTTTCCTACCTGCCGCGCAAGTTCAAGATCGCCGTGACCGGTGCACCAAAAGATCGTGCCGCGGTAGCCGTGCACGATATCGGGCTGCGCATGCATCACGACGCCGCAGGCAAAGCCGGCTTTGAGGTCATTGTCGGCGGCGGCCAGGGACGAACGCCGGTCATCGGCAAGACCATTCGCGACTGGATCGAGCCAGAAGAAATCCTGGCGTATATCGAAGCCATACTCCGCGTCTATAACCTCTATGGCCGCCGGGACAACATGTATAAGGCGCGCATCAAAATTCTGGTGAATGCCTTGGGACTGGAGGCTTTTCGCGAGCTGGTCGAAACCGAATACGAAGCCATGCGCGGCCAGGCTCTTGCGGTACCCACTGCCGAACAGGAACGCATTGCTGCCTATTTCCAGCCCCCTGCCTGGGAAGCCGGACCCGACCTGGATGCAGAACTCGATAGCCTGCGCGCTGCCGACCCGGACTTCGCTCGCTGGTTTGACAGTAATGTTTCGGCGCACAAGGCACCGGGCTACGCCATTGTCACCCTGTCTCTGAAAGCCACCGGGCAAGAGCCCGGCGATCTTTCAGCCGACCGCATGGATGCAGTGGCGGAACTAGCAGATCGCTACAGCCTGGGCGAGCTGCGGGTAACTCATCGCCAGAACCTGGTGTTTACCGACGTAAAACAGTCTCAGTTGCAGGCATTGCACGGTGAACTGAAAGCCCTGCAGCTCGCGACGCCGAATATTGGCTTGCTCACAGACATGATCGCCTGCCCCGGCCTGGACTATTGCGCCCTGGCCAATGCCCGCTCCATCCCTGTGGCTCAGGACATCAGCGAACACTTTGCAGCTGTGGACAAACTGCTGGAGATCGGCGAATTATCCGTCAACATTTCCGGCTGCATGAATGCCTGCGGGCATCATCATGTGGCCAATATCGGCATCCTGGGCGTAAACAAGAAGGGCAAGGAATTCTTCCAGCTTACGCTGGGCGGTGCAGCCGACGAGTCCGCCGCTCTGGGCGACCGCCTGGGGCCAGGCTTACCGCAAAATGAGCTACCCGCGGCTATTGAAACCCTGGTAGACAAATACCTGGAGCTTCGCAGCAGCGACAGTGAAACTTTCCTTGAAACCTACAGACGCGTCGGCATCGCACCCTTCAAGACAGCAGTCTACGGCGATGATGCTGCCCAGCGAGTAGCCTGATGGCCCTGATAAAAAACCACCAACTCATACCCGACCCGTTTACACGGGTTGCCGGCGATGCTGAATTACCCGACCAGGGCGGTGTCCTTGTCGACCTGCAGCGTTGGCAGGACGACTGGGAGTCACTGACCCGACGGGGCAGCCCGGTCGGCGTATGGCTCTCCAGTGATCAGCACCCCGAAATCATTGCCGATGACCTGGATCAGATCGATCTGGTGGCGCTGGAATTTTCCAGCTTCCGGGACGGGCGCGCCTATTCTTACGCACGCCTGTTGCGCGACCGCTATGGCTTTGGCGGTGAACTGCGGGCCGTGGGCGATGTACTCCCGGACCAGTTGCTCTACATGCACCGTGTCGGCTTCGATGCCTTCGAAGTGGCAGGCCAGGACCCCCTGAGCGACTATCAGGCTGCCCTGGAGGAATTCGACGTGTTCTACCAGCCTTCCGCAGATACTCGCGCCACCGCCTTAAAGCTGCGCCACGCCCGCGGCTGACCCCGCCCCCACCGCACGGCCACGACCGAGCGGTTTGAAGGTCATCAGCAAGACGGGTAGCAAGCTCAGGTTTGCAACCATGGCGAACAGCATGGCAAAGGCCGTCAGCACCCCGAAGTAAATCGTCGGCACAAAATTCGACAGGGCCAGAATTGAGAAACCGGCTGCTATCACAATGGATGTGTAGTACATGGCCGCGCCAATACTTCGATGGGAACGTTGCACGGCCGTGTGATAGTCGCCGTGCTCGCGAAACTCAACAATGAAGCGATGCAGATAATGGATGGAATCATCCACTCCAATACCCACGGTTATCGCCGCGATGGTGATTGTCATGATATCCAGGGGTATACCAGCAAGTCCCATGATGCCAAGAACCGTGCCCGCGGCCAGTAAATTAGGCACCAGGCCAATCAAGGCAATACGTAGAGACCTGAACAGCAGGATAAACATCAGCAGGATCGCCAGGAAGACAAACCCCAAAGTCAGAATCTGCGAACGGTAAAGACTCTGCAGCACATTGTTGTAGAGCACCATCAGTCCCGACAAGCGCACCTGCTCCTGAGCGAAACCCATTTCCTCGACCAGATGCGTCTCAATACGGTCAAGCAAGGCCGCCCGGCGCAGACCCGGATCAGACTCCAGAACACGCACGGACAGCCGCACCTGGTTGCCGTCCGCCGACAGATAGGGATCGAATAGCGTGCTTTTCACCAGAGGCGGTGCGCGCTTGTAGAGCACTGACAAAAAGAAAGTATCCAGGGGCTCGCCATCATTGCTGGCTGAAAAAACGTCCAGCGTTGTCGACATGGATAACACTTTGCCGATCTCTGGGAGACTCTCGAGATAGTCGTGGACAGCCTCCACCTGCTGCAGACGAAAGGTGTTGTACCAGTAGCTCGTCGAGCCAAGGTCGGCACCATTCTCACCCTCTGCTGAGGCCAGGTCTGTGTCGAAGTCGTCCTCGAATTCATCGCTGAAGTCATCATCAAATTCGTCGTCGAATTCATCTTCGAATTCATCGGCGAACTCTTCATCGGGATCAGCACTGAATTCTTCTGCTGACGCAGGCTCCGCCACGTCTGCAACCGCCACCAATTCAGGGGCATCCAGAATGATGTCCAGAGGCATGGTGCCGCCCAGCTCACGATCAATGGCCATCAGGCCGCGATAGATTTCCGTGTCAGCCTTGAAGTTGTCGATGAAGCGATTTTCCACCTCAATTCGCGCCAGTCCCGCCCCGGCAATGATGGCAATCAGTCCATAGCCAACAAGGACAAGCCGGGGCCGGCTGCCAACCAGGCGCGCAAACAAGTCAGTGATGGCGGCGGTAATGCGCCGCAGGGGCAAAGGCGTACCCGGTTGCAGCTGCATCAGCAGGGCCGGAAACAGGGCAAAGGAAATGAGCATGATGACCCCCATCCCCAGCACCATCATCCAGCCAAAATCAATGACGGGCCGAATACCGCTGACCGTGAGCGAAGCAAAAGCCACCATGGTCGTGAGAGCGGTAAACAAACAGGGTGTGAACTTGTCCCGGAGCGTTCGCGACAACAGCCAGCGCTGAGACGCCGTCGGCTGTTCCCGGTGCAACTCCTGGTAGCGCACGATCAAATGCACCATCAGGGACAGAGAAAAGATCAGCAACATGGCCACGTAGTTGGCCGATACCACGGTAATTGGCCAGTCGAGAATACCGAGCAAGCCCGATACCAGCATTGCTGACAGCAAACAGGTCAGCATGGCTGCGATCACCCAGCGAGGACGGACGAAAATCGTCGCCAGCAGGAGAATCAGGAACAGCAGAATGCCGGTACCGAAAACAATAATGTCACTGACAATGAAATCCAGCATGTCAGCCACAATCATGGGCACACCGCCCAGAACAA
>JBPCXH010000153.1:0-2673 GCA_051008735.1 Gammaproteobacteria bacterium | reverse complement strand
CGGCCCTTGCGATCGACGATCACACCATCCACATCCGTCGGACCGTTGACCAGGGAAAGGGTTTCCAGATTGGTGTCGCGAAAACGCATGGTGCGCGACAGGGGCAAGAGGATCGGATCAATGGAGGCCACTTCTGTCGTCTGGTAAACCAGCTTGTTATCGCCTCGCAGACCGACCACCCAGAGCTCTTCGCCTGGCGCAGGCAGCCGGGTATCCAGACGCACTGAAGCCACCGGCGTATCCCCCACCAGCGCCGGGTCGTATTGCAGCAGGCTCAGGTTGTGGGTGGGGTGCACGTAGGCCACGCGCGCCGGAATTTCCAGTTCGCCGCCAAAGGTCAGAAACACATCGCCCATGGCCTCGGGCACCGTGTTGCGATCCACGACCACAAAGCCGCGCTCGGCATCCAGCACGACGCCGGTACCGTAATAGTGACGCTCCGAGACACCCGATACCGTATACGGCATATCAAAGTTCACCAGTACCAGGCTGCGTTCCACGGCCCGCACGCGCGGATCCTTGTTGCGGAAGAAACGCGCCGAGCCGCCTTTGGCCGGCTGTTGTGGCGGACCCGCCTCCACCTTGGCGCAGGGCCAAAGACCCGTGACATCGTCGCGGTGGCAGCGTTGGGCCGGAAACCAGCGTCGGTCCATGCGCATGACCCGAAGCTTGCTGGCCGTCGGGTCTTCAAAGCTGAAAAACCGGACCGAGGCGCGCTGGCCGTCTGCCAGCTCCGCGAGCTGGGCCTGCAGGTCATCAAGGTCAGTGATGGGCGTGTCATCCAGGGCCACAATCACGCTCCCTCGCGGCACAGCGGCTGAACCAAACACATAGCCCGGGTTCGCGACGTAAACGCCTTCAATCGGCCGATTGAGGTTCCTGGCCTGCTGGTAAGACAGGTTATGGACGACGGCATCACCGAACTGCAAAAACTCATTGGGCGTCACGGCATACAGATCTGCAACCAGCAACACAGCACTCACGGTGTCCCCGTCGCGCTGCAACTCGATGCTGACACGCTCACCCACTTGCTGATCCAGTATTTCAGCCAGGGGCACGAAATCCGTGACCAGCTGGCCATTCATGCGCACCAGGATGTCGCCGACCTCTAGCTGACCTTCAGCAGAACTGCCGGGGATGATCTGGTCGACAACCAGCATGCCGGTCTGGCCGGGCGTCTTGCGCCGTACTTCGGCTTCCAGAGACTCGGTCAGCCCGAGCCGGCCCAGTTCGTCGAAAGCCTGGTGAACAAATACGGTCGTCAGGGTCCCGCGGGCCACAGGCTGGCCCTGCTGCAGCAGCTCCAGACTGCGCTGAACCCGCTGCAGGGGCAAAAAGAAACTGGAGGCCGCCTGCGCGGCTCCCCCG
Source organism: Gammaproteobacteria bacterium (assembly GCA_051008735.1). Classification (GTDB taxonomy): domain Bacteria; phylum Pseudomonadota; class Gammaproteobacteria; order Steroidobacterales; genus J054. The sequence continues at coordinate 1,305 of JBPCXH010000153.1, read as the reverse complement.
GCATTCAGAGCCACCACCCGACCATTGATATCGATCACCGGCGACCCTGAGGATCCGCCCGAGGTACCCGACGCCGCCTGCAAGTAGAAAGTATTGAAGTCGTTGTACTTGCCCGTACCGTAGTCGGGCGCCTGACGCCTTAGCCGCGCGATGGTGCCGGACAGAATGGCCAGCTGTTCGCCCGCATCGTTGCCGACCACCCGTATCTCTCGACCAACCTGGGCACCTTCAGGATCCAGCACCAGTTCCGCCGGCTCGATGTAGCTCAGCTCGGCGGGGTCGTAGCGGAAAAATCCAAAATCATGGACCGGGTCCCGATAGACCGGTGTCAGCTCCACTTCTTCCTGGTTGTTAAACAGGGCTTCAGCGCGCACCGGTCCCGAGGTCACGACATGCCGGTTTGTCAGGATCAGGCCACGTTCGGCATCCACCACGAAACCCGTGGCCTGGCCCGATTGATTCCACTCGGTGTCAAAGGCCCTTGTGCTGTCCACCTTGATGGAGACCACGGCGGTGGAAATACGCTCCAGCGTATTTCTCCATTCCCCTGCATCGGTTTGAGCCGCGCCGGCCAGGGGCCAGCCACATAAAAGAAAACTGCAGCTGAGCGCGAGTCTACAGGTCAAGGGCATAACCGAAGGCTTGCTCGAACTCGCGAGCAATGGTTGCCCGGGTGAACTGGTGGTTCTGCGTGCCCTTGTGCTCAATTTTGCGAGCGCCCATTAATGCCGCCAGTCTGCCGGTATCGGCCCAGGACCAGTCCTGACCCAGACCAAATAACAAGCCGGCGCGGTAAGCATCCCCGCAGCCGGTGGGATCACTCAGGCGCGCCGGTTCAACTGCCGGGATCTGCAGGCAATCTTCACCCGTGTAAATCTCTGAGCCTTCACCGCCCCGGGTCACGATAAGAGCATCCACCTCGGCAGCCAGTTGCGCAAAGCTCAGCCCGGTGCGTTCCCGCAACATCTGACCTTCATAGTCATTGACCGCAATCCAGGTCGCCTGACTGACAAAGCGACGCAATTCTTCCCCATCGAACATAGGCAAGCCCTGTCCGGGATCAAAAATAAACGGGATGCCGGCTGCCTCGAACTGGGCGGCGTGATCGATCATGCCCTGACGCCCATCCGGGGAAATCATGCCCAGCTGAATACCTGCATCGGCAGGCACTTGATTCAGGTGCGAATTATCCATGGCACCGGGATGAAAAGCCGTGAGCTGATTGTCGTCCAGATCCGTCGTGATATAGGCCTGGGCCGTCAGGCAATCATCAAATTGCTGCACGAAGCGGCTCTGGATACTCTG
>JBPCXH010000152.1:0-8855 GCA_051008735.1 Gammaproteobacteria bacterium | reverse complement strand
CAACGCAATGACGCATTCACCTACGTCTGGGACATCATGCCGACCATTCTCGATATTGCGGAAGTGGAATATCCCGCCGAGCTTCAAGGCCGCGAACTGGCGGCGCCACGTGGCCGCTCGATGCTTGGTCTACTTAACGGCACAAAAGAAAGGATTTATGACGAACAAGAGTTTGTCGGCGGAGAGATGGGTGGTGGCAAATGGATGCGACAGGGCGATTTTAAAGCCATGACCGTTCCGAGACCCTATGGCGACGGCACATGGAAGCTGTTTAATGTCGAAAAGGACCCAGGTGAAGCACAGGACCTCGCGCAAGCCATGCCGGACAAACTGGAGACACTGATAGCCGCATGGAACGACTACGCGGATGACGTCGGCGTCATTCTGGCGAACTAGACTGAGACAATCAGCCGGAAGCCCGCTTCTCGCCGAAAACGCACTTCCGGAGAAGCGCTTAGCTGAGTAAACTGGTTCATAAATCGGATACGAAAAAACCTGAGTGCTTCCAGTAGTCATAAGAACGATGTTGCGGAACAGGAAAATGCTCGTCACCTGCGCGATCATTCTGGTCGCAACTATCAGTACAAGCCTGGTGCCAGCATTAGCGAGCGAAGGCGCTCAACCGGGTGAGCAACAGACACCGCCCGTCAAAGGCCCTGTCCCGGATGTGACAGCAAAAGTAACGGAGGACGCGATCGAACGTCGCGCCATCCAACCGGGGAAAGAACTAACGATCCGACAGAAGCGTATTTTTGTTATAGGGCTCGGCGCAGGCGAGCGCAAGTAAAGCACCTGGTACTTCAATCAAAGTGTCAGTTCAGAAATTTAAGCAGACTGGATGAGGGTCCAAAAATGATGCAGGCACTCAGAGGACGACAAGCCAATCATCGAGCCCCGCGGAAAATTCTCGCCCTACTGCCAACGATTGTATTGGCCAGTTGTTCCTCAATCGGCCCCGACAAACTCGTCAGCACGCATCAGGGCTATAACGAAGCGGTACAGCTAGCGGAATCTCGCGAGATACTTCTTAACGTGGTCCGGCTCAGATTTGGAGAACCCATCCAGTTTCTCGACGTCAGTCAGATCAACGCATCGTTCTCTGTTAGCGCGGGCGCTTCCGGGAATGTCTCGAACATTGGCGGTGCCGGGGGCTCGGTCGGTTCAGCCGGCGGGAACGTTGGCTATAGCGATAACCCCACCATTACTTTTGATCCGAGTGGCGATGACCAGTTCGGACGTGACGTTCTGAGTCCTGTCCATCTCTATGATGGAATTTCATTCACCAATCGCGGCGGCAGCTACGACTCCGCAATGTTTGCGCTAATCACATCCGGCATAAACGAAGCGCCGGACCTTCCGGGACCCAATGGAGAGCTCTACAGGTCCCGACTGAATGCAATGAGGACGCTTATCACTGAAGATCACGCCTGGATCACGCACGGAAAAAAATGGGTCCCCAGGTCCGCGCATCCGGTTCCGAGTGAGAATGTCACCGCCTTCGATCACACGTGGGCGGTCAACAACGGTTTTCTGTGGTTCGATGCCGAGCCCTTTTTAGGCGAAGCAGGTCATGGCAAGTTATTAATGGGGATCGAGTATCACACCCCGCTGCTTGTGCTTCGAGACCCCAATGATCCAGAAGCCCTGAAACACGTGCAGACGCTTAACCTCGCGCCCGGCGACCGCGAATACATTATCCGCTCGTCGAACGACGAGATCGCCTTGGGGGTAAACCTGCAGAAGTTCATCTATCTCGGCTTTCGCTCGCTGAAAGAGATCATGGGCATCGTTTCAGAGTATGTAGATGTACCCCCGGAACTCGAGGAACGGCGCGTAGTCCCCCAGGCTCGTTACAAGCTCACCGGGGCGGATGATCTGCAATTCAAGGTGAGTTCCGGGAAGTCTGAACCACAGGGTACGCCCAACAAAGTCTACGCAAATGGCTATTGGTTCTGGATTGACCCAACCGATCAAAGGTCCAAGGCCGTTCTGGAGGCCCTCTACTACCTTTACCAATCGCAGAAGGGCTCAACGTCCAAAGGCGACCCCATCCTGACACTGCCAATCAGCCCGCCTTGAGGAAGGCGATAGAATGGCTGAACAGAGCAACCCTGCAAGTTGCAAAAATTCACAAAAAGGGCCCCGACAGGGGCCCTTTTTTTAAGGCCAAGATCGCCTGAACCGTCTAGCCTACCTCAACGGTACCGTCCTCATAGACCGCAATCGGGTCATCCATCTCCACCGTCTCCAGAAACTCATCACCGAGCATGTCGACGGTAACGATTCTCTGGTCACGCCAGATATCCGCCATGAGCACGCCGGCGGAGGCCAGCGTGTCTATTGGTTTTGAGAACAGCATGGCCTGAGGGCCTACACCGATCTCCTTCATCGCCATCAGACTCATGCCACCCATCGTCGATCCGACGGAAGTCGGGAGGCACAGGATCGCCCCCGAGAGATCCTTGCCATACAGGGGCTTGTTACTGGCATCGGTGCACGGCGCAGCATCCGTCCTGCCGGCGAACATGTTCTCCATGTATGAGCCGCTGGTGTTGAATGCCTGCTTGGACACGGTTGCCTTACCACTGACCTCGCCTGGAAGGACTACTCGGCCCTTAAAGGTCTTCTTTGACATGATGTCTATCTCCCATAATTCTCTCAATCGCTTCGGATTGCATCAGCTTTTGTTCAACTGAAATTCTGAGCCGGCACTTTCCCGGTTACGGCAATCTCAAGGAGCTCATCGTCACCATAAAGTCGGCACCTGGTGTAATAACGCGCCTTGTTCGAGTTGGTGACACCGCGATCGACTTCAGCCATACCCTTCAGTCCCTGCAAAGCAGGTAAGCAAATGTTCATGTATTGCACGCCATTGCGCAGTGAGTCGCGAGCCAGTACGGGATGCTCATCCAGCAATCTAGCCCTGACTACAACCGAACTGGCCAGATAGACGGGCACAGCAACCTTTTTCTGCCCCGCAGCTTTCAGCGCTTCGTCTATGCGCTTCGTCCAGTAGTAAATCTCGTCGTAGGTATTGTGAGGACAACCGATGTATACCGCGGTGGGATCACCTTCAGGGTCCGTCCAGCGATTCTCAAAGGTGCCAAGCACCCGCGCATATTCTGCATCATCGATCACGTATGTCTGGTAGTCATCAGTCAACAGGTCGCGAGCCTTTTTCTGTGCCTCCGGCGTCACTTTCTCCACGTGATACAGACCCACGGCACCGGTTGATGCCGTCGCAGACCCCATTGCCTTCAGCTTGCCCATCGAAACCGAGTTGGGCTTGTCGTCTTCCATACCGATCCACTGATCGATACCCGTGACATAAGGGACTTGTTCCACCACCTTCGCCCCTATAGCGCCGCCCAGAGCGCCCCAATGAGGTTCCCTGGAGAGCTGAACGTCAATATGCCACTTGGCCTGGCGACCTGCATCGGTAAGCATGCCGAACTCTGGCACCTTCCCGGCGATTGCACACAGGACCTCCATGCCGGTTGCCATACGATTAATGCGCAGCCCGAGCACCGAGTTGCCGTAGTTCACGGCCGATGACTCGGCCCAGCTGACGGCTGTACCCGGATCCGCGGTGTTGCCCACTTCCGGCACATAGCATGCACAGCTCCAGTTCTCGATGGGCCGGGCGCCAAGGCGCGTGTGCACCTGGATCAAGCGTCCCTGCAGGGGATTGCCCTGCAACATCATGTTTCGTTTTACCGGGTCATCCCCGACCGTATACAGATCAACGACCATTGGATTAACCGTATAGGGAGCATATGCCTGCAGACCTGAATCAGCGATCTCCTCAAACATCTCGAGCACCGGGGTTATCCACGGTCCCGCTGTATAGAGTGATGAATGCGGTGCGCCGCCACAGTCAGCCAGCCGTTCTGCACCAAACAGTTCGCCGTGCATAACGATTGTCTTGAGTACTTTCGCCATCGTTTCACCCTGGCTGCCATTCAGGATGTCCTGCTCCTCCTGAGTCAGGGTCATCTTGAACGGATTATCGGGATTGTGCTTGGCGATAGCGTCGGAACCTGTACCGGTCAGGCTATGTGTGATGGGGTTACCATCGCTGTCCACCCCAATCTGGTCGCAGGCGACAATTTCAAAGTTCTCCGCTTCTGCGGCATCGGTCACGGCGCGGAATCCTTTGGCTCTTTGAGCGTCACTCACCTTGTCACCATTCGTTGCCGCAGAATCCGCCAATGCGCTGTCAACGCCGGTTGCGACAGCGACTGCCCCGGCCGCTGGCACGAGGGCTGCACCCTTAACAAAATCTCTACGCTTCATGACCTGCTCCTGAAATTCAGTTCCTCGAAGGGAATGGCAATTGCCCGTTACTGTGGGTTACATGCCTGCACTATTAAAGCCACCTGCCACCGGATAAAAATTCCCCGTCGTGTACATGTTTTTACCATCCAGCAGCGCCATGGCAAAGTGCGCTGCTTCCCTCGTCTCACCCAGGCGGCCCGCCGGAATCATGTCCAGTATGGCTTCCATGATTTTGGGGTCTGAACCGGCGCCCGAAAGCTCCAGGAAGCCAGGGTAGTTCATAAAGTTGGTGCCAACTGCATTGACGGTGATATTGCTCTCAGCGACACGGAGGGCGGCGCAGCGCACCATCATGTTTGCCGCTGCACGCATCACGCTATAAGACATTGCGGTGGGACTCGGCTTTTCACCCGAAGCGCTGGTCTGCACCACGACCTGGCCACCACCGGCATCAGCCATCGGCGGCAACACTGCCTGCAGGGCAAACATTACCGCCTGACAGTTCTGTTCAAACGACAGCTGCAAGCTATCGGATGTGGCTGAGAATATGTCATCGCCAACATGGACAGCTGTCCGGATAAAGACAGAGTCGTATCCACCAAACTCATCCATCGCCGCATCGACGATCGACTGGATTTTGCCCGGAACGCCCTCATTGTCAGGACCTTCCTGTTCAATTCCGGGCACAACGACGACTTTATTTGCACCCTCCCTCTTCAGCCTCTGCTCTAAACCTTTCTGCACATCGGCTATCACCAGGTTGTAACCTCGCGATGCAAATTCCTGCGCCAGATATGGCCCCATGTTGAGTTGCGTGTCCGTAATAAGTGCCGTGCGCACACCATCATTCGAATTAGTCTGCGGTGGTTCGCCGGGCGGGATGCTTTTTGCCGAAGCATCACCTGAAGCCAGTCCCGCAGTAGCTAACCCAGCAGCGCTTGCTGCAAGGAAACTGCGGCGATCCAGCCCAGGCTTATCGTCATCATAATCAGTGCTCATGTGTTTTCCTTCTGGATACAGCAGGGACTGATTATTGTAGAGCCACGCAGGCAGAATGAGAATGATGCCGCATCAGCGGACAATTCGATCACACACGATGCCCAACCGACTCCCGCATAATGCCCCCAACTGACAGGGCTGTTGTTGCGAGGGAACGAGCAAGTACTTGATAAAAAAGGCGTGATGGGTGGACTTGAACCACCGACCTAAGCATCATGAGAGCGACATAGCATTTACAAGTAATTGTACTAATTAATAACTACCAAGGGGCGTCCGTTGCCAACTGCATGACTGTGCATAACGGCGCACAACCGGGTCCCGTAAATCGCCTGCACATCTTATTCCTTTTAAAAGCAGGCATTCACTTGCATTGCGACAGAATATTCAACTTTAATGGTCCGTCAAATGCGACCAAAACAACAAAGGATTCGTTGACATGAAGATCTTGCACATGGCCCTAGTCGATTTAGTCCTGGCGCTTGTATTTCCTTTAAGTTCAAATGCGATTCAGCCGGATTCTGAATACCTTGTGCGCGAGCAGCAGTTCGGGAAGCAATGGGAATCCGAAGACAGGCAAGTTCAGGAAAGATTGGGGGCACTGCAGAATAAGTTTGGTAAGAAGCCCAATATCATATTCATATTGGCCGATGACATTGGCTACACAGAGCTTGGTTCCTACGGGGGCGGCAAAGTGCGCGGCTTTTCAACGCCAAATCTCGATCGCATGGCAGATGAAGGCATGCGTTTTCTGTCCTTCTACTCGGAACCTTCCTGCACGCCCACGCGGGCATCCTTGATGACGGGCCGGCATCCAGTCCGCATAGGTCTGCTTGGCGTATTGTTCCCCGGCACTTCCGGGATGGGGCTAGTAGATGACGAAGTCACCGTCGCCGAACTCTTGTCGAGCGCGGGCTATCACACGGGCATGTTCGGCAAGTGGCATCTGGGCGATGAATCTGGAATGACGCCGATCGAGCAGGGCTTTGACGAAGCGGTCTGGAGTGAGGGAAATCCCCCGTGGTGGGGTTTCCACAAAGGCGTCAAGCGCACGGATAGCGCGGGCTACGTCAATATGGGAGCGTTTGCATGGGCTCCGGGCCCAGAGGGCTTTCCCTATGACACCGGCGGCATTATGAGCGGAAAGAAAGGCGAAGAACCGACGATGGTGGCCCCATTCTCTCTGGAACTCTACGACACCATGGATAGTGATGTTGCCGATGGTGTAATTGACTTTATTGAGCGGAATGCAAAGAGTGAAAAGCCTTTCTTTGCTTACTACGCAGGCAAGGGCAATCACTTTTGGGGTGCTCACCCTGACTTCATGAACCAGCCAGCGAGCACCAATAACAGCGCGCAGATGGCCGAGCACGATCATAATGTCGGCCGCGTACTCGGAAAGCTTGCTGAACTCAACATTGCGCAGAATACCTTGGTTGTGTGGATGAGTGACAATGGACCGATGTACGCCATGCACCCGCACGGCGGGTATTCACTGCTTCGTGGAGAAAAAGGCGACACTTGGGAGGGCGGTGTGCGTGTGCCCGGACTTGTCTGGTGGCCGGGAACTATCGACGAGGGACAAGAACCGGTTGATATAGTCCAGGTATCGGACATGTTTACGACGGCGGCCAGCATCGCTGGCGTCAAAGACAAGATTCCCAGCGATCGGGTCACCGACGGTGTCGATCAGAGCGCGCTCCTGCTTCTGGGTGAGGGCAAATCCAGGCGTGACTACGTCTTTCACTACAACAAGGACAAGCTCGAAGCAGTGCGCAAGGACCAATTAAAGTTCCGAACGACGCCTGAGAAAAAACACCAAAATTGCTACAACATCCAGCATGATCCGGGTGAGCGTTATCCGGATGTAGCCCGGTATTGCTTATGGGCAGCCCCGGGTTTCGCCAGGCTGATACAGGAACATAATGCAATGATCCAAAAGTACCCTCACCGGGTTCAAAAGCCTTACCAACGTGAGTTCGACATTCCATTTGATCCGGAGAAATAGTCTTAGTAAATCTGGCACTGAAACGGGTGTTTCTTGATTTCCGTGCATTCGCAAATTGGCTATCGACTGTCTGAGAATCCACGGAGTAGAAGGCGCCGGTGTAAACATCCTTAACATTATATGGACCCGCACTCTTTTTCGGTGCTGCATGGTTTTATTTGTGCCTAGGGGGCCATGAATGGCAGGGAGCGGCCGCCCTTGATAAGCACCTCGTCGTTTCGTCTGCCCCGCAATGGCACCCTCTGGCGCGTGGTTGGGGAGTCGTGGAGGATTCCGGGCAAAGAACATTGCCAATCAAACCAAAATCACACAATCTGCTGTTTCGTTGCCGGTTTATAAGGGGAATATCTGACAAGGTGTTTTGTGCCGGGCGCGAACAGCCCGCCAATGGAGTTCCGTCATATTAATTGGAGGCAAATATGGTTTTCACCGGATGGCTGAACAGGATTAATGCAGTCGGCGCAGGAATAGTGGTTGCTATCCTGCTGGCGATAACGTCTACATCTACTGCATTGGCAAAAGATGACACCCTTTTTACGAGCGATTTTGCCGGCTTGAATGAAGAGCAAACGGCCTTTGCTGCGCGGTCTCTCGAATTCATGTCCAGAATGGAGGACATGTACTTCGGCCGCATAGACAAGATGAACGGTGGCAGCGAACATGAAACGCGCATCATGAGCACGGAGTACGCGGATCACAACGCCAAGGCGGCGCGCGGGCCGGTCATTCAAAAAGGCGGTCGCGCCTATAACATCACAAAGAAACCCACGCGTGACTTCCAAAGGCAAACGACCTGGAGCCGGTTCTATTCGGTTGACATGCATGCGAAGACTCCATTGGTCGGCATGATCCATAATGCTTTTGTGATTCAGTTCTATCCGGACGGCAGTAGTTCTATTGGCGGTTTTATCGATCTTCTGCCGGGGGCGACACCTGAGGAAGATTTGCTCTATATGAAAGAGGCCATGGATGCGGTTTACGAAAAATATGGGGTCGACCCCAAGCCGCATCGTGAACTGAGCTGCAAGGGCGACGACGAAGCGGCGGCAGCGACCGACCGGCGCTACCGCAGAAAAGTTGCCTGTATAGGAGGCAGTTTCTATTTACAGCCGATGCTTACGGTGACAGAAGTGAACTACAATTTCGTCACCGAAGCCTATGAAACACTGCTTGATTCATATCTGACGCTTGCGGAAAAACGTGCAGACGATCCCTATACGGACGAAGATATTGCAACCCGGGATGCCATGCGCCTCAACTGGTTCGAAGATCGCCTGTTCTCAGATCCGTTTACGACGGAAGTGGTTCCCTACGAAATCTGGTCGCTCCACAGCCTGCCACCGGAAGTTAAATTCTGATCCGCGCCGCCTGCGGTCCGCTTTCGGCCAAAAGCGGACATTAGGGTGGGCAAGGAAAGGGATAGAGGTCTCTACTACCAGCCATTGCCCTATTCTCCAATGCCGCGCCTCAAAAAAGTCAGCACTGGCTTTACACAGTGTCTTGGAACTCTTTCGTTGCAGCTTCGTCCACCGCCACGCCTTTTCTGACCGAGGGGTCGTGCGAAATCCTGTAG
>JBPCXH010000151.1:0-2820 GCA_051008735.1 Gammaproteobacteria bacterium | reverse complement strand
TTTGACGATCCAGCCCCATTGCTTCTCGAAGTCATCGACTTGCTTGAGTTTCTTAATGGATAGAACTTTCGCCAGCATCCGGACCATTAACTCGTCGCCCAGGTAACGACCTATGCAGTCGTGTTTGCCGTAGCCCATGCGGATATCCCAATTGCCGGTCTTGGCGCCACCATTAGCCAGGGATTCGGTGATGGCCGAGCCAATAGCCAGCGCGAAATTGTGTTTCCCCTTGGGGCCGTCCGCCGGCAGCTGTGTGAATTCACCGCGCCGGGGCAGGAAGGGAGAGGGCGTGTCCTGCTGGTGGGCTTCCTGCAGCAGAGTCTTTAGCTGTGGAAGTTTGCCCGCATTAGCCAGTGCCTGCGCTTTCTTCAGCTTTGCCGGCTTGGCTAGAAGGTGCGCGAGGGCATAGCTGGAACCGGTCATGGCATTGTCGATCAGTCCCTGAATGGCTCCGACAAGGTTGGCGATCACCGCTTCTTTGCTGCCCAGGGCAGTCTCCTGCTTTTTCATTGCGGCAATCACACCCGTGGGTGTGCCCGGTATCTTTTGCCCGTCGTAGAGGGTTTCCACCATGGCCCAGATAATTTTCAGCGCCAGGTTATCGGGGTCCGGTTCAGCGTCGACGAAATGCCGGGCATGAATCTTCCAGATGAAACGCTCATAGGCGAGGCTGCTTGATGCTTGCAGGCTCTTGTGCGGATCGTCGTTGAATATCATCGGTTCCGGAATGCCAAAGGACAGGCCGGTGAAGCGCAACGCCACATCTTTGGTGAAGGCGCGATAGTCCAGCAATAGCTCGTCGCCGGAAACCAGGTCCTCGGTGTATTCACGCCAGGTTGCATCAATGGCCTTGTCGATCATCTCGATCGCCTGAGTCCTGACGGTTGGTGGTCCCTTAGGCTTGGCCTTGGTGGGTTTGTCGTGGAATTTCAGCGCGGCATCCAGCTTTTTACGCTTCATGCTGTGCTGCTTATCGTCGTCCTCGGCCAGCACGAAAAAACCGCGCATCGCCAGGGGCTCCATTTTCAGGTCATCGAGCGCTCCCTTGACGTCATCTTCTTTCGTCAGGAGAAAGGCCCAGTCCGGATTTCCCTCCAGCTTGTTGCCTTTTTTATCTTTGATATCCGGGTTTCCCGGATGGCGACTCCAGAACTTGAGGACCGGCCGCTCCTTGCGGAGCTCACGAAACAACGTATCCCGGTTATCCTGGATTCGTTCAAACAGCAATTCATTCGCTTCTTGTTCTCTTTTCTTGGTATTGAGTTCGTCGAACTCTGTCAGGAAACTCATGGTTCATCCCCCTGCTGTAAAACAATTAATTCGTCAGGCGCAATTCCCTCTGATGCCTGCTGCATCTCGCTTAATCTGGGTCAGTAATCCGCGGGCAGCGATCAAATCGCCCGTGGCAAGTCCTTCGGCAAAGGGCGCCAGCGCGGCCTCGAGATCCGCAATCGCCTGGTCTTTGGCCCCCCGCTGCGCGCGCAGTCTGCCCAGATCCGTCGTGGCCCGTAATAGTGATGAGCGCATGCCGCGCGCCCGGGCAAAAGCGATGGCTGACTGGTAAGACTGCTCCGCGCGGTGCGCCGCGTCTGCGTCACCCGCCTCGGCGTTCGCCAGGATGAAATTGCCCCGCAGGCGATCAATCTCGGCTTCGTAGTAACGCTCGCCGTACTCATCCACGGTTTGCCGGGCCAGTTCGATGCAGCGCAGGGCTTCGTCGCGCTGCTCGTCAAGACTGTAGGCCTCGGCCAGCAGAGCCAGGGCGAAGGGCCGCGTGACGATAGCGCCCGTGTCGTCCCAAAGCCGCAGGCCGTCGATAATTTCGGCAATGCCCCGGGTCCGTTGTTCGGCCGATTCGGCCAGGGCCCGACCTCGCAGCACCTTCGCCCACGCGAGCCAGGTCAGATATCCCGGTTCGGCGCACACGGAGATGGCCTCGCTGGCCCGGGTCAGGCACTCGGAATACTCGCGGCGAAAAAAATGGATACAGGCATCGAAACCCAGAGCCACGCCAAGGCTATAGGCCAGGCCGCTGCTGCGCGCATCGCGCACGGCCTGTTCGACCCGGTCGATGGCGCGGTCCGGATTACCTGACTCCCAGGCATACCAGGCCTGGTAGACCTGGCACATGACGCCCGGATCCTGGGTCTTGCGCCGGTGCTCGGGCGGCACGGGTTCGCAGAGCTGCTTGCAGTAATCCATCTGCGACATGGCCTGGGCAAACTCACCCTGGTGAAACAACAGGCTGCCGGTTACCCAGTAGGCCTGGGCGAGGGTGATCACATAAGCATCGTGTGCCGCGTTCTTAGGCCCTGCAGCCAGCGATTGGTAGGCGCGTTCGGCCATCGCCTGGCAACTTTGGGCAAGAGTCAGGGCCCGACTGAAGTCGCCACGCATCATGTAATACGCCTCCAGGCCGTAGCGCGCCTTGAACAGCATGGGCTGGTTGCGCAAGCTGCCGGCCAGTTCTTCGGCGCGCTGGTAGGCATCGCGCGCAGAATCCGCACTGTAGCCATCCACGGCCGCGCGACAGGAGGCGAGGGCCGCGTACATGGCCAGTTCTTTTTCCTCGCGGGGATAAGCTTCATCCTCTGGAATCTTTTCCAACAATTCGGCGATGGTGTCGTAGTGATGGATTGCTTCTGCCTGTGCCGAACGCAGTCGGGCATTCCGCCCGGCCTCAAGAAAACAGTCAATGGCCGCAGCGTAGTTCCCGCCGGTCATGAAATGATAGGCAAGGAGTTCCGGTAGTGCAGCGACGCCGATCGACTTGTCTTCTTGCAGGGCCTGGGCAATACGTAAATGCGCCGAGCGCCGTCG
>JBPCXH010000150.1:0-2696 GCA_051008735.1 Gammaproteobacteria bacterium | reverse complement strand
CGAACCTGCAGCAACGGCGCACCCACGGAAGTGTCCAGCAATGTTGCCAGGCGCGCATCGGCCAGGGTCGCGCTGATCACCTGGTCAGCTGATGCGATATCCACCCCTTTGCGCTCGAGTAAATTCAGCATGGGACTGGCATTGAGTTCATTCAGGTCGAAACGCAGACCCAGCTCCACCGGCACAAATGTACTGACATACCCAATTGGCCGATTGTTGAGCAAGCGAACATGGGACGCGCGTTGCACACGCGAGGCCGGCGGCAAGCCGAGATCCTTGCAGGTCTCTGCATCGGCATTAATCTCTGTGACTTCCGCGCTGGCCACGCTGGTGTTCTTCCCAAGGCGCTCAACCTTCAGGAGCAATTGCTCCATGTCACCCAGAACCGGCGCATCGGCCAGATCCTCAACCACGAAAGTGCCCCGGCCTGGCTGACGCACCACCAGCTCCTCATCCACCAGGATGTCGAGGGCTTTGCGGGTGGTGATCCGCGAAACGTTGAACAACTTGCAGAGTTCGCTTTCTGTGGGTAGCCGACTGCCCGGCTGATAGCTGCCGTTGTAAATCCAGTCCCGCACCGCGGAATACACCTGCGCGTAGCGAGGGCTTCGCAGGGCAAGATCAACGGAGTTATCGGGCTGACTGCTCATCGGCCCGGTCTCCGGCAGATTGCCGCCCGGCTGGATATTTGTATTAACATTATGACCACATAATAAATAATCCTGGGGATATCAGCCAATGAATGCAGATGCCAACGAGTCCATGGTCCGGGAGGACGGCACCTACCCAACGGTAGAACTGAGCAAACCCGCCATTTTCGCGGCCGTGGTGCAAACCCGCGTCAGCGGTGTAGACGGCACCAATCCCGGCCCGGATATTCGGCGCAACCTGGATTATTTCCTCGAGTGCATTGATATCGCCCAGGGTTTCGGCCCCCCGAGCAGCCTGCTGCTGTTTCACGAATTCCCCATCACCGGCTTCAGCAACTTCTGGGACCGTGATCAGCAGTACAACCTCGCCCTGGAAGTCCCGGGGCCGGAAATTGAGGAAGTGGGCAAGAAGGCCAAGCAGCACGGCTGCTACATTGTCTTCGGGACCTACGCGAAAGACGAAGAAAACTGGCCGGGCCACATCCTGCACATGATGGTCATGGTAGGCCCCGACGGCAGTGTCGTCGCCAAGCATTGGAAGCAACGCAATGTGCGTGGTCTCTTTCCCGGTTCCGAGCAGTACAGCAGCAGTATCTATGACGTCTATGATCGCTTCGTAGAAATGTACGGCCTTGATGCCGTCGTCCCGGTGGTGCGTACGGATATCGGCAACATCGCGATGTCAGCCGTGCAGTTTGAACCTGAATTATTTCGCTGCTTCGCATTGAAAGGCGCTGAAATCATCTGTCGCGTTGCCACCGGCGGCTTCGAATACGAAGACATGCGACTCACCTCTTATCACAACAGCCTTTACACCATGATCGCCAATAATTCCGTGTCGACGGGGCAACGGGTCCCAGGCTTTTTCGAGGACGAAAATTACGGCGGCCCGGGACGCTCGGCTATTTTCGGCCCTCGAGGTGCGGAACTTGCCCGCTGCGGCGAGTTTGAGTCACGCAAGTCCGTAATGATTCCCATTGCCCAGTTCCGCAAGACCCACCGGATTCCGGATGTGCACATGGATCTCTATCGGCCAATCTTTGACCAGTACCGGACCCGCTATGATCACAGCGGCTATCTGCAGCACATCCCTGAGGACAAACGGGAGGCTTTCAAAATCTTTAGTGAACAATCCCGCTGGACTCACTACTGGTAGGTCGTCACGAAACAAGTGCCGGGACCCTGCAGGTCCCGGCACTTTAGATATAGCAACCAGGGACCAGATCACGGGCCTTGGGTCGCCTGATCATCTAACTTGCTGCTCAATAACGGGCAAGCTCATCAGACTGACAAGCTATTGGTCAGACCACCGGTTGCCTTGATAGGCTAGGCCCATGCCAGGAACATCATCAGCCAGCACCCGCACGCGCGAGGCCCTCATTCTCGCCGGGGAACAATTGTTTGGCGAACAGGGGATTGATGGCGTTTCCCTCAGGCAAATCAATACGGCGGCCGGGCAACGCAACTCTTCCGCCGCGCATTATCATTTCGGCTCTAAAGATGCCCTGGTCGGCGCCGTGGTGGAATACCGCATGGAGCATGTAAATGACCGGCGCCTGGCTATGCTGGCGAATCTGGAAGCTGCGGGCCGGACGGGCGACATCCGCGCCATCGTCGAAACGGTTATCTACCCCATCATGGACGAGATTCGGGATAGCGAAGCAGGCAGCCACTACATTCGTTTTATGGCACAAGTCGTCGGGCATCCCCAGATCAGCCTGACGGAGATCTGGAACAGTCCCTTCGGGACCGGCCTTGCCCGCGTCATAGAACACCTGCGCACTGCCCTGCCTGAACTACCGCCGACCATCCTGGGGCAACGCTTCGGCCTGATGTGGGAACAGACCATTCATGCGCTTGCCGACCGGGAGCGACTGAGCTCTGACAAACAGGGCAGCCGACTGGTTGGCAGAGACGTATTTGCCAGCAACCTGGTGGATACCGTGGCCGGGGGCCTGAGTGCACCCATCTCAGAAGCCACCCTGGCCGCTCTGGAACAAGCGAATAAGCCTTCAAACACAACCAGACAGGGCGATTGACAAGTTT
>JBPCXH010000149.1:0-16077 GCA_051008735.1 Gammaproteobacteria bacterium | reverse complement strand
CCCTCGCGTCTTGGCTCGGCAACGGAGAACCTTGCTCTACCGAGCTGAACGCACGGATCGCAAGATCCAGAGGTTGGGGGTTACCTGATCTCACGGAGGCCCGCGAAAGCGGGCCTTCTTTTTTTGGCCTAACGCTTAAGGCAAGCAGGGCTGAGTCGGACCACCGCCCTGGGCCGGACCCACACGCCGCTCAATCCAGTCCAGCATAGTGGCAAAGTTCTCCGGCGCATCAAGATGAAGGTTGGCGTTGTGATCGGTGTTATCACGCACCACCATTTCGAAACAGGCTGCCGGCGGAAAGTACTCTGCCTCGTGCGCAATTGCCGCCGCATGATTCGTGCAGTCCAGCTCGCCACCGCACACGACGAAGTCGTTCTCACCTAACAACATCAACACCGGCCGGGTCAGTTCGCGCGACTGCGGACCAAAATATTTGCTGCTCGACATCGCCTCCCCCACGGCAGAGGTCTGACGATTCAACTCGTCGGTTGCTACAACCAAAGGATCAACGTTGTCGAGGTTATAAAAGGTATCGCCGCGCGTATCGGCCTTGGAGATCAGGTAGGTGGGGTCCACCAGCCGCCCGGCAAAGGGGCCCTTGAACGCAGCCACGTCGACGCCGGTGCGCATGGCATTCACAAATTCTGGATTGGTGTTGTGCGCGAAGCCGGTCAACACAATCCCATCCACTTGATCGGGGTAGCGCAGGGCATGAGAAATCGACGTCACCGAACCAAAGGAGTGGCCTACATTGACTACAGCAGGAAAGTCATGCCTGGCCTGCAGAGACCGAATAACCTGCGCCAATGCATCAGCGTGGCGATCGACATTGAGCAACAGCCCGAAGGGGTGATCGCTGCGGCCATAGCCCAGACGATCAAAGTTGAAAACCGCGTAACCGGCTCGCAACGCCGCACGCACATAGGAATAGGTATCCGGTTCGTAAGGAAAATCCCAATACACCGAACCATAGCCGGAACCGGATACCAGCACCTGCAGCACACGTCCGTCGGGCTCACCCGGCGCGCACAGATCGCCCACGACATCGAATTTCAGAAAGCCATCCTTGACCAGTGTCACGGGGATGGTCAGCTCAGTGCACTGAACACCCTCTAAAGCACTAGCCTGGGCCAGCTCTGCACCCGGTGGACCCTGCAAGGCGGATGGTTTACCGCCCGTTGTCAGCACGCCAACCACAAGGACGGCAAGGAAGAGGAGCAGCAGGCCGCGCCAAAGACGACCCCACCAGGAGCGACGCGCCATATCTATTCCGCCTGCGCCGTAACCGGCGCATCATCGACGGTGGTAACCAGAGTGCCCGGCGCCATTGCTCCCGTGGCGAGCGCCTTCAGGTACTGCGCTGTGGCGAGGTGGCAGTAGACCTGACCCTCTACCTGCTCAGGCAGAATCAAGGTGACCCAGCTGTCGTAGTCCTGAAACAAGCCCGGCGAATTGATATGAATAGCACCCTGTTCGCCGACAAAACTCAGCTCGAAGTCAGACAGATAAGACTGGCCAGTTGTATAAGGCTCGTTTTCTTCAACCACAAAGGCGGCGGCTTTCGCAGCCGCCTCCGCATTACCGCCCTGCTCCAGTTCAGCCACAGCCTGGGCCTGGGACAGGCGAGTCACACTCGGGCAGAAAGTCTGTTCGCCCGCCGCATCGTCACCGTATTCTGAGCGCAAGTGGGCAGAACCTTTGACCTTGCAGGACACCATGATGGGCATGTTTCCGCGATAGGTGACGACCTGGAAAATCGTGTGGGGATTCACCATGGGTTTAGAGGCCCGATAGGCCGGCATATCGGTGAAAACTTCGTTGGTGCCCGTGCGCACTGTATCGGCCGTCAGCAGCTGCACAGCGGTGCAGAATTCTGGCGAAGTCGGCGCCGGCAAGGCTGCCGCCTGCACCGAGACCAGACCGGAAAACGCCAATCCAAGCAAGACGGCAGCAAAGCGCGAGAAAAAATTCATGATAGATCCCTGTGGTTCTTTATCGGCAAAGTCTAACCGCTGATCAGGATGAGGGGGTAAACGGCCATGGCTGGCGGCAGGCTGACTATTCATTGCTGGAGTACCGGCTAATTTTCCGCCTGATCAGCCTCCCTCCGAGCCCGGCTTTTCAGAGCCAATGGCAGAAGAACCGACGTGGTGATGACCCGCGCCTGGCCTACTTATTGATTGCCCCGCCAGTTTGCTAGACTTTCCGCAAACAAAACCAACAAAGAATTACCGTGAAACCCTTGACCGATTATCAGGCATGGCTGAGCCCACGCCAGGCGCGCTTCTGGCTCGTCATCGCCGCTCTGACCTACACACTGGCAGGTTTTCTGCTGCTGCCCTGGCTGTTGCAACGGGAGCTGCCGGGCCTCGCCCAGAATTTCCTGCAACGTGATGCCCAAGTCACCCAGGTGCGCTTTAACCCCTGGAGCCTGGCCCTTGAGGCGAATGAGCTTCGGGTCACGGAACAGGACGGCAGCGAACTGATCAGCATGGGGCAGTTGCGTATCAATCTGCAGGTATCGAGCCTGTTCCGGCGCGCCCTGGTATTTCGTGAAGTGACATTCGTCGAGCCCGTCGTCACCCTGATCCGTGATAACTCTGGTGAAAGCAATTTCGGTCGACTGGCTACCGATGTCAGCGGCGAAGCTGAACCTTCGTCGTCTCCGGAGGAAGAAGCCGGCCTGCTGCGACTGGTCATCGCACAGTTGCAAATTGAAGAGGGCCAGATAGATATCCGGGACGAAATGCCCACCACGCCGTTCGAAACGCGGCTAAGACCCATCAACATCGAGGTAGAAAACCTCAGCACGCTGCTGAATGATGCGGGCAATGAAGTGATTCGTATCAACACAGAGGGCAATGGATTTATTGAATGGACAGGGAGCCTGCAACTTAATCCACTGGTTTCCGACGGACAGATTCAGATAAGAGCGCCGGGACTGCCGGTCCTTACGCGTTACCTGGACGATGTTCTGGGTTTCGACCTGGATGGCGGCATTCTGGACTTGAACTTCGATTACAGCGCCCGAGCGCTGCCCGACGGTTTATTCGACGCCAGCGTCAGCAAGCTGAACCTGGGCATTTCACAAACTGATCTCGCCACGAAAGAAAAGGGCGAGGAACTGATGGGCTTTCGCCAGCTCCGGATAACGGGCGGGCAGGCGCGCTGGCCCGAACACACCGCCAGTGTGGAAGAAATCTTGCTGGGCGGCGCCTACGTCGATGTCTGGTTAAACGCCGATGGCAGCCTCAACTTGAACCAACTCGTGACGGCACCTGAAGATGCCGGCATCACGGATGAGAGTCCTTCGACCGAAATCGATACAGCGGTGACAGAGGAAATGACTGCCGAGTCGACGGCAAACGACTGGCAGTTCTCAATTGATCGCGTCCGCGTAGAAAACCTCGGGGCCAGGTTTCAGGATCGTGGCTTGCCTGACCAACCCCAGGTCGCCCTCCGCGATGTGCAGCTTCAGGTGACTGACATCAACAATGCGCCTGAGGCGCGCTTTCCTCTGGAGATGGCAGCCACTGTAGACAGTGGCGGCACAATCAGCATGACCGGCTCCCTCGGTGCTTTCCCGGCCGTCGTTGTGGATACCAGCCTGCAAGTCGAAACGCTTGCCCTGGCAGCGGCTCAGCCATGGCTGAATCCATTGGTCCGCATGCAGCTCACTCAGGGCAGCCTGAGTGCCGAGACTACCCTGGGGGTTTCGCCGGAAGAGCAATTCAGTCTGCGCGGCAATGCCACCCTCGATGAACTGGCGATTACAAACGACGACGGCGACGATCTGGTGAGCTGGCAACAGCTCGCTGTGGAAGATCTCATCTTCCAGTTAACTGCCAATCAGCTCGAAATCGCCCGCCTGCGCCTGCGCAAGCCCGCGGTGCGGGTCCAGATTAATGAAGATCGCAGTACCAATTTTTCCAATTTAGTGATCGAGTCTGGTGAACAGGAGACCAAAGCCCCGGCTGGTCCCAGTAAGCCCCTGGTTTTCCGCATGGGCAGCAGCTTCATCGAAGACGGTAGTGTGGACTTCTCCGACAGCTCCCTCCCGCTGCCATTTCGAACGGACATTCAGGAATTCGGGGGAAAAATTTCCGCGCTGGCCAGCGACACCATTGAACCGTCGGAGCTGGACTTTGCCGGTCGAGTCGGTGAGTTTGGTGAAGCGACCATCACCGGTGAGCTGATCGCCCTCGACCCTCTACAAAAAAGTGCCGTGCGGGTCGAATTCCGTAACCTGAATCTGCCCGACCTCTCACCCTACACCGTTGACTTTGCAGGCCGAAAGCTGGCGGCAGGCAAACTGAATCTTGACCTGAATTACTCCCTTGACCAGGGCAGCATCGTCGGCAAAAACAATATTGTCATAGAAAGAATCGAACTGGGTGAGAAGGTCGATAACCCGGATGCGCTTGACCTGCCCCTGGGCCTGGCTGTTGCGCTGCTGACCGACAGTAACGGTGTAATCGACATAAAACTTAGCGTAGACGGCGACGTGAATGATCCGAGTTTCAGCGCCCGAGGAGTCGTTGCCAAAGCCCTGGCGAACTTACTGATAAAAGCTGTGACCTCTCCTTTCCGCCTACTTGGCGGCCTGGCTGGCGGCGACGAAGAAGTCGACCTGCAGAATATTTTCTTCGCGCCCGGTGAAGCGAGCCTGAGTCCGCCACAGGAAGAAAAACTGGCCCAACTCGGCAGCGCCCTTGCCCAGCGTCCCGGCCTGAAACTGGCGGTCACCGGCGCCTACACCCCCGAACTGGATCAACGCGGCCTGCAGGAAGCCCGGGTGCAGGCAGCCGCGGAAGCCGAAGTCGAAACGACAGATGGCAGTGAA
The DNA here is from genome assembly GCA_051008735.1 of Gammaproteobacteria bacterium. Lineage (GTDB taxonomy): Bacteria > Pseudomonadota > Gammaproteobacteria > Steroidobacterales > J054. The sequence goes on along the minus strand of JBPCXH010000149.1, from coordinate 11,234 downwards.
GAATTACTGGCTGAGCGGGCACAGCAAGCCTATGAAAAAATGGTCCGGGAACGGCTGCCCGATGTTTCTCTGCGAGATCTGCGCGCGCAGTTCAAACGCAAGGATGACAAGCCGGATACGCCGGCCTTCGATACCCTGGCCTACCTCACCGAACTGGAGGAACTATTGATCGCGGCGGAGCCGGTCACAGAAGCCGAACTGCAAGCCCTGGGTGATGCCCGCGCGGACGCGGTCGCCCGCTATCTTGCGGATCGTGGCGAACTTCCTGCAGATCGGGTCCTGGTACAACCGGCTACCCGGGCTGAAGCTGCGTCCGACGACGAGGCGCCACAAGTTGCCATGCGCCTTGAACTGGATGCAGACTGATCCGACCATGACAGACCAACCCCCTCTGATTGTCCACGTCATTCACCATCTGTTGATTGGCGGAATGGAGAATGGCCTGGTGAATCTGATCAATGGCCTGCCGTCAGAGGCTTTTCGCCATGCGATTGTCTGTATCGAAGAAGATTCAGATTTTCGTGAAAGACTAGATCGAACTGACGTAGAAATAATCCCCCTGCACCGCTCAAAGATCGGCGTGATGCAACTGCGCCGGGAGTTGTACCGGATATTCAAAAGCTGCCAACCGGCAATCGTACATTCGCGAAATATGTCGGGACTGGACGCGATTCTGCCTGCGTGTCTGGCCGGTGTACCGGCTCGCATTCATGGCGAACACGGCTGGGATGTGAATGACCTGCAAGGCACGCACTGGAAGCCGGCCCTTTTACGGCGCCTGCATGCCCCGCTGGTTTCTCACTACATCACAGTGTCGGAACACCTGAAGACATACCTGCAGCAGCGCGTGGGCATCGCGGCTGAGCGCGTTACGCCTATTATCAACGGCGTCGATACCGAGAATTTTCAGCCCGCGACGAGTGCACCGAATTTATTCCCGGCCGGCTTTCTGCCGGGGCGGGCACTAGTTCTTGGCACTGTCGGACGACTGCAACCGGTGAAAGATCAAGCCACGCTGGTGCGTGCTTTCGCGGCGCTGCGGGCGTCTTCGCCCGAACTGCGCGAGCGCTTGCGACTGGTAATCGTCGGTGATGGCCCCCTGCGCGCCCAACTGCAAGAACTGATTGATGAACTGCAACTGACCGACTGCACCTGGCTGACCGGCGCACGTGATGACATACCCGAATTACTCCAGGCGATGGATGTGTTTGTGCTGCCATCCCTGGCGGAAGGGATTTCCAATACGATTTTAGAAGCCATGGCCAGTGGCTTGCCGATACTGGCAACCGCGGTGGGCGGCAATCCAGAACTGGTGCGGCACGGCCAGACTGGCGCCCTGTTTGCGCCCGGTGATGTACTTGCGCTGGCCGACCTGATCAAGAATTACACCAATGACCCGGCACTGCTTGCACAGCATGCTGACCGGGCACGTGCCGTCGCCGTCAATGAATACCGTCTTCAGGTCATGGTGACCCGGTACCAGCAAGTTTACGAACAGTTGCTACCCCCGGTCCGAACCGATGGCCGCCCCGGGCAATAGCCTCGCCGACCGTCAGTAAGGCACCGAGCGGTGCAGCCAGCTTCACCACCAATAGCAGAGCGGCAACTTTAGGTGTAGCTTTGCAAAAAAACAGTCCTGGGGGGCGTTAAACGTGGACAGACGAGCATTCAACAAATCTCTGCTGGCGGCGGGTTTAAGCACGGCGCTGGCGCCTCAGGCGCTGCTGGCGGCCAGCCAGCCTGCGACCCGGATCCGCAGCGATATCGCCGCGATATCGCGCACCGGCGAGGCTGTCACCCTGCCGAAAAAAGCGGTGAAAGCCTTACAGAAAAACCTCCGCGGCGGCCTGCTGATCCCGGGCAGCGATAATTACGATACCGCCCGCCAGGTGTGGAACGGCATGATTGACAAAAACCCCGGGCTCATCGTGAAGTGCACCGGTCCCGCCGACGTTATGCGCGCAGTGGAGTTCTCCCGCGAGTACGACTTGCTCGTCGCGGTACGGGGCGGTGGACACAGTATTTCGGGCAAATCCACCTGCGACGGTGGCATCGTGATAGACACCTCGCCCATTCGCTATTGCACGGTAAACCCCGCCGCCCAAACAGCTCGCCTGGGCGCAGGCTCCCTGCTCGGCGACCTGGACCATGAAGCCCAGCGCTTCGGACTGGCGACACCCGTGGGCACCGTGTCCCACACGGGCGCCGGTGGCCTGACTCTCGGCGGCGGCCACGGCCGCCTGTCGCGCAGCTTCGGGCTCACTTGCGACAACGTTTTATCCGTTGACCTGGTGACGGCAGACGGCCGGTTTGTGCGTGCCAGCGCTGAAGAAAATCCTGAGTTGTACTGGGGTGTGCGCGGTGGCGGCGGGAACTTCGGTGTGGCCACGGCGTTTGAGTACCAACTCCACGATATCGGCACAGAAGTCTTCGGTGGCCCGCTGATCTACCCCTTCGACCAGGCCCGCAATGTCTTCGAGGTCTTTGCTGAATTCACCGCCAATGCACCGCGGGAGATGGCGGCTGACATCATTGCCCTGGCTCCGGCCAAGGGCCAGGGATTCGTGATCCTGAGCATTTGCTATCACGGCGACTTTGCCACGGGCGAAAAGCTGATCCAGCCTGTGCGTGACGCCATGACACCCAAGATCGACCAGGTCGGACCGGCGAACTATATGAAGATGCAGTCATCGGCTGACGCCAACACCCCCGGCGGCAAGCTCTATTACAACAAGTCGGGACTGATGAAGACGCTGGAGCCGGACTTTCTCACGACAGTGGCAGATCGTCTGGAAGCAGCTGCTGCTGGCCGGGAAGACCCTCAGGTTGCCAGTAACGTGATTGTGCAGCACCTGGGCGGCGCGGTAGGCGACGTACCCAATGACGGCACGGCCTATGTCCACCGCGACGCTAATTACGACAGCGTCATTCTGTCAGCCTGGGAAAATCCGGAATACGATGAGACAAATATCAAGTGGCTCAAAGATTCCTTTGCCCAAATGGAGCCCTACACCATCGGCCTGTATAGCAACCACATGGTCGACAGCGATACTGCCAAGGCTGAACGGGCGTTCAGGGGCAATTACGACCGGCTGGTCAGACTGAAAAACGAATACGATCCAAGCAATTTGTTTCACCTGAACGCGAACGTAAAACCAACTGTCTAGGATCACCCTGACCGACCGGTTGCCGGGACAGGTTCACGACTTCTAGTCGCGGGCTATTTCCCCTAGTATCGCCCGCTATGAATTTACCCAAGCAAGGCCGCATTGAAGTTATCGATGCGATTCGTGGTTTCGCGATCTTCGGCATCCTGATTGCCAACATCCAGAGCTGGAGCGGCTACAAGTACCTGCCCTTCGAAAAGTTAGCGCAACTGCCCTACTTCGATCTCGACGGCCTGTTCTACTGGCTGCATATCGCTTTAATTGATGGCAAGTTCTACGCGATTTTCTCCATGCTGTTTGGTATTGGCTTCGGCATCCAGTGGGAACGCAAGGGCCATAAACCGGAAAGTTTTCTGCCCATGTATCACCGACGGCTGGCCTTTCTCCTGCTGTTCGGCGTCTTGCACGCCCTGCTCTGGTCGGGCGATATCCTCACCCTTTATGCCCTGCTGGCTTTTGTCATGGTGGCTCTGCGCGGCCTCAGCAAAGCTGCGCTGCTGGGTCTGGCACTGGGTCTGCTCGGATTTTTCGTACTCAGCAACTTCGCTTATATGAGCCTGGGTGAGCCCATTGAGCCTATTGCCAAGGTTGCTCGCACGAATTATGCCGATATGCGTTGGGACACGATCATTAGCGCTTTCGCCGGCACAGACCTGGCAGAGGTTTTCAGGGTCAACTGGCACAATATTTACTGGCGCTGGGTGGGCTTTATACCCAGCGGCCGGATTTCCCGGGTGCTCGGATTTTTCCTGATCGGCTGCTACCTCGCACGCAGCGGCTTTTTCCTTAGCGCGGCCCAGAAGCCGCGGAATATTTTTCTGTTTGGTGTCCCGGGTCTCGCTCTGACCCTGCTGGCGATGGAGCTCGGCTTAAGCATGAGCAGCTGGCCGCGCACACCCGAGGAAATATTCAGCAAAGCATTCAACGTGGTCGGCCAGACACTGATGGCCCTGTCATATATGTGCATCCTGAGCTGTGTATTTGGCAGCGCGCTGGGACGAACCCTGCTGCAACCTCTGACCCTGGTGGGACGCATGGCCTTCACCAGCTACATCAGCCAGACACTCATCGGCATCACGATTTTCTATGGCATCGGTTTCGGTCTGATCGGCACCCTGGGCCTGGCCCAGCTGTGGCTGCTTGCCTTGGTGATTTACGCCGCCCAGGTGTTGATGGCCAGCTTCTGGCTGAAACACTGCAAGCAGGGGCCCATCGAGTGGTTATGGCGATGCCTGACCATCAAACAGTTCACGCCCCTGCGGCGAACTGACTAAAAGCCCAGCGGATCTCGGCGCAGCACCGAGCTAGGGGGCGCGGCGCCGACGAAAGGACCGATCATCCTCGGGCGCCGGGTCCGTTGCCTCCGGCGCGGGCTGAGGCTTAGCTGCGGGCGTGGCCGCTACCGGCGGCGCCGGTGCCTCAGACCAGCTCACTCGCCAGATACGCCCCTGCTTGTCTTCACTGATATAAATCTCGCCATTGGGCCCTTCGGCCAGACCCGTGGGTCGATAAGCGGCCATGGCCGGATTTTTCACCACGCCGGCACCCTTAAAGCCATCGGCAAACACCCGCCAGTCACCCGTGACCTTGCCGTCACGCATAGGCACGAACACCACCTGGAAACCGCCCTGCTCCATGCCGATCCGGTTCCATGACCCGTGAAAAACGATGAAGGCACCCTGAGCATATTTGGCCGGCATATTGCGCCCGGAATGAAACAGCAAATCGTTGGGTGCCCAGTGCGCCGGGAAACCGATCAGCGGATCTTTATAGTCGCCCTCCGCTGCCGTGTTGGCATCACCGCCGTACTCGGGTGACTGCATGCGCCGACCGCGTATAGGATCAAAATAGGTGTAAGGCCAGCCGAAATTGTCACCGGCCTCGGCCTCGTGAAATTCTTCTGCGGGCAATTCCGCATTAGCCTGACGCGTATAGAGGTCAGGAAATAACATGCCCAAACTGTCACGACCGTGCATGACAAAGAACAATTTGTCGGCCCACGGGTTCCAGGCCATGGCCACAATGTTGCGGGTGCCGGTGACATAGCGCTCACCGTCGCGCATCTGATCCTGCAACTGGCCATCGGCCTTGAACTTCCACAGGCCGCCCGCGCGCTCCAGTTGCGGACAAGGATCGATACCGGGTGACTCGCGAGTCATGCGACGTTGCGCGCAGGAGTTGGATGGCGTCCCCGAGTTCACGTACATGTTGCCAGCGCCGTCAAAAGCCAGGGTCTTGGTGCCGTGGGAGCGCTGCATGGGGAAACCCCCGGCCACCGGCTGTGACGGACCGGCCGGCACCAGATTGTCATCAAGGGCGACGCGCCACACGGAAACATCCGATGAGTAATACAACCAACCGTCGTGAATTCTGACCGCTGTGGTGATATCCAGCGGGCCGAAAGGCTCGACCACATCGGCAACCCCGTCGGCATCGTTATCGCGCAAGGCGACAATCGCCCCATTGGCGGCTTTCATCCCGAACTGCGGCGCATTCAGGCGGAAACTCCGGGCGACATAAACATCCCCGTTATCGCGCACCGCCATGTGACGCGCGGGACCCAGTCCGGGATGGAAAACCGTCGCCTTAAACCCGGCTGGCACATTGATGGGCGGCAGCACCGTTTCCTGGGCAAAAGTCGTCCCGGCGATCAGCCCAAGAAAAACCTGACAAGCAACGGCGATTCGTAATGACATCACTCTTTCTCTCCCTGCACCCTGGCGGTTGGGTTGACGACCTTGCAGGCCTGTGGACGACCCAGAAAGCGGGCGGCGTTGCCACACAAAATAGCGTCCAACTCTCGCGCTGACAAAAATTTGGCAGATCGATAGGCCGCCAGAGAGCGCCCGTGATCGCCGCCATCGGTTCCGAATGTCACCCGGCGAATCATCCGCCCCTCCTGAAAGCGTTTCAGCAACTCATGAAAACGCTCACGCACCAGAATGCGATCAAAAGGACTCAGCTCCACATAAACCTGCGGGTACTGAGCGAGCATATCGATCAGCATGGGATACACGAGCGGATTGGCATGCATGATCAGAACTTTAAGCTGCGGAAACTGCACCAGCACATTTTCCAGCTGCATGGGATCACCCAGGCTCATACGAAAATTTGGACAACAGTTATTGGCTGTCAGGGGCGGTGCCGAATGGGTATGAAAAGCCACCGGGATGCCCAGCTCTTCGGCCAGAGCGTAGTACGGCAGCATGCGCGGGTCGTCGTAACGCATGCCGGCATACTGAGTGAATATCTCACCCATCAGCTGGTAAGTGCCGCTCTCGTACTGATCACGCAGCCAGGCAAGGTCAGGCAACTCGGCGCCATCAGGGAAGCAGGTGTAACGATGCCAGTTGGGATTCAGACCGCCTTCACAAGGCAGCACCGGCGCGAGCAATAGCCGCTCGGGCGCTGCCTGATGCCAGTAATCCAGAAAAGCCGCCGGGCCGCTGGCAGCCGCCAGCACAACATTGTGCTCCTGCAAAGCGGCCAGAGATTTTTCCATGGCGGCAATATTTTCGGCTTTGTCCGGTGGGCCGTCTGCCCCATAGGGCCAGGCATGGACGTGCATATCAATCACTGGTTGGGCTGCTGCCACCGGCCCGGCCAAAAGCAGGCCCAGCAAGTAACAGGCAGCGCGCAGACAGGGCCGCTTCACCACGGGATCACGCGACCGGTCCATTCGTAAAACACGCCGGAGTCTTCCAGGGTCATGCGCTCAATCAAGGCGATCATGTCATCGATCGCCGTGCGCGGCGCGAGTCGTTTCATGCGCATCATGTTGCGGTAGTTGGACGGCACCGAATCGGGATCCTCGGCATTCATATAGTCCTCGGTATCCACCGTGCCCGGCGCAACGATGCCCACAATAACGCCTTTACGACGCATGGCTTCGGCGTAGGTGCGCATCAGCATATTCAGCCCGGCTTTGCTGGCCCGGTAGGCCGGCGCAATCGGCAGCTCCGCCTCGGTAATCGAGCCACCCGTGGAAGTCATCGCGATGACCTTTTTTTGTGTGCTGGCAGCTACGTTAGGCTGGAATGCTTCCGTCACCTTCATCTGACCAATGATGTTGACGCGCAGCATCTCCTCGAACCACTCATAGTCCATTTTGCGGAAATTCATGGGGCCGAAACGGAAACTGTTTATAGCGCCGTTAAGCAACAACACATCAATGGGCTGATCAGCATACTTTGCCTTCAGTGCCGCGATCTCGGCATCATCAACAATATCGAGTTCTTCGACAGTTACTGTCGGATACTTTGCGGCAATTGCGTTAAGCCGGTCAGCTTTAGCCGGGGTCCGGCACGTCGCGATAACCCGCCAGCCCAGTGCGGCATATTCCTCGACAAAGGCCAGCCCGTGGCTGGCATTGGAACCGGTGATCAGCACTGTCGGTACTTCCTCCGCCATGGCCGGGCCGCCCAGCAAGATTCCCAGCAGCCCCAACCGTGCAACGACACGACGCAGATTTAAATTCAACATTCCCGTAATCCTCCCCTTGTTTCGTCAGGCCTTGGGCGCCGGCTCAACCAGCTGTTTGGCGCCCGGGTAACCAAAGTCTCGCCAGACCTGAATCTTGTTGTCCTTGACCAGAAAATAGCCGGCCACATGAAAACGCATCCGCGGTATCCGGCTGCCCGGGGGCGGATAAAACTCATCGATACGCTCGTTGATCACGATCTGGCCTATGGCAAAAGAACGCAGGACTTGCCAATCGACTTTCTCCAGGCCGGCCATCGTATTGGCGGTACGTTTCCTGTAAGCCGCCAGGCCGAGCACTTCCTTCTGACCTTCCGATACCTGGTAAACAATATCGTCGGCCAGATACTGGGCGAGCACGTCCACATCGCGGGTTGAGTAATCCCGCATAAAGCGGTTGACCAGGTCTTCGTTAGCCGCTTCCAGTTCTTTTTGCTCTTCGGGACTTAACAGCACACGTGGTCCGGAATGCCCACCCGCATGGGCGTCGGACAAGCCCAGGACACCGAGCATGCCCACCCCCAGCAGCAGATCACGGCGATTAAAATGATCAGTAAAAACCGGGTCAGACATGGGTGCTTCCTTCACGCCGCCAGGCGGCTCCTTGTTACAAATGGTAACGCTCGAACTCCTGCTCAAAAGCGAGCAGTCGGGTGTCGTGAATGCGATCGACAAACAGCTTTCCGTCCAGATGATCAAATTCGTGCTGAAACACCGTGGCCGGGAAACCTTGCAGTTCAATTTGTTCCTGGGCACCGATCAGGTTGGTGTATTGAATACGCACAGACTGCGGCCGCTCGACAAAACCGCGCAGACCGGGCACGGACAAACAACCCTCCCAGAAGCCGGCGGTGGCCGGATCGAGAACCTCGATGACAGGATTAATAAAGACGGTCAGGGGTAACGGCGCCAGTTCACCGTAGCGGGTCGGGCCCCCGTCAATTTCAATAATGGCCAGACGCAGGGGTTCGCCGATCTGGGGTGCGGCCAGACCGATGCCACCGTAGTCGTGCAGGGTGTCTACCATATCGGCCAGCAGCAGCTCCAGCTCCGGGCTGTCCAGCTCGGCCGGCTCCAGTGGCCTGGCGACCTCCCGCAGCAGCGGGTGGCCCATCCGTAAAACCCGTCTAATCGCCATGGGTCGAGCATACCGAGGAACCCGGCCGGGCCCCAACCCTGGCCGGTGCTGCAGGCCGGGCGGGCCACGGCGCGGGCAATGGGCTAAGATGCGCGCTGCCGGCCCCGGGCCCACACGATCAAGAAGATAAGCCGACGTGAAAAAATTTCTGAAAATCGCCGCCCTGATCATTGTCATTGTCCCCCTGCTGTTTCTGGGGTACCTGACTTACTCCAACCAGAAGAACCTGGCCCGGCCGACGGCCCTTGCCCTGTCGGCACTGGAGTCGACGGATGCGGTCAGCATCGAGGAAGACGGCAACTTTCTGATCATGCGCCCGACCCGCCTGACGCCCACCACGGGCGTCATTGTGTACCCGGGTGCGAACTGCGATGTCCGTGGCTACGCGCCGGTTACGCGCGCCATGGCCGAAGCCGGTTACCTGGTGATCAGCGTGACCATGCCCTTCGACTTTGCGATTTTTTCGCCGGACCGGGCTGATGACGTGCGCGCTGCTTTTCCGGAGATCGAAAAGTGGGTCATCGTCGGTCATTCCATGGGTGGCGCGATGGCCGCGCAATATGCGTTCGGCCATCAGGACGACCTGGCCGGTCTGATTCTCTGGGACTCTTATCCGCCGGAGTACAGTGACCTGTCTGACACGTCTTTGCCGGTGGTCAGCATTCACCGGGCGACCCTGGAAGGCAAAGGCCCGGAAAAATTCCAGGCACAGGAATACCTGTTCCCGCCAGAGACAATGTGGGTGCCAGTTCCGGGTGGCAATCACATGCAGTTCGGCTCCTTCGATGGCGGTGGCTACGTCGAGACCATGGAAGCCAAAATCAGCCCGGATGCCCAGCACCAGATTATTCTGGCCGCGACCCTCGAAGGCCTGTCCCGCATGCAGTAAGGACCATCGTCCTGGCCAGGGGCGAGCAGCAACAGGCCACCCGGCCCCGGTGGCTCGCCTGCCAAAACAGGCATCCAATTCCGCATCCAGCCCTGTGTTGTGAACGAAATTAAAGCCATCAGAGGGGCTTTGTCATTTCGTTAAATCCTAAACAAATCAATCTTTTACTCCCACTGCTCTTCGTCGGTGTGCTGATGGGGGCGATCGATATCGCCATCATTGGCCCGGCGCTGCCGGCCATACAGGCGGAATTCGGCATGGACAATCGCCAGCTGGCGGTGTTGTTCAATGCCTATGTGCTGTGCCAGATGATTGGCGCCCAGCTGCTGACCAAATTCTCGGACCGCTTCGGACCGAGGGCTATCTACCAGTTCAGTATCGGCTGTTTTGCGGTGGGCTCCGTGTTCATTGTGATGGCAACTGACCACTACGGGCTTTACCTGGGTCGCGCGATTCAGGGCTTCGGTGCCGGCGGCATTTTCCCCGTTGCCTCTGCCGTGATCGCCACCCGACTGCCACCCAGGGAACGCGGCCCGGCTCTGGGTGTGCTGGGCTCCGTGTTCGGCCTGGCTTTTATTATTGGCCCGATACTCGGCGGCATCCTGTTGCGCTTCTCCTGGCACTGGCTGTTTCTGGTCAATCTGCCCATTGCTGCCGTGCTGATGATCGGCGCCTGGAAACTGCTGCCCACCCGCAGCGAGCATCGCCGCAAACCCTTCGATGTGGGCGGCACCCTGATGCTGATTGTCGGCCTGAGCTCGCTGGTCGTCGGCATCAATAATCTGGACACCAACGACGTTCTTGCCAGCCTGATGAGCCCCCAGGTGTGGCCCCTGCTGCTGACCTTCCTGCTGCTGTTGCCGCTGTTCTGGCGCGTTGAGAATCGGGTGGCGGACCCGATTGTTCAACCGGCCTTTTTCGCCTCCCGGCAAATTTTCACCGCTTGTGTCATTTCCGCCGGCGTGGGTGCGATGCAGACGGCGACTGTGTTCTACCCGATCTTACTGGTGGCAGCTATTGGCCTGAGCGAAGCCAATGCGGCGCTGTTACTGATTCCCGGGGTATTGGCCTCCACCCTGTTTTCTCCCGTGGCGGGCCGACTGATCAATGTGGTGGGCACCCGCAATGTCGTCATGTTCAGCCTGATCCTGAGCTTCAGTGCATTCATGGTCTACGGGCACAAGAGCCTGACCATCGAGATCTTCCTGCTCGCCAGTATTGTCAGCGGTATCGGCCTGGCCGGCCTGCTCGGTGCGCCGTTGCGCTGCATTGTGCTGAATGAAACAGCGCCCGGGGATCGGGCCTCAGCCCAGGGCTTCCTCAGTGTCACCTCATCTATCGGCCGGCTGCTGGGCGCGGCCACAGTGGGCGCGGTCGCCAGTTCCACGGGCGGCGGTGAGATCGGCTACCAGGCCGCCTTTATCGGCATGGCTTTTATGACCGGCAGCCTGTTGCTGCTCGCCACACGGCTGAAATCCAAGCGTCAGGAAGACCTCATGAACGCCGACGAGGATGCCGCCCCGGCAGCCGCTACCGCCTGAAAGCCCCGCCGGCGGCCAGC
>JBPCXH010000148.1:0-2594 GCA_051008735.1 Gammaproteobacteria bacterium | reverse complement strand
TGCATGATCTGCTGCGCGTTCAGCAGCATCTGACGGGAGTGATAGCTCTCGATCCGCAATCCGTCGCGCGAGCTGACGTCTACCCGGCGGGTGCGCCTGACGGCGTGCTCACCGTCGCAGATCTTTTGCAGATAGTCCGGACGGGTTTGCGGACGGAGCCAGAGTAAAAACCGGCCACAAGCTGATCGCTAAGTTTCCGCCGCACTGGCGGCCGAGCCACTCATTCTTCTTCGTGACCGACGTAGTCACCATCCGGCACGAGCGTGTAGTCCTCACCGCCCACGTAGGTACCATCGGGTGCCAGCGTAAAGCGATCACCGCCGACATAACTACCATCAGGCGCCAGCGTATAGTCATCCCCACCAACGTAGCTGCCATCGGGCGCCAGGGTGTAGCTGTCACCACCCACGTAAGTGCCGTCGGGTGCGATGGTATAGCTGTCACCACTGACATAGCTGCCGTCCGGGGCCAGGGTGTAGTCACTGGCCGCTACGATGGTGGCCAGAAACGCCAGACTCAAACCGAGAATTCTTGTCATCCTGCTCTCCTGGGATTGCCCGATGCATTCATGGATTCACTTATTAGAAGCTTAGACCAGGCAAGGCTCAAGAAATGAGCCTGTGGCCCGTCAACAAAACGAACAAGCAGGCCGTCGGGTCTATGGCAGCAACAACAACTTCTCCAGAACCAGCAGATCGCCCGTCTCCACGACCCCGTTGCCCCCGCCCGGCTGCACATCGGCACGGCCCGATTGCTCGGTTGTGAGTGTGGCCTGACCTGTGAGGGCCCGCTGCAGCAGGAGCAGATCGCGGATATCGAAAATGCCGTCGCCGTTGATATCCCCATGGGGGAAGGCCGTGGGGTACACCCGCCACAGGGAATCGTTCTGGTCGAAGGGATGCTGAATACATATCAGGAAGCCGCCCCGCGGATCGGCCCTGAGTCCGGAGGGTTCCGAGTCATCGACGCCGAGACTGAAGAACAGATCAATAAATTCCGCCACGCCGTCGGCATCGTTATCCGTCGCCATCCAGATATCGCCGGGATTCTCATCCTCGACAATAAACAGTTGCAGATAACCCTCCGGACTGTAGGCAATCTCAAGGTTATCGGGATCGTCCAGGCCATAGTCTGAATCGGAGGAGCCGGGGCCCACGGGATCGTTGCCGATGTTGTCGGGTGTAGTGGCTGCGTTTACCGCCTCGAAGACGGTTTCCGTCGCCAGGTTGACGCCGTAGACCACGCGCTCACTGGTCGTCGCGAAATAAATAATCTGTTCGCCATTGGTGGTCACAATCACCATGTCTTCCGGACGACCGTAGGGCGTACCGTTCACTTCGTCCGCGGCGGCGCGGCCACCGCGACTCGTAAAGTCGAAGGGATCGGCCGTCGTCGTGGCCATGCCGGCGCTGTCGACAATCTCCACCCACGTCGCCGCCCCGGTGCGGGTCGAACCGTCGTTCACCCCGTCGTCCCAGTCCAGTGCCGGGTTGCCGGTGAAGTCATCAACCACCAGGACATCCACGCCACCGGCAGTCAGGTCACCGGGGGTACTGGGCGTGAAGCGATAGACGGAACCACTTTTGTCCTCGTCGATGAAGTACATGCGCCCCTGGCTATCGAACTTGATGCCCTCATGGGCCACGGACGGAATATTGCTGAGCCACTGCACCACCGCGTCCGCGGTGCCCGTTGCGGTGGCGGGATTGAGGATCTCGAACATGCGCCCGGCACCCTTACCCTCCTCCGCGACCAGCAATGTGCCAACGGGTGTCAGCACCGCCGGATCGATGGTGCCGAAGTCGTCATTCGTGGCCACCCAACCCACCGGGTCCGTGGCAAACACGCCGCTGCCATCGCCGCCCATCAGGGCGGTAAAGGCGCCCGTATCGCGGTTATAGCGACCCGCGCCGGCGCCCACGGGGGTTTCGAAGGGCAGATAGATCAGTTCGTAATTGGCACCGCCGATATCCAGCATGTCCCACTTGCCGAAGGTAGCCTGGAAGCCTGGCTGCACACTGAGGGTGTTGCGGTCGGTGATCCATTCGGCCTGCCAGCCGGGCGGCAGTTTCCAGACCTCCGTGCCGACAACGGCGGGACTGGTCAGGGGGGCAAAGGGCGGGATAGCCAGCGCCGTGCCCGTGGCCAGCAGCGCGATCAATAGCAATGAGTACCGGAACGTCACTTCAATCCATCTTCATCTTTATGGGGTCGAACCGCTTTTCATCGGTTGAATTATTTTTTGTGGCTTGCGATGAGCCGGGCTAAACAGTCTGTTCTATCCCGGTTCCCTCAGTTAGCGTTTTTCGATGGCGGTGTAGATGCGGCCGACGGTCTGCTCGTCGCCGATGGCGGCGATGGTCACACTCGCTAACTCAGCGCGGCTGATTACACCGCTGGCGGAGGTATCCTGAATGAGTACACCGCGGCCATTGGCGGGTTTGTCCAGAAGTACGCCGGGGCGAATGATGGTAAAGCTCAGCCCGGAGTCGATCAGGTGGCGTTCCGCCTTTTCCTTGCCGGCCAGCACCATCCCCAGCGCTTTTAGCATCGGCGCCGGTGCGGCGGCCCGGCTGTCGCCCGTGCCAATGGAC
>JBPCXH010000147.1:0-8191 GCA_051008735.1 Gammaproteobacteria bacterium | reverse complement strand
ATGTCCACCATATCCTGATCATTGAGTACGCCAGCTCTGATGGGTTTGTTATTGACCAGAATGCCGTTCTTGCTGCCCATGTCCTCAATGGTTACCGCTTCATCACTGATCACAATGCGGGCGTGCTGGCGGCTGATCCATTTCTGGCGGATTTGAATGTCACTCTCTGGAGAACGGCCAATCGTCGTGCTGTTCTTGTAGATGGGGTAGCGTATTTTCTGCTCGCCCTGAATGGCGACCATCAGCCGGCGGGTTTGCTTTCGGGCAGTAGCTCTTTCGCCCCCGGTGTTGGGACCGTTGGACATTTGCTTGTCCAGTCGCTGCACACTGTCGTTGATTTTGCCGACTATCTTTACGTTTCGATTCAGGGTCTGAAGGGCGGCATTGCTGGTCTTCAGTGAGACCGCCAGTTCCGCCGCTCGACTGGTGCTCTCTTCGAGGTCCTGACTGGAAATACGACGGTGGTCGGCGAACTCTAACTTGAGTTCTGCCAGGCGCGTCTTGAGATCATCGCATTTAGCTCGCAGGGTATCTCGCTCTTCGGCGACCTGGCCCAGTTTTTCGTCAGTGGCCGCTGATGCTGTCCGCGCTTTTTCCAGCTCGGTCTGCCTGGCCACTATGTCTGCTTCCATTTCCGTGGCCCGCTGCTGGCTGTCAGCCAGTTCTTTTTGTGCCTGGCTGTTTGCATCCAAACTATCAGTAAGTTGCTGGTGCATGGATGCAATTTCGCCCTCATATTTGCTGCGCAATTCTTTCTCGGCGGCCGTGGCAGATTGGCGGTCGCTTATGGCCTGCGACTCCAGTCGCGTGATCTCATTGCGCGCTTTTAAAAGCTCAGCGGCCTGCTTTTCGATCTCTTTCTGCAGGGGGGCGCTGACCGCTTCAGCCTGGCGCAGCTCATTTCTCAGGGTCTCAAGTTCGCTGGCGCGTTCGTTAAGAAGTTCCTGTAATTCCTGATTAGCCTGTTCGCGTTCGGCGCGCCGGCCATTCATCTCGGCGTAACGCTTCTCCAGGTCGATAATGGCCTGGCTTAGCCGAACCCTCTCTTTCTCCTGGCCGGAGAACTCGCTCTCCTTGGTCGCGATAGCCTTTTCCATGTCGGCCAGCGCATCACGAGAACTCGCCAGATCATTATTCAAATTGTCCCAGTCGGCTTTCCGGCGATCTATATAGCTCTCGAATTCCTGATTCTTTACCCGCAGCTCAGAAATTACCGCCTGTTTTTCCTCATCTTTTTTACGGACCGCTTCTTCGTTCTTCGCCTGATCGGCTAACTCTTGCTCCAGGGCCTTGCTGGTCTGGCTGATGTTATCCCGCTGCGCCTGCATATCCTCCAGGGCTTCACGGCCGGCTTTGATGGCCTGGTCTCGGGCTGCCAGTTCATCGAGCTGCATTTGCAGTCGACTTTCCTGTTCTGTCAGTTGTTCCCGGATTGAGTCTGCCTGGTCCTGATACTCGCTCTCTCTCAGTCTGCCCTCGTCAAGTTCGGACTGCAGGGATTTGAATGCGGCGTGATGAATCTCGCCTTCTTCCTGAAGTCGGCCAATTTCCATGTCGCGAGCCGCCAGCTCGCTTTCGACATTTGCCCACCGGGAGTGCAGCTCACGGATGTCGCCCTCAAGCCTTTGCAGGGAAATCAGGGCTTCGCCGTCATCCGGACCTTCTTCGTCGGGGTCGTCCAGACCCATGAATGTCCCGGTATCGTCGATATCGGCAATGAACTCACTGGCAGTGATAGTTCTTTCTGCCTCTGCGGCTACGATTTCCGGTTCTTCGTCATTGCGCGTCGCTGAGTCGTCGGCGACTTGAACACCGTTACTATGGCTTCTGCGGCCTTTATGACCGCCATTCCGTTTGCGTGTCATGCCATGCCCCTTATTATTGTTCTTATGTCTGGTCGGCGATGGCTCGCCGGCAGGCTTGTGGCTTTGAGATACTATACGCTAGCGTAAACCATATGCACGCTCGGCCGCGACATAATAATGGCTAAATTCTTCTATCCAGATCATCGCGGTGGGCCTCGCTGTGCATCTGATGTACCACGTGCACGATAGCGGTGCGGGTGGCAACGCCAAGCTTGGCGCGGATTGATTTCAGATAAGCGCGGACGGTCTCAACACTCACCTCCAGTACCCGGGCAATTTCCTTGTCCGGGTCACCGCCCATCAGAGCCTTGAGTACGTCGACTTCACGTTTGGATAAACGCCATTTTTTCTGAACCCGATCGAATTCCACGCCTTCTGACAGGGGCTTCACAATGGGCTCTACTACGGCGGCATATTTGTCCGTTGTAAGATCATCGATTGGACCGTGCAGAGGGAATAGTTTCAGGCTGAAGAAGTCATTCTCAAGCAAAACCAGTGCGGAGCGTTCGCCAGGCTTGTCGACGATCAGCTGTCGTGCCGCTTCCTTCTCGTTAAATTCGGTGTCACTAAACAGGTTCCGCGCTTCGGCCAGTGCCTGACCCAGGAGGCGGTGATCATGAGACATGGCGCTGTCCGGCACCGAGGAGTAGACCAGATCGCCTTCAGTGTCTATCACCATGAGCAGAGGGCGACGCCGCTTGCGCAGAATGTCACTAAGTTTGTGGTGATAGCGCTCGTCAGTCTCGAATACATTGATACTTTCAAGCTGGGGTTTTTTGGTGTCTTTGGCACTCATGCTGTTCTTCTGGTTTTTATTTCCGCAGCCATCACTCAGGCAGACAAAGTTGCATGGTCCAGGGTTTTTATGCCTCCCCCCAAATCGGTCGATTGAGGGGGCCATCAGCTCAATTATAGAGAAAATTAATATGCGGCAAGGCGGCTGGGAGTGCAAGTTTATCCCGGCAATCTATCCGCCTGCCCGGCGATTCATCGATCAATCTGGCGGTCTATGTTGGGTGCCGATGAAGCCCCGGTACGGCTATTAATATTCGCCGGTCCTTCAATGCGGAGAATTGAGGGAAGTCAGCCTGCCCCCACCTTGCAGAACAACCGGCCCGTGGGCGGTTTTTTGTCCACCAGCTGCAGCAATCCTCATCGGAGTTGTCGCGTTGGCGTGGTGGTGAAGGCCAGTACATGAACTTCGGCCTTGCACTGCCCGGTGTCCTGGGCGGATGACTGGCGTGAACGGACTTTGAGTACCACCAGGTCGCTGGGTGTCAGGAATACACCGGCCGGCGGTTGCCACCCCTGCACCTGGCTGCCAGAGGGTTGCCAATAGCGCACGAGCGAGCCGGAGGAGGCTGGTTGAGCCGACTCACGTGCCGTGTCTGTCCGATTGAGTGAGGTGTCTGGATGGGCTGACTCTGGCGAGGCCTGCCACGTACTGACGGCGACGGTGGCGTCATGTACGCGGGCGCTAATTTCACAGTAGCCGGTCTGGGTAGACTCGGTGGGGACGATCAGCAGTTCATGCAATATCACCTGGGGATCGAAGAAACCCACCGTACCCGTGGCCTGGGCGCGTGGTCCTGCTCTCAGGGCAAGAGGCCGCGAGCGCAGTTGTTCAGCGTATACCGGCTGCATGATGTCGCCGGCCGTTGGTGTGGATAAATTGACTTCCCTGGCATTGGCAAGGGTTGGCAGGCTGGCCGCAACCAGCATCAGGCAGTGGCGCAGATTCATTTCATTCTCCCTGCTTAGATTGGGGCGTCCGATACGCCGAGGAAGTCAGTATCGGGAGCGAGCCGGGGAATTAACTGAGCAAAAGCTGATCTTCAAACGATTCGGGCTCAATCTTCACCTGGGGTGGGGGCAGGGCAGCAAAGGCGATACTCTTGCCGCTTTAGCCAGGCAGAGATGTCCTATGTTCTTTGGAGGCTCCGGCTCCTTTCGGCCCCTGTCAGCCCACCTTGTGTTCCTGTGCCTGATCGCGGGACTGTTATCGGCCCTTGCTGGCTGTGCCGGCAAAGTGGGCGATGAGCCTGAAGTTGCCCGCCTGTCCCCGGGGGATGATCCTGCCATGGCACTGGCCTGGACCAGCCGGACCGCGGTTAAAGAATCCCTGGGCGAGCCGGTCCGGACTTATCTGAACGGACAGGTCTGGGTCTATGAGGAGGTTTTCCAGGGGCGCTGGCTCAGCGACTTGCCCATTGTGGTTGCTGATCCAGAACCGGCCGCTGAACCCGGCGCGGCTACCTACGCATCAGACACGCCGGTTTTCCGCATTTTCGAATTCGATTCGGATGGGGCGCTCATTTCCCAGCGCCGGGTTGTGGGTGATAAACGCTGTCAGGATGGGGTTTGTATTTCGCTGGGCCTGCCTGATCAGTCAATCCCCCTGCCATTCATGTCAGCCTATACCGGCGCCTTTACTGTCGATGCACCGGAGTGGTGGGTGCAGTCACTGGCAGATAAGCCATCGGCTGACGGATGCAGCTTGTATCTTTATGACACTCGACGAGTGCGCAGCAGTGGTGCCCGTATCTGGCTTGATGGCGCACCGGCCGGCTGGCTGTTATCCCAGGATTCCTACCAGCGTTGGGAGTTGCCAACGGGTCAGCATGAACTCTATGTGCGTTCGCGGTGGGATGCTGCCCTGCGCAAAGTGCAATGCGCCGCCGGCGAGCTCATCTACCTGCGCTTTCGTTCTAAGGATAATGGCAGCCTGGATGTTATCGAGCCGGCAAAGGCACGCAAGAAGCTGGCAAAGCGTCAGCTTGTATTGAGCGACTGGCCCCGGGGCCCCTTGCGTCCCGGTATCGGCACGGCACCGGATATGCGCCTGTCATGGCTCAAGCCGGGTGTTACGACGCAGACTGATTTGGAGCAGCGGCTGGGCCCGCCTGATCTTCGCCTCAAGCGGCCGACATTGCTGGTTTACGCGACGGGGGCGCCTCGTTGGGCGCAGATTACCGGTCTGGAGTTGGGGGATGTGCGTTTCAATGATTTGTACATGCTGGTTGCACGCTTTGATGGTGCCGGCCGGCTGTTGCGCTCGGAGGTGGTGCTGGCCAATCCCCTGCATGCTGAGCAACTGCGCATGGGAGACATGGAGGGGGCGGAGGAGACGCGCAGTTTAGGCACGAGTAATTTTCTGCAATGTACCGAGTATGGCGTATGTTTTGGGTATGACGGCCTGGCCGCTCGCTTTGCAAGTACCCCGGTTGAGCTTTCCGCGCAGGACTATGTGACCAAAGTGCGCAGTCCGCCGTCAGGCACTTGTGTGGCCTATCTGTGGAGTGATGAGGTGGCGGGTAAATTCCGTGTCAGCCTTGATGGCGTGCCGCAGGGTTATTTGCACAACAGGCATTGGCCTGATGGAGTATTTATCTGGGAGCTCGCTGACGGTATCAGTGAGCTTAAGGTTGACTGGCTGAATGCCCCCGGTGGCTCGCGCACCCGGACTCAAAGCCTGGAGTGCACAGCAGGCAAGGCGCTCAGAATAGCGCTGGCGAAACGTGATGACCAATTGCAGATTGATATTAAGCGCAGTTTGAGGCCGCCGCGGGTGCCGGTCAGTGAGCGTCGTTACTTGCCCAGTGCCGCCGGCAAATTTCCCGAATATCAAGCTGAGTTTCCGCGCCTTTAGTCGGCGAGACATCGCCAGAACAAAAGTTCTCAGGGCAGCGTTTTCTGTCTGAATTCGCACAGGTCCCGAATACTGCAGCCGGGGCAGTCGGGTTTGCGGGCCTTGCACACATAGCGTCCGTGCAGGATCAGCCAGTGGTGTGCGTCCTGTTTGAACTCATCGGCGGTAAATTTCAGCAGCCGTTTTTCAACTTCCAGCGGTGTTTTGCCTGGCGCCAGGCCGGTTCTGTTAGAGACGCGAAAAATATGTGTATCAACAGCAATGGTGGGTTCGCCGAAGGCTGTGTTCAGAATGACGTTAGCGGTCTTGCGCCCTACGCCGGGGAGTTGTTCCAGGGCTTCACGGGTCCGCGGTACTTCACCGGCATGCAGTTCCAGCAACATTTTGCAGGTCTTGATGATATTGGCAGCCTTGCTGTTAAACAGGCCAATGGTCTTGATGTATTGCTTCAGGCCCGCTTCCCCCAGGTCCAGGATGGCCTGCGGTGTGTTGGCGACAGGGTAGAGTCGGCGCGTGGCCTTGTTGACGCCCACGTCGGTGGCCTGCGCGGAAAGAATGACAGCCACCAGTAACTCAAAGGGGCTGTCATAGCGCAGTTCAGTGGTCGGTTCGGGATTCGTGGCCCGCAAGCGACTATAGATTTCTTTGCGCTTGGCCGGATTCAGCTGAGTTGCTCCGTCTTTTTCCGGGCGGCGGTGCCTTGCAGATAGCGATTGCGCAAGGCGATCAGGACCGCCAGACCGATGAATGCGCCCGGCGGCAGGATCGCCAGCAAAAGGCCTTGCTCATCGCTTAGCAGATTTATTTGCAGAGACGCCGCCGCCGGCCCGAAAAGCATTTCGGCGCCGCTGAACAAGCTGCCCCGACCCAGCAATTCCCGCACGGCACCCAGGCTGATCAGCACCGCGGCGAAGCCCAGACCCTGGCTCACCGCATCCAGTAATGAGGGCCAGACGGGCTGACGTGAGGCGAAAGCCTCCGCCCGCCCGAGGATGATGCAGTTGGTCACGATCAGGGGGATAAACAGCCCGAGGCTTTCATGCAGATCAAACAACCACGCCCGGAAGGCCAGGTCCACGGCCGTGACGAAGGCGGCGATAATCAGCACGTAGGCGGGTAGTCGCAGGTCACGATGTATCCAGGCACGACTGGCGGAAACCAGCACGTTAGTGGCACAGAGTACAAATAAGGTGGCCAGGCCCAGGCCGATGCCGTTGACCAGCGAGGTGGTAACGGCCAGCAAGGGGCAAAGGCCGAGCAATTGCACCAGCGCCGGGTTGGCGTGCCATAAGCCCTGGGCGAAGCCCGGGTGGTTGTTTTTGCTCATTCGACTGCCTCGGTCACGGGGGCGAGCGTAAACAGCTTGGGTGAGTTGGCCTGGGCATAGGTGAGTGCGGCGCGGACCGCGTTGACGACGGCACGACTGGTGATAGTTGCGCCGGTTAATTGATCAAACTCGCCACCGTCGCGGCGCAGGACCCAGCTGCTGGCCGGGTCGTTCAGAGTTCGCCCGTCAAAGCCCAGTATCCAGTCACTGACATCGGTCTGGATACCGTCGCCCAATCCCGGCGTTTCCGCGTGGGAGACCGCACGTACACCGCTGATCCTGCCAGCGGTGTCTATGCCGACGAGCAGGCGAATTCGATCAACGTAGCCGTCGGGTGATACCACGCTGAGCACCAGCACGGCCGGTTCACCGGCAAGCCTGGCGCGATAGACGGGCAAGGCATCGGCGCTTCCCAGGGCAGCAGGATCCGGCACCCAGGCCCAGTCCAGGTGGGGCTCGTTGTCATAGCCGCTGGGGGGCAGCACCGTGGCCAGAGTTGCCAGAAGCTTGCGGGCTTCATTGTCCGCGATGCGTGTGCGGGTTAGCTGGTCCATGCCGGCCAGTAGCCCAGCCGCAGTGGCTGCGATAGCAACCAAGGCCAGTAAAGCGCGGGCTCCGCTCACGGCTTCGAACCGCCGGTGCCGTAGACCGTCGGGTGGGTGTAGCGATCAATCAAAGGCACGGCCAGGTTCATCAGCAGCACCGCAAAGGCAATGCCGTCCGGGTAACTGCCCCAGCTGCGAATGACATACGTCAGCACGCCGATACCCAGTCCGAAAAATAATCGACCACGCTCGGTGGACGGCGCCGAGACCGGATCCGTCGCAATGAAGAATGCACACAGCAAGGCCCCGCCACTGAATAGATGAAAGCCGGGCGATGGATGCGTGGCGGGATCGATGAGATAGAACACGGTGGCACACACCAGTAAACCGGCGAGCACGCCAACGGGTATGTGCCAGCGAATGATGCCCCGGGTGAGCAACCAGAATCCGCCCAGGGCGATAAAGTTGCCAATCCATTCCCAGCCGCGACCGCCAAAATCTCCAAACAGGAAACCACCGCGGATTTCTTCCACCGTTCGCATCTGCCCCAGTTCGTTTTGCATCAGGTCCAGGGGTGTTGCACGAGCAATGGCATCCAGGCTGAAACCCGCCGGAAGAGAGCCTGTCAGGGTGAACTGCAGACTGGCCAGCCAGCCGAGGGGTTCATAATCAAGATCACCCATGCGGGGTGGCAGCCAGTTCGTCAGTTGTTCGGGAAAAGACACCAGCAGCGCGACATAGCCGGCCATGGCGGGATTGAACAGATTATTACCGACACCGCCGTAAGCATGTTTGGCGACGGCAA